>JAZKFS010000077.1:0-21127 GCA_040386315.1 Bacteroidota bacterium
GCCTGGACGTCGCCGATCAGCACGCCCGTGACCGGATCGACCAGCGCGCCGACGAACACGCCGGCGTTGAGCACGGAACCCAGCAGCGCGCCGGTGACGACGCCCGACACGTTGCCGACGCTCGTGAACCCGCGCTCGGGCCGGCAATGTTTCTCCACCGTCCGTCTGGAGCGAACAACCCCGACGCACCAATCTCGCATCACTGGCAAGACGCGTCGCACATCACCTGGGGCGTGATCACGGGCGGCTACGGAGGCGTGATGGAAGCGGCTTTAAAAGGCGCGGCCGCGTGCGAAGGAAAATGTATTGGCGTAACGACGGCTTTTTATAAAAATTTTGAAAAAAATCAATACGTACAGCGTGAAATCCGCACAAATTCGTACAATGATTATTTAATGCAGATCCTTGACCTTTCCAACGCATATATTCTTTTGCCGGGTTCTATCGGAACGCTGTTTGAATTCTCCGCGATCTGGGCGCTGAGCCAGTCAGGAGCTATCAAGCGAAAACCTGCTGTTTGCGTCGGCGAACAGTGGCGCGAAATTGCTGAAACAATGGCATTTTATTCACCCGATGCGCAAAAAAATATGCAGATATTTTCCTTTGTAGAATCACCGCAGGAAGCCGTTTCACTCATCCAGACGTGCCTTGAGCATGATGGTAAAAAATTATAAAAAAAGCTTTTTAAAAAGAATTATGGGAATTTTCGACCGCGCCCGCCGCATCGCCGAATCATATTGGAATGATAATACTTCACGGAATGTAAATCTTCCGCCGGACTCCGACGAGGAGGAATTGCGCCGGATCATTGACGAGCTTTCCAGTGATGAAGGCAAAAAAAAACGCGATGATGAAAGTTTTAAAAACGATTTTAAAAACAAATCACAAAATCCTGATGCGGCAAAATTGAAAAGTGCATTAAGCGTTCTCGGAATTTCGGAATCAGCCACCATTGACGAAATAAAATCAGCTTTTAAAAAGAAAATGCGAGAATTTCACCCTGACAAAGTTGCCACGCAAAAGGAGGAAAAACAGGCCGCCGCACACAAAAAAGCGCAGGAGATCAGCGAAGCATATCAGTTTTTAAAAACACAAAAAGGTTTTTAAAAAGAATTTTTTAAAACAATCATGAACAAAAAACTTTTGCTCGAAATATCAGTAATTATCGGGATTTCCACGCTCTTGGGAATCCTCTATAATTTCTCCATTCCTACTACAAAAACGTCAAAGCCGCTCGCACTTTTTCCCGAGAAACGCGTAGAGAATTTCATCAGTGATTCCGTGTTGAATGCAGAATTAAACGGCATTTCCAAAGACTCAGCGCGTCCGGGAGAAGACCCTTTTAAAAACCTCGCACTTCAGGACAGCAGCACAATGGCGCAGATGCGTCAGGACTCCATTCGCCGCGCACAAAAACGTGTGCAGGATTCTTTAAAAGCCGAGCAAATGCGAAAAGATTCTGTCAATAATGTTCCCGCCACGCCAAAGGAAATCCGCTATGAGCAGGCAAAATTGCTTTTTGACAAAAAAGTGCTTTTCATGGACGCGCGCGACGCCGGACATCATGCCGAAGGGAATATTCCGGGTTCAATAAATATTGATGTGCAGGATTTTCAGGCAAATATTCCTAAAGTGATCGGGCTTCCGCGCGAACAGCCGGTTGTGGTGTATTGCGGTGGCGGAAATTGTGACCTCAGCCATGAACTCGCCAATAACCTAAGTGCGCTCGGTTTTAAAAAAGTATTTGTCTATACAGGCGGCTGGGAAGAGTGGAAAACAAAATGAGTTTTGTGAGTTAGCGAGTTTAATGAGTTAGTGAGTAAATTTGCATACTTTAAAATTCATACTGAGCTTGTCGAAGTATGAATTTTTCTTTTAAAAATTCTTTTTAAAAATCATCACGCCTTTTAAAAATCATTCATGAAATCTGCGCCAATCGAGCAAAACACTCTACATTTACTACAGCTTCGCTATGGAATTATCGGCACATCGGTTCCAATGCGGCGTGCTATTGAGCGGCTCGTACAGGTGGCGCCAACTGATCTGACAGCGCTTATCACCGGCGAAACAGGAACAGGAAAAGAGATCTTTGCAAATGCAATTCACGGACTGAGCAAGCGTAAAAAATATCCGTTCGTAAGTGTAAATTGCGGCGCAATTCCTGAAACGCTTTTGGAATCCGAGCTTTTTGGACATGAAAAAGGCGCATTTACCGGAGCCGTCGAGCAGCGAAAAGGTTTTTTTGAAACGGCGCATCTCGGCACGATTTTCCTTGATGAAATTGGCGAAATGCCGATAGCTACGCAGGTAAAATTATTGCGTGTTTTAGAAAGCGGCGAGTTTTCGCGCGTCGGCTCCAGTACGGTTTTAAAAGTAGATGTACGTTTAGTTGCGGCAACAAATCGTGATCTGGAATATGAAGTCCGCCGCGGGAATTTCCGCCAGGATCTGTTCTTCCGTTTGAATTCCGTTCATATTATTTTACCGCCGCTCCGCCAGCACACGGATGATATTCCGATATTGGTGGAATCATTTGCGCAACGCTGCTGTGAAAAAAATAATGTTCATTTTGAAGGGATTTCCGAAGACGCGCTGGAAGTTCTGCAAAAACTGCCGTGGCACGGAAATGTGCGCGAGCTCCGCAATACCATCGAAACAATCGTAACGCTGGAGCAGGGTGAATTTATCACGCCTGAAATGCTGCGCCGCTACATCACGCCGACGCTTCCGCCACCGACAGAAGGCCGCGAAACAGCAATTGTTCACGTGCCGAATGCTGAACGCAATGAGCCGGATTTGAACGTTATTTACCGTTCGCTTTTAGAAATGCGCCACGATATTACGGACGTAAAAAATGTTTTAAAAGCGATGATAGAAGGGCTGCCGAATATGCAGTTCACAAATTTCGTGCAGGAAGAAAAAACCGAAGAGCCGCAACCGGAAACGAAAGTTGAGGAAACCACGCACCGCATTATTCTCGAAGATGATTTCCGGCTGGAAGAGGCCGAGCGCAAACTGATTATTGCTTCTTTAAAACGCTTCGACGGAAATCGCCGCATGGCGTCAAGTGCGCTTGGCATCAGCGAGCGAACGCTGTACCGGAAGCTTGGCGAATATAACCTGACAGAATTGTTTTAAAAACTTTTAATGCAATTGCGCATCGGTAAACGCCGCCGGAAGCAATTCTTTTAAAAGCATTCGCACTTCGTCACCTTTCACATTTATCATTATCACCAGCGCATCCGGCGCAAAATCTATCAGCATCTGCCTGCACGCGCCACATGGGGAAGTAGGAATTTCCGTATCTGTACAAACAACAACCGCTTTAAAACTTTTTACGCCACGAGAAATCGCGCCGACAAGCGCCGAACGTTCCGCGCAGATCGTCAGACCGTAGCTGCTGGCTTCTACATTACAGCCTTCCCACAGATTATTCTTTTCATCAATCAGAACTGCTCCAACGAGGAAATTGGAATACGGCGCGTGAGCATTTTGGCGTGCTTTTAAAGCTTTTTCTTTCGCTGATTGTATTATCTCTTCAGTCAGATTTTTCATCATTTCTTTTAAAACTTTTTCTTTTAAAAACGTCATTCCGGCGTATGCCACAACAACAAAATCTTTTAAAAATACAAACTCTTCTGCTTAATTGGTACGCCGATTTTCAGCGCACATTCGTGTGGCGGCACGAAAATCCCGATCCGTACATTGTTCTCGTATCAGAAACGATGCTTCAGCAGACGCAAACCTCGCGCGTGGAGCAGAAATTACCGGAGTTTTTAAAAAGTTTTCCTACGATTTTTGATCTTGCGAAAGCAACGAATGCGGAGATTATACGCGCGTGGCAGGGCATGGGCTATAATTCCCGTGCGCTGCGTTTGCGGGATTGCGGTCGTGCAGTCGTTGAGATTTTTAGCGGTGAAATTCCAAGTGATGAAACTGCGCTTTTAAAACTTCCCGGTATCGGGGATTACACTGCGCGGGCGCTCCAGGCATTTGCTTTTAAAAAAAATGTGACGATCGTGGACGTGAATATCCGCCGTGTGTATTCGCGGCTTTTAAAAATAATGCTGACGACGGCTTCCGTTGCACTGGAAAGTGATGTGAGGAAATTTGCCGGAGAGGTTTATCCCAAAGGAAAATCGTCGGAATGGCATCAGGCGGTAATGGATCTGGGCGCGACAATTTGCACAGCACGAGCGCCGAAATGTTTGATCTGCCCAATGCAAAATATTTGTCCGTCGGCATTTCAGATGAAGGAAGAAAAGGTTTTAAAACGTGCGGAGCCGTCACATCGCGGTTTGCCAAATCGTATCTGGCGTGGGAAAAGTGTGGAAATTCTGCGCGGAGTTAAAGAAATTTCTGGTGAGGAATTGCTTTCTAAAATTTTAAAAACCACTCCGAATGCGGAAGATTCAGAGTGGTTTCAAATGATTATAAAAGCGCTGGAAAAAGATAAAATTATTGCGACAAGAGTTTTTAAAAATAAAATATTTGTAAAACTCGCTGAGTAGATTCTTTTTAAAAATTACTCTAAATATCGCTCGCGAAAATATTTATCGTCAGATTTTACGCGCTCGTATTCTGTTTTATATTCCTGTAGTTTTGCTTCGTCACCAAGCATCGTAGTAAGCTCAATTGCTTCCTGGAGTTTCAAAAGTACCTGCTGATGAAATTTTATTATTTCCGGCTCTGTCATTTTTTTGAAGTAAAAAAGTAAAAGTAAAAAGGTAAAAATTTTGAGCTTTGAAGAGTTTCTAATCAAAACTCAACCTTCATCACTCAACATTTTTAAAAGCCGGGTGTTCCCCTTTTAAAAACGATTCACATTCCAGAACATCGTCCTCGCTACCAAGAATGATCGGTGCGCGCTGGTGAACTTCCGTCGGGATAATTTCCATTGCTCTTTTAAAACCATCGGTGGCGCGGCCGCCTGCCTGCTCGATTAGCATTGCCATTGGATTCACTTCGTAGAGCAAACGTAATTTTCCGTTCGGGCTGGAATTATCCGCCGGGTAGAGGAAAATCCCACCATAATGCAGCGTCCGGTGAACGTCAGCCACAGCCGTTCCGATATACCGCGCGGAGTACGGGCGCATATTATCATTGGATGGAGTTTTTAAATATTCAATATAGGCGCGGAGTTCGTCGCTCCATTTGTAGCAATTCCCTTCATTGATGCTGTAATAGCGGCCGCGCTTCGGCATCATGAGCTTTTCAACGGTAAGGAAAAAATCGCCGAGTGTCGGGTCGAAAGTAAAAACATCAACACCATTTCCCGTAGTATAAACAAGCGCTGTACTGCTGCCGTAGAGTGCATATCCCGCTGCGATCTGTACAGTTCCGGGTTGGAGCACATCGCGCATTTCACCGTCTGTTCCGGCATCTTCTTCAAGGCGTTTGTAAATGGAAAAAATGGTACCGATCGGCGCATTTACATCAATATTTGACGAACCGTCAAGCGGGTCAAACACAAGGACATAATCGCCTTTTGTGTAATGTTCGGGAATTTTAATAAGCCCGTCGGATTCCTCCGAAGCCATCACGCACAGATGCCCGCCGTGATCCATTGCGCGGAAGATCGTGTCGTTGGCAAATTCATCCAGCTTTTTTACTTTTTCGCCGTGAACATTGGTTGTTTCCGTAAAACCAAGAATATCATTCAATCCCGCGCGGCGAACTTCGCGGCTGATAATACGTATAGCAAGCGTAAGGTCGCGCATGAGGTGAGAGAATTTCCCGGTTGCCTCAGGGTGAAGGTGCTCCTGCTCGGCAAGGTGACGTTCGATAGTAATGAGTTTGTTGGTCGTAATTATCGGCATGATTATTCCCGTTTTTAAAAAGTCAGCATTTTTTAAAAGCAAATTTACAGATTGCATCTGATACGAGGAAATCTCTTTTAAAAATTTGCTGTTTGAATCAGTACAAGCCACGTAAAAATATAGAATTCCGGTAAACGTACTAAAGAAAGTTTTTAAAACGAGAATTCATTTCTGCCTTTTTTCATATATTGAGTTTTTAAAAAGTGTTTTATATACTTTTTAAAAATTTTTAAAGAATTTTAAAACAAAAAATATGCAATTCAAAGATTATTACAAAACTCTCGGGCTTACCAAAGGCGCTTCCGCCGACGAAATTAAGAAGGCATTTCGTAAACTTGCCCGTGAGCATCATCCTGACAAAAACGCGGGAAATAAAGAATCTGAAGCAAAATTTAAAGAAGTAAGCGAAGCGTATGAAGTTCTCAGCGATGCCGACAAACGCAAAAAATACGACCAGCTTGGCTCGCGCTACAAGGATTACGAACGCTCGGGCGGACGAGCCGATGATTTCAACTGGCAGGAATGGGCGGCAAACCAGGGCGCGGGCGGTGGATTTAGCGGCGGTGCAGGTGGGGGATTTTCCGGCGATCAGTTCGGCGGGATGAGCGACTTTTTTAAAAATGTTTTTGGCGGTAATTTTTCCGGTGGCGGTGGATTTGGCGACGCTGGCGGTGCGCGCAGAACGGCGCGGGCTGCTAAAGGCGCGGACGTACAGGCAAATGCCGAGATTTCATTAGAAGAAGCATATAAAGGGACGGCGCGGCTGGTAACAGTTGGCGATCACAAGCTGGAAGTGAAATTCAAGCCGGGAATTTCCGACGGGCAAACGATGAAAATCTCCGGGAAGGGAATGCCGGGAAGTGGCGGCGGGCCGGCAGGAGACCTGCTTATCAGCGTTACGATCGTCGGAATGGACGGCTATGAGCGACGTGGCGATGATCTGTATAAAGACATGCCGGTGGATATGTACACGGCGGTATTAGGCGGCTCGGTGACGATTTCCACATTTCGCGGAAAATTAAAAGTAACTGTTCCGCCGGAAATTCAGCAGGGACATTTACTAAAATTAAAAAGCCAGGGAATGCCGCTCTACGGGAAACCCGATTCCTATGGCGACCTTTACGTGCGGCTCCAGGTGCAGACCCCGCAGAAATTAAGCGATAAGGAAAAGGAGCTGTTTAAAGAACTGGCGGAATTGCGGAAGTAATTTTTTAAAAGAAATGGGAAAGTTTTTAAAAGCAGTGATTATATAATTTCACTGCTTTTTTCATTTTCCGGCTTTTTAAAAGATTGGACGACCAGCCAGATCCCATACGCGCCAACAAGCTCGGAGACGATCAGCCCGACTGCCATTCTGTGGCTTGGCTTACCCTTCGTATAGCTGCCGATCGCGGTTAATAGCTGGAAAAGCGCGAATGCAGCGAGCGCAAATCCGAGAATTCTTTTAAAAAGATTCATGGTTTTAAAAATTATTCGCCAAAAATATAAACGACCATTCCCTTGTCATTCGCATCGGCTGAGGCGCCAAGCTCCAGACATTTCTTTTCTAAAAACTCCCGCGCCTGCTGCCGTGTGATCTTATTCTGCACGGCAAAGTCAAAATCAGCGATCGTTGTCTGTCCGTTATGGATCATTTTGTAAAATACACTTTCCAAATCCCCGCTTTTCTCACGGCGAACCTGGTCCCGCGCACTTTTTAAAAGCCATGTCCCAAATCCAAATGGAATTAAACCAAGTACTACTGTAATGCCAATTGCTGTACTGACAGGCGACTCGTCTTCCTTCGTTGGTGGCTGAGAAAGTGCGACAATGCCGACCGCGAAAAAAACCAGGCCAAAAAGCAATATCGTGATCCCGAAAATTCTTTTTAAAAGTACCATCTTTTACCTTCTCTTAATTTTCTGATGGAGAATTATCCGCGTTATATTTCTGGTCATTCTGCACACTTTTTAAAGCGCCGAGGTCATGTGCCAGGTCAGTCACATTGCGGATCACGCCCTGATTCATACCAAAATAAATGTCTTCAAAACGTTTTAAAAGCTGTTCGTCAAATAATCCCGCAATTTCTGCAAGCTGCGCGCGAAGATCATTTAAAACATTGGCAAATTCCTTTTCCAGCGTTTTATAACCTTCCGCATCCGGCCCTGTTTTTTTTAACGTGTTGAATAATTTCCACAGCGCCGCGCCGGTAAAAATAATGGAATTCACCAACTCAAAAGCGTCATTTTCTGCGCCGGTTTCGAGGATTGTCCCAAGGTCATTCCGCTTGCGCAAATTATTATTTGTCTTGCCGTCTAAATGCTGCAAAACTGCTTCTGTATCTGGCGAAAAATTCATAATTTTTTCTTTTAAAAGTTTTTTAAAACTTCCTTTTAAAACTGCGTCGTTGCTAAAATTGAGCGAAATATTTTCTGAATTTCCTCCTCTGCCGGAAGAGATTTTCCACTCACATTCAGCGGTACAATTGCAAATTCGTAGTAATTGCCCAGTGAGGAAATAAAAACCGCCGTGTGTGTTTTTAAAGCGCCTCCTGTGGCGCTCGTTTCGTACAAGCCAAATTCTTTTAAACCAATTTTCGTCGTGGAGAATTTTCCGATCTGCTTTACGCTTCCCGCGGTTTTTCGTTCGTGGCGCTCTAAGCTTTTCCGTGCGAGCGCGAGCGCATTTTCCGCCTGCTCTTCACTGCTTTTAAAAGAGGTGAAAACCGCGCTCAATGTGTAATCAGGATTCACCGCGACGGCGAAAATCTCCGACGGCGCTTTATTCTCAATGTCCACAAAAAACCAACCTCCCGGCAGGAATGCGATCATATCGCCTTCGCGCGAGCGCACAATTTCCTCCGACATCGCGATCTCGGGCTTCGGGCTGAGCTCGATATCTTCCGTTTCTACATCGTCCGGCGTGCGAACAATGATGCAGCCATTCGCAAAAAAAGCTGCGCTCAGAAATATAGCAAAGAGAAAATTTTTAAAAATATTTTTAAAAGAAAATATGTGCATGAAGTTATTTTTTAAAAGCTTTTTCGCCTGCCGGAATTGCAATTTTTAAAACATTTTCCGCAGGCACGAGCGGGCAGGCATATTTGTGATTGTACGCGCAATATGGATTGTACGCGCGGTTGAAATCCAGCAGATATTCGTCGTCGCCTTCCTGCTCCTCAAGGTCAATATAGCGGCCGCCTTCGTAAGTTTCGCGTCCGGTGGTTGCGTCTTTAAAAGGCACAAAAAGATAGCTTTCCTGTCCTTCGGTATTTGTTTTAAAAACCGTGAGCTTATATTCTTTTTCGGCGATGACAAATGCTAATTCACCGTAGCGGCTCATTGTGCGAATGTCGTTTGCCTTTGATGTCTGGATCTTTACGGATTGAGGATTTTCAAACCGTGTGAAAAATGCCGGAAGTGCGTATTCTTCGTTCGGCGGAAAATAATTCAAACCTTTAAAAGAACTGCGAATTTCCTGCGGGATCGGTGAATTTCCTGCGGTTTTAAACTCTGCGTCGTGTTCTGTGCGGCTTTTTAAAAGTTCATCCGCGTCAAATTCCGCCGTTGCGCCATCGCCTTCGTCGCCGCACGACATTGCAAAGCAAAGGAAAAGTACAGGTAATATTTTTAAAAAAGTCCGCATGAACCATCCCGTTTTTAAAAGCTTTTAAAAGATTTATTTAAAATTTTTAAACATCATGGATTCTACCGGAACCGGTGTGCGCTCGTTATATTTGGCGGACGATTTTTTGTTATACGGCGTTTGCACATCACCTTTTACAGCGAAGTAAATTAATTGCCCGATAGGCATTCCGGCATAGACGCGCACGGGCTGCTTGACAGAGATTTCGAGTGTCCAGTAATTACAAAAACCAACGTCGCCCTTTCCGGCGGTAGCATGGATGTCAATTCCCAAGCGCCCGATGCTGGATTTTCCTTCGAGGAATGGAACGCTGTCGTGGGTTTCCGTATATTCTTCGGTCACGCCGAGGTAGAATTCCTCGGGTTTTAAAACGTAACCTTCTTCAGGAATTTCAAATGTGGTGATCGTATTGTGCTTTCGCGCGTCGAGAACATTGTCATCATAGCGGGCGAGCGTTTTGCCGAGATGCACATCGTAGCTATTGGAGCCGAGGCGTTCCGGGCGGAAGGGTTCGATAACGATAGTTTTCTTGTCGATTGAGTCGAGAATTTCGCGGTCGGTGAGAATCATTTCTTTTTCTTTTAAAAAGTATTTTCTTTTAAAAACAGGTTGCCGGTAATTATTTTTAAAACAAAAATAACGAACGGAGCGCGATTTTTTAAAAGAAGTTTTTAAAAGAGCTTTAAAAGCAGTTTTAATACATGATGTCCATTCCAAAGAGAAATGCTTTTTTCTCCAGGAGATCGGGATGCAGGGTGCGCGGGAGGGTGATCTCAACTTCTTTGCCAATTGAAAGTCCATTTCCATCCACTGGAAAATTTTCGATCACGGTAATAGTTTCGCCGCTGATCTGGCCGAGGAGTTTTAAATGATCACGAACGAGGTGAATACCGAATTCATGGCCTTCCTCAAGCGCGGCGATCTGCTCGATGGGATAGTTATGTGGCTGTGCGTGGCCGTTGTCGGAGATGGTATAGCGAACGTTCCTGTCTTCATCAAGATCAACAGAAAGTGTTACGGTTCCTTTGCTGACCGCTGCTGACTGCACGCTTCGCCAGATGGAATTTTCGATATACGGGCGCAGTATCATCGGCGGTACGTAGATATGCTCACCGCGAATACTTTTGTCAACATTTAATTTGTAAGACAGCTTATTTTCAAAACGAAGTTGCTCTAAAAGCGCGTATAATTCGATGGATTCCAGCTCATCCTGGATCGGCACAAGTGGCTGGCGCGACATTTCTAGTGTTTTCCGCATGAGCTGGGAAAATTTTGAAAGATAGCGGTGCGCCATCGCGTGGTCGCTATTGAGCAAAAAATACTGGATGGAATTGAGCGAATTAAAAAGAAAATGCGGCGTAATATGCATCCGCAGCGCTTTATGCTCCCACTCGATAATACGCCGGCTGATATTTTCGCGTTCTTTGGTAACCTGCTCAAGTTTATAGCATTGCTGAAGAGCCTCAAAAGCTGAATCGCGCTGTGTTTTTAAAAGATTTTCCTGTAGCTCCACATAATGGCGGTAGTGTGCAAGTGCTTCTTCGTGCTTATTTGCCGCGCCATAGACTTCGGAAAACTGCCTGTGAATTTGCAGGAGAACTTCATCTTCGCCAATCTTTCCCGCCAGTGCAAGCGCACGAAGGCAAAGCTCTGCAGCCTCATCATAGAGTGACATGCGTTGCTTGATGTGAGCGATGCTTGTCAGTGTGAAAGCGGCCTGGCGGTCATTTTTTAAAGCAACATATATTTCCAGCGCCTTTTGATGCGCATCAATCGCATCTTCAAAATGAAGTAATGCACTATGCGCCCGGGCCATACCGGAGAGAGCGTGCGCCAGCTCCAGGGTATGGGTAGCATCCCGCTGCAATCCATGAACTTCATGATAATACTGTACAGCTTCGGTATGGCGGCCGGTGGCAAGATATACATCCGCAAGGCGGTGCATGGAATCTGCAATAAGGTCCGGTTCGCCCAATTCCCTGGCCAGGCTGAGAGCTTTTAAAAATGATTCAATCGCGTCGTCGTACTGATGAAGATCTGCCTGTACGTCACCAACTGATATGTGCAGGCCGGTGATCCTGCCAAAATTTTTACTTGCTTCACAAGCACGCAGGGCATCTGTATAGCATTGCAGAGCTATCTCCAGGCTATTCTGCGAACGGTATAAATTGCCGAGATGGCCAAGCGTTTCAATAATGCACGGTATATTCTCAATCCGCTCGTAGATCGTAAGCGCTCTTTGAAAATCATCCAGCGCCTGCTGCGTATTCTCCAGCTTTAGCCAGCCTATTCCTGCATTCAGCCAGCTATCGGCCACACCGCGCAAATACCCGGCCAGCCTGGAAATACGGCGCGCCTCAGTACTCAGCTCGATCATCTGCCGTGGATCGCCTGAAAGCCCCGCCTCTAAAGCTGCCGTATTGATCTCATCGGCCCGTCGGCGCTCCTCTTCCGGCGATAGCGAAGACTGATGTGTATTCGGAAACGACCTGTTACCGTTCATAATTTTCTGGAACCGCTTTAAAAGGTAGATTTATACGGTGTATGGTGATACGCGTTATAGAGTCAGCGTGGATATTTAAGACTACGCTTGTTAAAAACCTACTGCATTGCAGATATATCAATGCAGTTATTAATTACGGACTTTCTACGTTGCCGGTTTCTTTTACATTAGGAATATCTATTTTGTTTCAATGGCAAAGTCGTGCATTCTTTTTAAAAACGTCGCACGCAAACGTCGTGATACCTCTACGCTTGTACTATTGGTCAGTTCCACCGAACCGCCGCCTGTATCAGCGCGCACATACGCCTTCACGTGATGAAGATTGATAAGATACGATTTGTGTATCCGTATAAAATCCGAATCGCTGAAAAGGTCTTCACATTCTTTTAAAGACTTGCTCACGGTCAGTTCTTCGCCATTTGTCTGGTACATTTTAGCATAATTATCATCGGCTTTAAAATACACGATATTCGTCACATCCACCAGCAGCACCTTATCGCGCGAAGGCACGGCAAGTTTGCGAAGCTTTTGTTCCGGCGCTTTGATATTCTCCAGCACAGCCGAGATGCGGCTCTGGTAATTTTCCGTCTGCGCGCGCTTCCCGGGCTGGAGCGACATTACTTTTTTAACCGCTACCTGCAGATCGTCAAAGTCCACCGGTTTTAAAATATAATCCGCCGCGCTGGCTTTAAAAGCCCGAAGCGCATACTGATCATACGCTGTTACAAACACAACGGCAAAATCCCTGTGCTCCACCGAGCGCAGGAAATCAAAACCGTCCTCACCGGGCATTTCAATATCCAGAAATAATACATCCGGTTGATTTTCCACCAGGAATTCGCGGGCAGATTCCGCTGAATCCGCCATGCCGACGACTTCTACATCATGAGGAAAAAACTTTATCAAAAGCTGTTTTAGAAGGCGACGGCTCAGCTCTTCATCATCAATAATTAATGCTTTAATCATTGTTGCCCGGGAAAGTTATGTAAGAGATATAAAAAATTTCACTCAGCGTATTTTTTTTAAAACAAATAAGCAGCAAACGACCGATACCGATATATCTCGCTACAATTCTTTTAAAAAATATACCGTTCACCATAATTTATATAAAACTAACATTTTTATTCAAACTATGCAAAACTTCCCGAAAGTATTTCTTTAAAACCCTGAAACAAATAATAATTACAACCCAAAATAGGTGAAAAGTATCGGTAAAGCAATCTTTCTTTGTAATTTTGAACTCAGAAAAATTCTGAAAACATTGTAGTAAAATAGTTTTAAAAAGAATGTGGCACGTTTTAAAGTTGATATAGAATACGAAGGCACGCGCTACTCGGGCTGGCAGGCGCAGAAAAATGCGCGCACGGTGCAGGGCGAGTTGATCGGCTCAATGCGCGATGTTTTTCAAACGGACGATTTTGAGCTGTACGGCTCGGGCCGCACGGATGCCGGCGTTCACGCGCTCAATCAGGTGGCGCACCTGGATGTTCGTACGCAGCTCGCACCGCATATTATGCGTCAGAAAATTAACGACAATCTCCCGGCGGACGTTTCCGTTTTAAAAATTGAGAAAACCACGCCGAATTTCCACGCGCGGCACGACGCTATCGGGCGCAGCTACATTTACCAGATCTCGCGGCGCAGAACAGCATTCGGGAAGCGTTTCGTGTGGTGGATAAAAGATGACCTGAGTTTTAAAAAGATGCAGGAATGTTCGGAGATTTTCCTCGGAATGCAGGATTTTCGCTCGTTCACGGCGGACGATCCCGATGAAAAATCAATGAAGGTACTGCTGGAAAATTTTGACGTAAAGGAAGATGGTGAGCTAATCCTCATCCGCATTTACGGCTCGCATTTCCTGTGGAAGATGGTTCGCCAGATGATCGGCGTTGTAGCAGAAGTCGGACGCGGCAAACTTTCTTTAAAACAGGTAGAGCAGTTTTTAAAAACCGAATCTGATATTCCCGCTAAACTCACCGCTCCGCCGTCAGGGTTATTCTTAGAGCGCGCATACTATCGCGGCGACAAAAAACCAACCGCGCTCGAGCCGCTTTTAAAAATATCATAGAGAAAACCGGTTCTAAAAAAATATGAAGATATTTGCAATTATTCTTTTTGCGCTCTCGGCAGTTTCGCTTCATGCGCAGCTACTTCCCGGCGACGCAATAAAAGACGATAGCATTCCGCGAACATTCACCGTCATCGGCCTGCAAAAATTCCAGAACGTCGATGGAATTCAAAGCTCACTCCTGACATTTTCCGCCGCGACGTACAACACGTTTTTTAAAACGCGCAAGTTTCACGTAGGAATTGCCTTTACAAGTGGCGGGCTAAATACGGGTTTACAAATGGAAGGCCTTGCGTGTATAACGCCATCGGTGCGCTACACGTTTTACGGTTCGGGAGATTTCGGCGTATTTGTTTCGGGCGAGGCAGGAATTGCTCAGACTTTCACCAATCCATTCAGCAATCTCGGTGATTTCAGATTTGCTCATACCGGCTGGGGTGCTTCCGGGTGGGGCGGAACGTATGTGCGGCTATTTCACTGGCTGCCTCCGGTGGAGCTTTCCGTCGGGTACTGGTATATGAATTTAGAGAAAAATTATACGTTTCCCGCGGCAAAGATTGGTTTGATCTTTTAAAAAGAACTTAAATTTTAAAATAGAGATTTAAAATAGCATTTGAGAATTTTTACTCATTTTCGCCTTTAAAAAAAAATGCAACAACGTACGGCGCTGATACTCGGCGCGAGCGGACTCACTGGCGGGCATTGCCTCGCGCTGCTTTTAAAAGATGACGCGTATTCGCAGGTCAGCATTCTGCTTCGCAAAAAGCTCCACATTGCGCATCCGAAATTGCAACAGCATGTTGTTGATTTCGAGCTTTTGCAATATGACGAGCAGAGCTGCGGGATCTTACAGGCACAGGACGTTTTCTGCTGCCTCGGCACCACGATCAAAACGGCAGGTTCGCAGGAAGCTTTTAAAAACGTGGATTATAATTATCCGCTCAATGCCGCAAAAATCGCTTTTAAAAATGGCGTGGAAAATTTCCTGCTCGTCTCTTCAAACGGCGCTGATGCCCAGTCAAAAATTTTTTACAGCCAGGTGAAAGGCGAACTGGAAAATGCTTTAAAAAAGATCGGTTTTAAAAGCCTTTTGATATTTCGTCCGTCGCTCCTCATCGGCAAACGCAGCGAAGGAAGAACAGGCGAATTTGTTGGGAAAATTATTGGAAATGTTTTAAAACCCACGCTCATCGGCCCTTTAAAAAAATATCGCCCGATAGAAGCCGAAGTGGTAGCGCGTGCAATGATCACGGTGGCGAAATCCGGTTTTAAAGGCGTACATATTTTTGAGTCGGACGAGATACAGAAAATTGGTGAATTATAACTTTTAAAAAGATTTTTAAAAAGAAAAGATGACGCAATATTTAGTCAATAAAAAACAGCTTCACGAGCTTTTAAAAACAATTGGAATTCTCCAGCCGGACGAAGAGATCCTGATGGTGAATAATATCGAGCTACGGGATTTTTCAGCTGAATTTGTCAGCATTCTTGTAGATTCTTTAAAAACGAAAAACATCTACGCGCTGCCGCCGGATCAATTAACCGAAAAAGAGCTTCTGGCGCTGCACGAAGATATTTCCGCTTTTGCGCAGTTTATGATTTTAGAATTTCAGCAGATACAATTCCAGCTCGCCGCCGTTCGCTCGGAAATGGAAAAGCGTACGGGCGAAGCAAATAATGTAAATACCGACGGAATCCCGCGCGATGTGGATACAAAACTGGCTGATGAATTAAAAGATATTTTAGGAAATACTAACCCGAACTCACCGAATGAAAACGTTTAAGATCACCGGCGAATACATTGAGCTATGCGCGCTTTTAAAAGTTGCCGACATGGCGTCCAGCGGCGGCGAAGCCAAGCAGCACATCGCCGAAGGTTTTGTAAACGTAAACGGCGCAGTGGAATTCCGCAAACGCTACAAAGCGCGGCCGGGTGATGTGGTGGAGTTTAATGGGGAAATTGTGACGGTGGAGTGATGGTTTTTAAAGCTGAATTATCAGGCAACCTTGTGTGATTTTTTAAAAATCAGTTCAAATTTTCAGGAGCACGATAATGAAAAAGATCTTTTTCTCCGTAATAGTAGTTGTCTTTTTATCGGCTTGTGTACAATCCACAAAGTCGAATGATAATAACTATCCGCAGGCACAAGAGCAATCTGCAAAGCCGGTAATATTGCATGATCTGGTTACTTTAGACGATGCAGAAAAAATATTAGGTGAGCCCGCCCATCTGTCCGATAGCTCAACAAAACGCGAAGAAAGTGCTTTAACCTACCACTGTGCTTACAAAGCAAATGCTGAAGATACCAAGAGCAAAAAAACCGGTGCAATTTACTTTTTATTTGAAGAGTATGACCAGGTTTCTGCCGCTCAAAAAAAATACACGTTTATTAAAACAGCTAACCAGAATCACGGAATAAAGACACTTGATGATGTAGGTGAGGAGGCATATTTTCACAGTGACCGCGAAAATTTTTATTTCATCATGGTCAGAAAAGGCAATAAAGTATTCAATATGAAAGTGAATAAAATCACCAGTACCACTTCTTTGGATGAGTTCAACCGGATTGCGAGAAAAATTACTGATAATCTTTGAATTTTAGTCAAATAGTGAAATTTCGCAAACTCTACAAAGCGCGTCCGGGCGATGTGGTGGAGTTTAATGGGGAAAGTGTGACGGTGGAGTGAGATTTTTAAAACTCTAAGTACAATATTATGAACTTACAAGAAGTACGAAAATTAATTGAGTCTTCGCCTGATTATGATGTACGAATTCTTAAGACTGAATTCCTGCCAGAGCTTTTAAAAATAGAGTTTTCAGTTGATAATATTGATAATTCAGACGCAAAGAAATTTGAATTAAAAGTTTACGGTATTGTGAATTATCATATAACAGAAAATTATGATGAGTCTTCTCAATTTTATATTGAAGAAGACCATCCATTGCTGTGGCAATACACAGATACTCAATGTGAATTATATGTGACGGGAAGCGCGGATTCTTTTAAAGAATTATTTTTTGATTTGCTTTCTATCCACTTTTCCTTGTTTGAAAGTTATATTCCCTTTAATCCAGCTTCAGCAATAGTTTTAGAAAAAGGTTTTGGGCTTTTTCAGCGAGGTTCAAAGAAACTTTTAAAAATTTATGCTGAAAAGCTACAGTCGTATGGAATTCAAACTTCAATTGTTGAGAATTATACGAAGGAATCAAAGTTAGCTGTTTTGTTTTTGGGTAATAGTTACTTTATCGCTGAAAGTTTCGATTTTAAAAGTCTTAATTAATATTTCTATCACAAAACTCACCTCACTCCTCCAATTTCTTCACCTTCTTCGTCCCTTCATACAAATCATACCGCACAAAACGGCATTCCAGCGGCCCGTTGTACAACTGGATTTTCCGCGATGGGCGCAGGCCGACACTTTTAAGCGCCTCACGATTGGACGTCAGCATCCACGCCTGGTAGCCCTTGTACTTTTGTTTAAAAATGTCGCCGATCTGCTTGTAGAGCATTTCGATGTCCACGTTGGTAATGCGCTCGCCATACGGCGGATTCATCACGAGCGTGCCGCCGCCTTCCGGTGGGGCCGTGTGCTCAAACCTGCGCTCTTCCACTTTTATAAATTTTTCCAAACCCGCATTTTTAATATTGTCACGCGCAATCTCAATCGTGCGGAGCGAAATATCCGAACCGATTATTTCATACGGAAATTCTTTTAAAACCGCATCATCCGCTTCTTTTAAAACCCGTTCCCACAGCTCCGCATCGAAGTCCGGCCAGTTTTTAAAACCAAAATTTTTGCGGAAAGTCTGCGGCGGCATTTTTAAAGCGAGCATCGCAGCTTCGATGAGAATTGTTCCGCTGCCGCACATCGGGTCAATGAAATTCCCTTTGCCGTTCCACTCTGAAAGCAGCACCAAACCCGCTGCCAGAACTTCATTCAGCGGCGCAATATTCGTATCCGTGCGGTAATTGCGCTTGTGCAACGAATCGCCGGAGGAATCAAGTGAAATTGTGACTTCATCCTGGAAAATATGAATATTCAGCCGCACGGTCGGATTGTCCAAATCCACCGATGGACGCACGCCCGTTTTTTCGCGAAACTGATCCACAATCGCGTCTTTTGAAAGCTGCGTGACATATTTTGAGTGATTGAAATAATCCGAACTCACCGCCGCATCAATCGCCAGCGTGTCTGTTTCTTTTAAAATCTCGCTCCAGTCCAGCTCCTGCATACCACCGTACAGACTTTTTTCATCTGTCGCCTGGAATGAATGGATCGGCAGGAGAATCCGCAACGCCGTGCGAAGATGCAGATTCGCGCGGTACATCATTTCAGTATCGCCCTCAAAGCGGACAGCGCGTGTAAATGTTGTTACTTCCTGCGCGCCGAGTTCTTCCAGCTCTGCCGCCAGAACATCTTCCAGGCCGAAAAGAGTTTTTGCGACGAATGTTTGTGTTTCTTCTGATTCTTTTAAAGACATGATTTATTGATATTGAGAATGAACATTTTAAAAAATATGGTGTTTGACGTATAGTTTGGCGACGATCCCTCTGTCCTTCGGACATCTCCCTTAAAAAGGGGGATACTTTCTGTTTGGTATCCCCCTTTTCAAGGGGGACACGGCATAGCCGAGGGGGATCCTCGCGTCAGGTTTTTAAAACCATAAAATGTAAAATTATGAAAAATACCATCGCCATCGTTCTTCTGACTGCGTTAATTATTTCAATTTCGGGTTGCGGAAAGATCGCGTCTGACTCGGACAATCCTCCGCCAATGAACGGTTCGCTTGATACCATGCGCGTTCGCGGCGATTCTGCGTTTGCGCCGGGTGATACGACAGGACTGTATCAGGACACAACTGCCCAACGCGATACGGTGGATTTTAATTCAATGGAAATCCCGACAAAAGGGCCGAACTCGAATATTACCGAACTCGCATCCGCGCGCACGAAAATAGATAGCATCATGGTCATCGCGCACAAGCAGCTTGGTACGCCATACGAATACGGAAGCTGCGAGGCAGGCGGCTTTGATTGTTCGGGTTTTATCTTTTATGTTTTTAAAAGCGTCGGCATGGAGCTTCCGCGTTCGTCCGCTGCGATGGCTCCCGTCGGGAAGGAAGTGCCACTGGAGCAGGCGCGCAAAGGCGACCTGATCTTTTTTACGGGCACCGATCCGCTGGATCATTCCGTCGGTCATGCGGGAATTATCGTCAACGATCCGGGCAAACCTGTGGAATTTATTCACTCCTCGTCTAACGAAACCGAAGGTGGCGTGAAGATCACGAACTACGCGGCGAGCAATTACGACAAGCGGTTTTTAAAAGTGAAGCGGGTGCTTTAAAGTAAAAAGTCCGAGTATTGCTCGGACTTTATCTGAAAATTTATTAGTTAACTACGGTATTACCTTTTGCACGGTTACAATAACGATGTGTAATTTGGGCATTTAAAAGATCAGTTTTGCCTCCTTTTGAAAAGGGAGTAATATGATCCACTTCACTATCTTCAATTATTAAAATTTGTTGATTGCATATCTTGCAGGTTGGATCTGCGCTATAAAGTGCTCTTTTATCAGCTACTTTAAAAACTCTTGTGCCTGAACTACTCGTACCAACAATTGCTTCTAATTCCTTGAACCATATTTCAAACCGCCTTTTTAAAACTGAAGTATCGTTGGTTTTATTTTCAATTGTATTAATGAATTCTTGATTGTTTGTCATTAAATCTAGTAGCCGTTCTCTAATTTCATCAGCTTTTGGAACAATTTGGCTTTTTGTATAATTTACAAAGCCGCACATTTGAATATCAAATATACCCATATTTACTCGACTTGTCACCCATTTTCCATTATGATTACTTTCATCTCCGCCTAAAAACCTTCTAAAAGCATTTTCGCCGAAAACTATTCTAACCAATTCAACACACTTTTTAAAACGTTCAACATATTCTTGTTTCTTTGATTCAACCATATTCTGATGATCTCTCAATTCCTTATTACAGAATTGTTTCATACTAGATTTATAGTTTATATAAGACTTTTCTGAGAGAGCAAAGAATCGTAAAATCATACCTCTGTAAATCATTCTTTTACGAAATGAATCTTTTCTGACAAGTGAATGAAACGCCTCATCTTTTTCTAATTCAGCAAGCATTTCGATGTAAGAACCCCTAAAAATAGTATTTCTCAGTTCATCTTCATTTAGCTTAACAGCTCCAGTATTAAGACGCTCAAAAATTTGAAATTTTAAGTCTGGGTGCGATGAATTCTTAGTGATAATAGCCTGAATACTTGTTGTCTTAATTTTATTTCGAATTGCAACATCTTCAATTTGATTAAATGTTTTTCCCTTTAAATCACTACCCAATCTTTCAACGCCAGTAAGTTTAAAAACGGTTTTCTTTTCATCAGGAAAATTCCCATCGAGAAATGAAATAAATGACGTTAAACGTTGCTGACCATCGACTACACTATACCGTCCATCCTCTTCTTCCGCAAGGAAAACCGGCGGAATTGGAACATCAAGAATTATAGATTCGATTAATCGACTTGCGAATTTTATGTCAACTACAAATTTTCTTTGGTAAGAAGGCTGTAAAAGTAAATCGCCATCAGTTCTCATCATTTGATATTCTCTAAGTGTCAGGTCTTTCTTTTCAATAAAAACCCGTCCGTTCACAGGATTTACATCGTCACCTTCGTCTTGTTGAGAATAGAATTCTTGTTCTTCGACTTGTTCAATTACTTCTTCCTGAATTTCAGCGATATTAAGTTCTTCCTGCATGGGAATTCTCTTATGGTGATTTAACTATTAGAATTATCTGCAATATAAGAATTATTTTTGATTAGAAGTCTTTTAAAACCTTCACCTTTTTAAAAACTCCCAACCCCAACTTTTCCGTATCTTGCGTAGCTTTTAAAAACAACATTTCCTTTTAAAAAATAACGCATGAAAATAACAGTTATCGGCAGCGGTTTTGGCGGGCTGGCGGCGGCTATACGGCTGCAGGCGCAGGGGCACGCGGTCACCATCATCGAGAAGCGCGACAAACCCGGCGGGCGCGCCTACGTGTACGAGCAGGACGGCTTTGTGTTCGACGGCGGGCCGACGAT
>JAZKFS010000078.1:0-24739 GCA_040386315.1 Bacteroidota bacterium
TCGGATTAGTGAGAGGCGGCGAACCGCCGTTCTGCCCAGTAAGACTGGACAACATTCCACCCAGACCTTCTTTAGCCATTGTCAATTCTCACAGGATAGAGTGAAGGATCAGTAATAGTCATATACCCCTTCATCTTGGGGCCGAGAGCATCTGGGACGAGTCGAGCGACTTCGTCAGCCATGACACCACGGAAGCGACCTTCAGGAAGGTTATTATCGTAGAGTGGTAAATCTTCACCTACACCTTTTGAAGTCAATGAATTGTATTTACCTTTAGTAAATGCATTCACACCTTCGCGAACAGTTTTAGAACGGTTGTCTGAAAGGCGCTGATTGTGCTCGTACATACCAACGACATCGGTATGACCTTCAATTTGAATATCGGAATTTGCTTTGGCGCGACCGAACACATATTCATCTAAAATACGTTGGTTTAAAGGACCAGCTTCATAACTATCAAATGGGAAAAGAATAAGATTATAGCGCTCTAATGTTTTAACATCTGTTCGCTCACCACCTGGTTGAGTCAATGAAATCTGTTTTACCTTGATTGTAACAGGATCAGAGATACATTCCGAACCGTTCTTGTTAGTAATTATCAGGCGTGCTTTAAAAGGTTGCTCGTCGCCTTTTGCAGGATATTCAAGATCAGGGTTTTGCCAGTCCCAGGTAGTAGCAGTATTGGTAATTGAACCAAGGTCTGTAAGTGTACTCCATTTATCCGTGCCATGCTCAATTTCAATGCGGCGGCTTGCGATTAGCTCGTCTTCGATACCGTTTGTCATTGTATATGTCATGGTTACAGGATCAGGGAAACGCTTCGGATCAACTTCAAGGATCGGCTTGATCACATCCCAGTTGAAAGGTTCAGTGATGATTTCCACACGGCGGTTTTCCACGATACCGAAAGTATCATTTGGATTGGATTTTGTTGCAGGCCATCCACGCGATTCGATCTTCATGCGGCTCTCAGCAATTCCCCAAACATTTTTAAAATAGTTGAATACTTCCTGAGCACGGCTTTGAGCAAGGCCGGCTTTTTTCTCGCCGGGCTGTGATTCAGCAAGAGTACCGACAAGGCGGATATTAGCATTCGGGAATTTGCGCAGGCGATAGCCGTAAATATTTAAAACATTGTGGTATTTATCAATTGTACCACCCGGTACTTTTTCATCATTAAAAGCAGATACCTGATTAGAATTGAGCTTTACGTAACGGGCAGGAAGCGTTGAAGAACCTTCATCAAAGAAAACGTAATTTAAAAGCGGGAAGAGTTCGCGTGTCGCTACCTCGGTCAGGAGCAATCCTTTAAAATCAGCAGGAACTCCCGGAGTTTTCTTTGGAAGCGCCATGTTTGCCTCAAGGCGCGGGCGCTGTCCCATCATGAGTTCTATACGGATCTCATCTTTTTGTGCTGCATCTTCCTGCCTGTCAACTTTCTGCGGTTTTAAAACCGTTTGGGTTTTTCGAACTTCGCCGTATTTAGCATTGCTGGCTGTGATCTCAAGGTCAATTGAATTGACAGAATCTTCAGGGCGGCCAAAGTCTGTAGCATTGACAATTAGCTGAACATCTGTTTTAAAAGAATTTACGCTGTCTCGGTAAATCTTTCCTGTGAGCGGATTTTTAATTGTAACTAATGCGGGAATATTAGCGCCACTACACTCATCCTTTACTACACCAACAATATTTATAGCTTTGAAGAATGAAGGTACGAAAGCCATGAAAATATCCAAGCTTCCCTGATACAGCGAAATATCGCGGCGGGTGGAAGAAAAATACAAGACATCTCCGGAAGCCGGAACTGAGATAAACGCTTCGTCAGCATTAGTATTGATCGGCTGGCCAAGATTTTGAGGTTTAGACCATGAGTCTTTTGGATCACGGCTGGAAATGTAGAAATCTGTGCCTCCATAATTTGGCTCATGACTATCGGACGCAAAGAAAAGGGTTTGATTATCTGCCCCAATAAATGGCGACATATCCTTTCCTTTTGTATTCAGCGCTTTTAAATTGATAGCGGGTTTCCACTCTTCAAGATCAAAATCATAATCTGAATACCAGATGTCGCGGTGATCTACATCGCCACCATCGCCAAATTCACTTCCCCGGTTCGAAACAAAATAGATCCTGCTCTTATCGGAATTGATCGTAGGCTGAGAGTCCCAGAATTCTGAATTTACATTGCGTCCCAAATTGCGCGGACGTCCCCATTGATCGCCTTCGATCTCTGTGATATAAAGGTCGCAGTCACCCAGGCCATCAGGACGGTCGCATCCTGTGAAAATAAGTGTCTGGCGATCGGCTGCAATAGTTGCCACACCTTCATTCAGTACCGTATTCACACCTAATTTCCCTAATGCGGTAGTACTGTCAATATTGGTTGGTTGAAAAAAGTTTGTGTCGAGGTTGTTAAGCTTTTTTGCCATCCAGAAATCATGCGATAGTCCGCCGTTTTCTGTGGTCTTGCTACCACTCCGGTCCGACACAAAGTATAGAGTCTTACCATCGGCACTGATAGCTGGCGCATAATCAAGGCGTGAGTGATTGACAACAGGCCCGAGATTGATAATACGAACACGCTTCGGATCAAACAATCCTCCGTCATCAGGGGCCGGAGCGCTGATGATTTCATAACCATACAAATACAGTTCCGGTGCAGCCGGCCTGGCGGGATTGCTTTTAAAAGAAGTATGAGAAAAAGCAGTGCCGATGCCGGCAGTAGAAAAACACATTGCAGTACAAATCGCTGCAAATACCAGAGGGGTAAACCTTCGCATATGTTGTCACCTGTGCAAAAACTATAGGAAGAAAATGATTATCGTATTGTTTTAAAAAAAGCTACGTAGAAATACGGATTTTAAAAGACGTGCAAATTTCAGAAACGGAAATTACTGTAATTCAGCAAGAAACACAAGAGTTTTTAAAAGAAAATATTAAAAAAGTAAAAATTTTTGTGTTTTTTAAAGACTTAGGAAAGCAAGATACTACAAAAATAGTTTTAAAAGAAATATACTTTTAAAAAGCATAGCGAATTTCTCCCATTATCTGCAATGCATTCAGTTTAAAATCAGCACCTTTTTCAGAGATCGTAGTAATAGGAAAAGAGTATTGCACCACCGGCGCTATGTACCATTTTGATTTTCCAAGGCGGATATCTACACCGATTGCCGGCTCAAGTGATATTTGAAAAGCATTGACCTCGGGAAATTCACCATCTTCGATTGTTACGATATTATCAGTAATATTTCCGTTCTCATCCACTGTATTTACTCTTTCCACTGTGCCTTCAGGCGATAGCACGCTCGTCGTGAGCAATTCCTTCCTGTGAATTACATTTCCGGATATTACGCTTGTCAGCCCAACACCAGCGCGGAGGAAAAGCGGGTTTAGCTGCACATATTTTACGAATGGCATGAGCGTGAGATAGGAAAAACTGGCGCTTGCCGAACTGCGGAATTCGATATTCGTACGGAAGCTTTTTCCTGATGCCTGCGATGTAACTGTTACCGAATCCGTCTGACGATATAATGCCTCAATAGGACGCTTCTGATAGGTAAGAGTAGCGCCCCAGACAAAGCCTTTAAAAAGGTCATCTTCATATACCATTCCAACGAGGAATCCCGTTCCACGCCCGCCCTCAAATGCAGGACACTCACATGTTACATTGAAATCCCCACTTTGAGATATTAGCCCCACGCCGCCTATTACGCCTATTTGCTGCGGATATACCATCCGCGCCGGAGTAAGCGGATCGGATTTTGCCTGGGCATATATATCAATAATTCCAAGAACACACAATACAAAAACACTAACTATAGATTTCATAACAGTAAAAATTGCTAATGAAGAAATCAGCTCCTTTTAAAAGCCAGATGCATTATCTGCTTGATTAATAATCATTTAAGGCAGACATTGCGGAACTATTTTGCGAAAATTTCATTATGAAAGTATTGTGCTATAGTCTCTAATATTCATATAAAAAGTATTCCGCAGGACAATTAGCTCATGCCTGAAAATGCAAATATAACTGCAATATATACAGAAAAATCCGGTAATACTACAACAGGTGAAGAAAATTATTCCGAGCTTACCTGTCAGGAGCTTTACCGCGGTGTTCGGGGCGCAGCCATCCGCATTCTAAGCCGTGTGGACAGGAGCGACTCATACCTAGACAAACAGCTTGAATATGAACTTACTCAAGGTGAATTAACTGCAGTTGATAAAGCGCTTCTCATCGAAATCACCAGCGGCGTGATGCGCTGGCAGGCGAAGCTCGACTGGATACTCACAGGATTTTATCACGGCGAATATATCAAATGTATCACGCCTGTTCGCAATGCAATGCGTACGGCGCTTTACCAGATCCTTTTTATCCCGAAAATTCCCGTACAGGACGCGCTTCAGGAATCGCTTGAAATAATCCATCGCATCAAAGGCGAACGCTCAGCAACTATCGTTGCCGGTGTTTTAAAAAACATCCTGCGCCATATCAACGACATTCGCTATCCTGATTCCCGCGAAAATCCCGTTTTTTATAATTCCGTCGTACTCTCGCATCCGCAGTGGCTCGTGAAACGCTGGACAGAACGCTTCGGCCAGGCAGAAACGGAAAAGCTGCTTGCTATGAACAATCAGCGCCCGCGCACAACGCTCCGCATCAATTCTTTAAAAGCCACGCATGAGCAGGTTATTGAATGGCTTAATACAAACAAAATCGCCAATGCGCCTGTAGAACTTTTAAAAGACGCGCATCTGCACATTAGCTCTCTCGCACATATCACGTCCAGCGAGCTTTTTAAAAACGGCTGGGTGACGCTCGAAGATGCAAGCACAGCGCTCGCTTTAAAACTCGCTGACATTCAGCCCGACATGTCCGTGATTGACCTCTGTTCTTCGCCCGGCACACGCGCATTTCACCTTGCAGAAAAGGTTAGTGATGCGGGAAAAATAACAGCTATAGATAAATACGAATCACGCCTCAGAATTATTGAAAATGAAAAAAAACGGCTGGGAATATCACGGCTGGAAATGCGCCTCGGCGACGCGACAAAATACGGACAGGAAGAAAAAGCGGACATCGTCATCGTCGGAACGCCGTCCAGCAACCTTGGCCAGCTCTCACGAAAACCCGACATCAAATGGAAACGCGAACCCGAGCAGCTTTTACACTTCGCCTCAATCCAGAAAGACATTTTAAAAAACGCCGCAAAACTCGTGAAAGACGGCGGAATCCTGCTCTACACCGTTCGCACATTCGAGCCGGAAGAAACAACGCACATCGCCGAATGGTTTTTAAAAGAGCATCCTGACTTCACGCTCGACCCCGCTGAAAAATATCTTCCTGAGGAAATGTGCAAAGACGGCTTCATGCAGCTCTTCCCGCATATTCACAATACCGATGGCGCATTCGCTGCACGCTTTTTAAAAATAGCTAAGAAAAGTTTTTAAAAGCAGCTCTGTTTTTTAAAGAGTTGCTTTTAAAAAAAGAATTTCCGCACTATCATTCACCGGACTTTTTATTAAAGAATATATGACTACCACTAATACCGGAAGGATCACTGCCAGAGCTAACGAGCGCATACGGAAGGTCTTTAGCCGACTGGTACGATATATCCATTTCAATATACCTACTTGGTGCAATACCCTGTAGCACTTTCCCGCCAGCGGCTTTAAGAAAAATCTTGGCATAATGCCCTTCGATAGTTTTTGCAAAAAAGACAAATCCTGTTGTAGCGTTCGTGAAGTTAATAGCCCGTGCTACCGTAGGGCGCATGCTGCCATTCGCTAATGCCTCTGTGTCAAACACTTCATCAATGGACAAAATATTTTCATACCGCTTTTCAGAAATAAGCGTGGCACGCGGGTTTGTGATATTATGAGAAAGCATTGATGGCGCTCCTATGTCAAAGGATGGCTGCCCGTTTACACTGCGTGTATCAAGGCAGATATCCCAGCTGCTTCCGCCGGTGCTAAGTGACGTAACTTCTGCTGATTCCAGGTTAATGCCGTATTTATACGAACCGGATGCCGTTTCATAAAGCCGGATACCCTTATAGCGCAAAGCCGGCGACCACTGCACCACCTGGGGATTACTCAGATACCCGGCCGCATTTTTTGCCCGTAGGGTGAATGTATATACTTTTCCGGGTGGTAGCCCATTTACTCCGATTCCGGTTTTAGTTTTAGAGATTGTTACAGGATTATACTCCTGCGTGGTGCCGTCAGACATTCCCATCTCATAGCTGTCAAAATCTGCTTTATTTACATCAGCCGATGCCGTCCATTTAAAAAAGATGGTATTGAAATCATATGAATTTGCCATGAAATTCGTTGGCGGCGCCGGTGCAAGAGGATTATCAATTGATGGCGAATAAACAAGCGTTACAGGTTTGCTTTCTACACCATTTTTATTGACTGTACGGAGCGAAAATGTATAAACTTTGTTCATATCCCAGTAATACATTTCATACGATGGGGAAGACCAGGAGTCAATGAATGAATCATCTGGCTTTCCGTCTATTGAGAGCCTGTAGCCGTCTATGCTATCCGATTTTGTGACTGATGGCGTCCATTGCAGGCGTATCATGCTCGTACTTATAGTTGTTGCTGTTAGGTTGGTAGGAGGCGCAGGTGCATTGGAGTAGGGAATAAGCTGTGTGGTGGTAGCTTCGCTTAATCTATCATTTGCACCGCGTGTGCGTAGCGAAAATATATAATTACTGTCAGAATTCACATCGCTAACAGTATAGCTTGAAAGCATCTTCCCGATTTTTACAGGCGGGCGGCCATTGACAGTCAGCTCATAGCAGTTTATCTCCGTCAGGTGAGAGCTGGAATGCTCCCAGCGGAGGAGAGCTGTTGTGCTGCCATTCATTTCAGCACTAAGATTGCCAGGTGCGCCAGGTGCATAAGAGTTGCCGGTATCAGTAACTGAATCGCTGCAACCCGCTAAAAAAAACAAAGCCAGCGCGGTACTGACTGCAAACATTCTACAAAAAAGTGTCGCCATAGATCATAGGTTTGATGAAGGTCGTAATGGGATTCGCTATAAAGATACGACAATTTTTAAAAAAGGGTGAAAAGAAATCGTGCTTATTTACAAAGGCCGGCATTTGTTTAAAAACAAAAACGCCGTAGAGCATTATGTTCTGTGGCGTGATTGTCTGAACTAAGATTTTTAAGATGTGAGGATTACAGAATTTCTTTTTAAAAAATTGTCATTCTGAGCGCAGCGAAGAATCCACGTCAGAAGTTCGCGTTAGTCTCTTCTGCCATAGATGTTTCGCGCTGCTCAACATGACAAAACCATTTTTAAAAACCACTTTTTAAAAATCCGCGAAATCAGCGCCATCAGTCAAATCAGTGGTTCAGACAAAAAAACGCCGTAGAGCATTATGTTCTGCGGCGTTTTTGTTTTTAAAAGGTAAACTTTTTAAAATTTCTTTTAGAAAGTTTGCCGGATGTTTCCAAAATGGTTTGCACCACGCTTTCTATGTACTAAGGCATAGGGGAGGTTAGCTGTTCCCTGGTACGATATATCAAGCTCTATAAATCGATTTGGCGCCACGCCTTGGAGAATTGTTCCATTGACTGCTTTTACAAAGATTTTAGCATAGTTTCCCTCTTGGGTTTTGGCAAAGAATAGAAAGTTATTAGTTAGATTACTCCCTGTATTCGTATAGAAAATCACCCCTCCTATACTATCAGGTTTGAATTCAGCATAATCACCCAGAGAAAACGTATCGAATACGGCATCAATCGAGATAGGTTTGTCTATAACTCTTTGGGCAATTCGTGTAATGCGGGGATTAGCGATTCCATAGTTTAAAAACGAAGGTGAGCCGATTATATAAGTTTGGTACGATCCGTTGCTTTTTGTATTTAAAGCAATATCCCACTTCGAAGCATCCGTTATTTTTAAAACCTCACCGTTAGAAAGATTCACTCCGCTTCCCAAAGGCGAATCAGTTTCAAATAATTTTACATTAGTGAATCTCCGGGCCGGAGACCAACGGACACTATCACCAATACTAATATTATCCTTTGCAGTATTTTTCTTAGACTTTAGTGTAAACGTGTAAACCACGCCCTCTTGTAGACCGTTTACCACAAACGAAGTTGCAGGCTTGGGGATAAACACAGGTGGCGTAGGAGTTGATCCGGTAGCCTGAACAATAAGCTCGTATCCAGCAAAGTTTGTTAAATCTGCTGCAAGCGATTCTACCCACTGTAGTGCCACGGCTTGGTGGTCTCTAGAATTTGCTTTCAGATATGTTGGCGGTGCAGGTGCAGAAAGTTCTCGTGACCATTGTATGGTTGCAGCAGGACCCATATTGCCGTTTATACCTTTAGCTCGCAGGCTAAAAGTCTGTAGTGAATCAATATTAAAAGTATACGACTCATACGACCTCGCGGTCTTTGCAAGCGCAATAGGGTTTTTTCCATTGATAGAAAGCCAGTAATTTATTATACTATCTGGTGAAATTGAAGGTGTCCACCTTAGGGTCACACTTCTTGGTCCATTTTGTACCACAAACAGGTTCGTAGGAGCTGGCGGCCATATATTTCCCTCTTCCGGCTCTGTTAGATTTTCTTTACAACTGAATATCGCTACTGAACTAATAAGCAAGCTAAGCAGGACTCGTGTTTTAAAATTTATCATAGCAGCTCTCAGTAAATAATTAGTCTATTTCTATAAACATACATCGGTTATGTTAATTTAAAAAGTTATATTTTTAAAGTTAATACCCCTCGGCAACCCCATGCCACTTCAAAAAGCTCCCATTATGCCGCTTCACTACTTCCAGCTTCACAGGAACGCGCTCTTTTAAGCCCTCCACGTGCGAGATGATGCCCACGAGCCGCCCGCCTTCCTGCAAATCCATAAGCGTCTGTATCGCCAGGTCGAGCGTATTGGCGTCGAGCGTGCCAAAACCCTCATCAATGAACATGCTTTCCAGCCGCCGTCCGCCCGCGTGCGCCGTTGCCACGTCCGCCAAACCAAGCGCCAGTGCCAGCGACGTATAAAATTTCTCGCCGCCCGACAGCGTGTCCACCGGCCGCTGCTCGCCCGTATTATTGTCAAAAATATTCAGGTCCAGCCCGGTTTTGCGCCGCTTGTCCACGATTTCCTCCGAGCGCACCAGCGTGTAGCGCCCCTGCGACATCAGTTTCAGCCGCTGATTGGCGTGCTGCAAAATCTCATCCAGAAAGCTCGACACCACAAACGTCTGGAATTTCTGCTTCAGCGCATTATTGCCCTTCGCCATTTCCGCCAGGTCAAAAAGCGCGCTGGCTTTCTTTAAAAGCGCGTCCTGCCGAACGTACATCTGCTGGATTTCCCGCCGCGCCGTTTCCAGCATTTCAATCGTCATGCGGCGTTCCTTTGCTGCATCACGCACTCGCTGCAAGGCAGTCTCGTTCTCTTTTTCCTCTTTTAAAATTATCTCCATTTCCGGTTTTAAAAGTCCTTTCACCGCTTTTTCCGTGCGTTCCAATTCCGTTTTAAAACGAATCAGATTCTCATCCCACTGCTGAATTCTCGTTTTTAAAAACTGCCGTTCACTTTCGGGCAATAGCGCATTCCTCACTTCATCCGTACTTTTAAAACCGCGCTCCAACGCCGCGCCACGAAGTTCATCGAGCAGTTTTTCCATTTCGGAATTCATGCTGCGAATCGTTTCCTCGCCCGCTTTAAAAGCCGCTTCCAGTTGCGTGAGAATTGTTTTTTGTTTGAGGAAATTCTCTTCCGTCTGTTTAATTTTTTCTTCTTTAAGCAAAATTTCTTTCGCAATTTTTAAAAGCTCATTTTGAACATCATCGAGAGAAGTTATCGCTTCCGGAATTTCAATCGAGGAAATCTTCACGCTCACTTCCTGCTCCTGCAATTTCACTCTTTGCAACTCATCTTCTTCACTTTTTAAAACCGCTTCAATTTCACTTTTAAGCACATTTTTCAGTTGACGCTCGCGACGCAATTCTTCTAATTTATTCGTCGCGGCAAGCGCTTCTTTATGCTCATGTTCCAATTGCCGCGTACGTTTTAAAAACTCCTCGTCGCTCACATCCGCAAGCTCTTTCAGCATCTTTTTAAAGCCCGCAATATCCTGTTCGGTCTCATCCTTTTCAGCTTTATGCTGCTCGAATTTCCGCTTTGCGCGTTCGTAAAAATCACCCGCATTTTCGCGCTCGGCCTTCGCACGTTCCAACTGCTCGGTGGAAATATAATCGTTCGTTTTTTCGGCAGGCGCCGGGTGCTCATGCGAACCACACACGGGACATGGCTCATCATCCACAAGAGCCTCCGCGAGTAATGCCGCCTGATTCCTGCGCCAGCGCTTATCCAGGTCGTTGAAAATCCGGTCCGCCGCATCACGTTCGCGCGCCGCTTTTTCCAAATCCTCATAGCTTTTAAAAAGCAACGCTGTCCGCTCCTGCTGAACAATTTCCGTTTCGCGAAGCTGCGTTCTCAGGCGCGCGCTTTCACGCCACGCATCGAGGATTTGCGTCACGCCCGTGAGCTGCGAGGCAAGCATTTCCGTTTGCGGCAAAATTGCGTCAATTTCAGCAAGCCGGCGCGTGAGAGTTTCCAGTTCCACGCCGCGTGCCTTCACCGCTTTTTCTTTTAAAAACCGCGCGTCAGAATGCGTTTTTAAAAGAGTTTGCAGCGCAGATTTTTCTTCTAATTTCGGCTTAATTTCCTCCAACTTCGATGTTTTAAAACGCAGACTTTCAATCTCATTTCGCAGCGCAGGAATTTTATTGTAATCACGTTCCGCAGTTTTTAAAAGCTCCTCATTTTTAGTAATATCAAACTGCGCAATTTTCTGCAATTCCGTCCTTTCCACAATCGCATTTCGCTGTTTTAAAACCTGCTGCAAACTTCCATTCAGCGGTTCAGCAAGCTCAGCCAAGTTCAACTTTTCACGTTCTTTTAAAAGAGTCTCGCCACTCGCTTTATGATTTTTAAAAGCAATTTGTGCTGCTTCCCATTCGCCAAAATCTCGCTCCGTTCGCTCCGCAATTTCACGTTTTTCACGTGCGTTTTTAAAAAGAATTTCAGCCGCAGAAATCTCATTTTTTAAAAGCTCTTCAGCGAGAATTTCGTCCTGAATCTTATTTTCAATTTCCTCCACCGATTCCAGCCCAAGCGTTTCCAGCCGCGCCTTCACGCGCATGTCAAATCCGGCGAGTTCCTTCTTTTTCGCATCAGCTTTTTCGGCGAGTTTTAAAGAAATCTTCGAATAAATATCCGCGTCAAAAAGCTTCGTCAGAATCTTCTCGCGCTCGCCGGTTTCCGCCACGAGCAGCTTTTCAAACTCGCCCTGCGGCAGCATTATCACCTTCTGGAACTGGTCAGCCGTGAAGCCCAGAATTTCCTCCACGCGCGCGCGCATATCGAGGATTTTCGTGAGCGGCGCCGCCACCGGCATCATGTCCTTATCGAGCGTTTCAAAGCTCACTTTATCGGGCTTGTCGGCCTGGATGGAGCGGTTCGCGCGGTAGATTTTTTCGCCGAGGCCAAAGGTAAAGCTCACGCTCGTTTTCTGCCCGGCGCGGTCGTAATCGCTCACCATGTCCTTCGACTTGCGGCGGCCCGACGTCTCGCCATAGAGCGCATAGCTCACCGCGTCAAAAAGCGTCGTCTTGCCCGCGCCCGTCGGCCCGTACACCAGGAAAAGCGAGGTGCTGTCCAGCTTCGTAAAATCAACCGCCGTATGTTCGACGAAAGGGCCGAAGCCGCTCACCTCAAGGAGAATTGGTTTCATGTATGTTTTTAAAAAGGGAGATTTTTGCGTTGAAAATGGAAGTGTAAAATTACGGGAGTTTGCTTTTAAAAGCTATTGGAAAGTTTTTAAAGTATACGAATGCAATATAATTATGAACTTGTTTTAAAACGTTTATGTGTAGTTTTCCTGACAGTAATACTGAAAAGTGTGTAATTACATTGACACTTTTATAAATTGAAAATTAATTTAGATGTCCCAATTAGCTGCAATTAACCAAGCTAAGTTATTATTTTGTAATAATTTGACTATTTTAAAAATATTGTGACAATTGAATCGGCACGATTCGTGTAATATTTATTGATAAAAGTTCGTGAAAGCGATAAGAACTGTATTAAAATAGAAATATTCTAAATTGAATTTACATAGAGGAATTTATGAAAATGTTGCGCTACGTCTTTTTGCTCTTTGTTCTGAATTTATCGTTAATATTTGCGCAGGAGATTGAGGATAATCAGCTTCTTTGGGTAAATCAAGCTATTGCAAACGATAGCATGAGAATTATCGCTGTTTCAATGACCACTGATGACCTCGGAAATTCATATGCGTCTGGTAATTTTAGCGGTTCAAAATCTTTTGGAAATTATACTTTAACAAGCACAGACAATGATGGGTTTGTTGTAAAATACGCACTTGATGGCACAGTCTTATGGGCACGACAAACATATACTTTAGGTGGTATAATAGGCGGGTTTGGGCGCACTGCAATAATAAGTGCCATTGAATCTGATGCGAAGGGAAATTTGTACGTTTGGGGGATAGCCGATACTGTAAATTTCGGGGATGGTGTAACCTTAAGTCAAGTGAAGAGTAGTCCGTATAAGAATGGTAATTTCATAGCTAAATATAGTAGTGACGGGCAAATCCTATGGGCAAAACGGATTAAAAAGTATAATGGTGGATTAAATTCATTCGCAGTGGATGCTAAAGGATATATTAATATTGGGGGTGATTTTGGCTATGTTGCAAAATATAATCCTGATGGCAATAATATTTGGGACACCCATGCAAATTTTGAGAATATGGGTAACAGTCTCATTGCTACTGATAAGGAGGGTAATATAGTAGAAACAGGCAGATTTAGTGGTAATGGCTACTATGATAACGGAATAACATTAGTGGCATCTAAAGGAAGTGCCAATATTTATCTTACCAAGTATAATAATGCAGGAGTAGCAACATGGGCACTAAGCTTGGGTAGTGATTCATCGTACAACGTTCCACATTCTATAACTACAGATGATGATGGAAACATCTATCTGCTTGGCGAATTTAGCAAGGAAATTACTTTAGGAAATGGAGTTAGTTTTAAAAATATTCGGGATTCGGCAACTCAATACTTTCACAACTATTTCATTGCGAAGTATTTTCCTGATTGTTCACTTTCGTGGGCAAAGGAGATTATAAACGCGAACAAAGATGGTGGTTTAGGGACTGCAAGGAATATTGATGTAGATAAAGATGGTTATGTGTATATAAGCGGGAATTCTTCAGATACACTGGTTAAAGGTGATTTTTTAGCTATTTATAGTCCAGATGGTCAAATAGTACAGACAAGAAAATTAAGTGATAATACTAACGGTTTTTCATATATTATGTCTTTAAAAGTTGATAAATTTAACAACATTTTTTCTGCCGGTTTTTTTTCAAGTACAGTGGAATTTGGGAAGAATAACACTTTGTCAATTGATAGTAGCGGGAGTATGTTTGTTGCAAAATATACAGCATTTAATACAACTGGTATAGAAAATGACAATCTTTTAAAACCAAGCCAAATCCTCTCCATCCACCCAAATCCCGCACAATCCACATCCCGCATATCTTTTAAAACAACAGCGCCATCGCACACGCGCCTGACGCTCACCGACGTACTCGGGCGGCAGACTCTTTTAAAAGAGGAAACACTCGACGCAGGCGAGCACAGCACAGAAATCAACACAGCAAATTTCCCCGCAGGCATCTACGTCCTCACGCTGGAAGCCGAGGGGCAGGTGTTTTCGCAGAAAGTGGTGATTGAGCGGTAGGTTTTTAAAAGAAAAGTTTTTAAAGCTGGTGGAGTTTTTAAAAAAGCTGCTCCGGCTTTTGGTTTTTAAAAAGAAGTTGTTAAAGTATTCTTTACTATACATTTCACTCATTTAATGTGACGGAATTTCACTATTTTGCAAAAAAAAATTGTTTAGTATCGGGCCATGCTATGAAACTTTATATATTGATACTTGCCGCCTTTCTGCAACTGCTTCCTGATATCTATGCGCAAACACCGGATTTTGAATGGGTGAAAAGCTCGGGTGGTAGTGGGACGGAGCGGATAACAACTTCTGCTGCCGATAGCCGGGGTAATATATATGTCGGTGGCTGGTTTGATTCTTCCGGTATGGAGTTTGGCAATGATGTCTCGGTCGGTAATTATGCTGAATCTACGGGTTCGAGAGATGCTTTTATAGCCAAATATTCTTCTGCAGGAGAAATCATTTGGGCGCTACGGATTGGAGAAAAGGGTAACGATATTATCACGGCGATCACGACCGATCGTGAAGGTAACATTTATGCCTGTGGTAACTTTAATTCCACGTCCATGGAGTGCGGCTCTACGGTTTTAAAAAACTCAGGGAATTCTGATTGTTTTGTTACGAAAATTGATTCCGCCGGCACATTTATCTGGGCCCAAAAAGCCGGTGGCACACAGGATGATTTTGCATCGTCAGTAGCAGTAGATGGCGAAGGGAATGTTGTAATAGCCGGAAAATATTCTGAAAAGATAAACTTTGGCGATACAATTTCTCTCGTCATGTCTACCTATCCGGGAGCAATGTTCTTTTTAGCTAAATATAGCAGCAGTGGAGATGTTTTGTGGGCGAAAAGCGCTGAAACAACTCTGGGTAGCGATGCAATTGCTGTTGTTGCTGACAAGCCGGGAAATATCTATCTCAGTGGGAGTTTTTTACCGAAAGTAATAGACTTTGGCGAGGGAATCACCCTGACAAATATATATCCTAATTTCAATGCCTTTTCTACAGATATATTCCTGGCAAAATACGACGCCGGGGGAAAACCTCTCTGGGCAAAAAGGATTGCCGCAGAAGGAGCTGATGCTCCTAACGCCATTGGCCTGGATTCGAACAACAACATAGTGCTGTGCGGACATTTTGTAGGGCCGGCGATAAACTTTGATGCATTTACCGTAAAAGTAAATTATTCCGGCGGCCGCCCGAATTATTTTGTAGCAAAGTATGATAATAACGGAGATCCATTGTGGGGAAGGAGTGCCGAAGGTCAGGAAAATGGTGACGAAAATGCCTGGGGAATAGCGACGGACTTTAAAAACAATGTATACGTGTCAGGACATTTCTTTTCATCGACGGGCGGCCCTGTCAGCTTTGGCGACAATATCTTTTTAAAACTTCCCCCGCCTTCTAACAGCGCCACTTTTATCATAAAGTATGATTCTCTTGGGAAAACGCTTTCCGGCAAGTGCATCCCAGTCTATTCGCGCGCCACACTTGCTGTGCATGGCGATGAGGAAATTTATCTTTCCGGTTTTTTCCAGGGAAGGGCGGAATTTGGCAATGCCGGCATTTTTCAAAACGAAAATAATAATTCAGATGTATTTACCGCAAAGCTAAAAATGGGAATAACATCTGTAGCCGATCAGAATGCTGATCTGACTTTAAAACCAGCCCTGGAGATACTGCCGAACCCGTCAAATGGCTTTGTTACTGTTAATTATGCAGTGAGCGCACCAGGTGCAATAAGAATATCCTTAACCGACGTGCTCGGACGGCAGACGCTTTTAAAAGCAGAAACACTCGACGCAGGTGAGCACAGTGCAGAGATCAATACGGCCGATTTCCCCGCAGGCATCTACGTCCTCACGCTGGAAGCCGAAGGTCAGGTTTTTTCGCAGAAGGTGGTGATAGAGCGGTAGGGGTTTTTAAAAGCAAAGTTTTTAAAGCCGGGGTAGTTTTTTAAAAAGCTGCTCCGGCTTTTTTTTGTTTTAAAAACTAAACTCAGAACAATATTGCGAATAAATCCTTATTTTGCATGGAGAGAGAAATCCGGCGATATTACTTTTAAAAGAATTAGTATGCGATATTTCAGTTTCCTTATATTCTTCACTATTGCTCATTGTACTTCTTTTGCGCAACCTGCACGGTTGGAAGTTTTAAAAGTTGACACATCACAATTTCCCACGATGAAGGCGAAGTTTTATGCTTTTGATAAAGATGGAAAAGCTATTTCCAATTCATCTGGGGATAGTTATAAAGTTAGCGAAAATGGTATAGAGCGTCCCATTAATCAGGTTTTATGCCCGGCTCCCAAACCTCATGAAAATATTTCTCTTACCATAGGAATAAATGTTTCAGCTTCTATGGGCTACAGTGATAATGGTGCTACCCCACCACTTGAAATTGCTAAAGCAACTGCGATGGGTTTTGCAAGAACATTGGATTTGCCGCGGGATGAGATGGCAATCCAGACTAGCAATGAAAGGCCTGTGATAAATATTGATTTTACAGCAGACCGTACGCGTATCCTCAATGCAATAGAACCTTTAAAAGCATCCGGCAGATATATCAGTAAGGCACAGTTCCAAAGTTATCTGCAGTTCGTAAGTTATCCGACAGGCCTTTTGCCAATTGCAAAAGAAGGGCGGAATAAACGCGTTGCCGTACTCTGCACAGATGCGGAAAGCCCGATGTTTGATCCTTGGGATTTAAAATACTATAAGGATACCTGTCTAAAGTATAACATCCGCTTCTATGCTATTATCTGCTCCCGGCCCGAAGACGAACGCTATGATATTCGGAAGTCTTTACAATCACTCGCCGAGGCAACGGGAGGGCAGGTATTTGATGGTGTCAGCACTGTAGCTCAAGCTGAACGACTCGTTATGGAAATTCAGGAGATGATACAAAATGAACCGTGTGAGATACAATGGCAAAGCGCATCTGCCTGTGATACGCTGCGAACTGTACAATTTGAATTTCCTGCATATTCTGCTCAGACACAGAGTATGTACACTGCACCGGCAAGCTCTCTTGTTTCACTGCAAATTAATTCTCCTTCGATAGGAATAGGCGGAGTAAGGCCGGGAAGTTTTAAAGATACAAGTATTACCATTACTGCTTTAAAAAGTCCCATTTCTGTTTCAAATATTTCTTCATCAAACGCTGCATTCAGCATCACGGATTTTGGAGGAAACCCGCCTCCTTTTGTTTTAAAAGAAAATGAAAAGAGAGTTTTAAAAATACGGTTTTCGCCTGTTGATTCCATGCGGATTTCGGCTGCATTTAAAATTGAGAATGATGCCTGTGATAATACAGCTATATTCGTTTCAGGCGGGTATCCGGGGAAACTACTGGTTGACCAGACTCTCAGAGTCACGTATCCGAATGGAGGAGAAGTCTTATTAGCGGGTAGCGATACCACAATTCGCTGGGAAGGCTTGGCAGAAGGCGATATAGCCAGTGTGGAATACACGACGAATAATGGCAAAACATGGCGAACCCTTACTCAGAATTCGGACTCGCTTTCATACAGATGGCACGTGCCTGATTCAGCCGGTAATCAATGTCGTATCCGGGTGAAACATTATTCTAATCAAGGGCCGGCATGGGCAAGGAAGACCCCGCAGCAGCTCTATGGAAACAAAATGCTGATGGATGGCGCGGGCAATATGTACACACTGTATAATCACTTTATAACAAAATATAGTAATGACGGAAATGTTTTGTGGGAGAAAATATTTATACCCATATCTGTATCAAATTCAGCACATATATATTCTACGGCTATGGCGCTCGACAGCAGCGGGAATATCCTTTTAACCGGAGCATATGGCTGGGGAAATCTTAATTTCGGGAATGGTGTCACGCTTTCTTCTACATCATATTCTAATTTGTTTATTGCTAAATTTAACTCTCAGGGAGTAGCTCTTTGGGCGAGAAAAGCTGAGGGAGACCCCTTATTTTCGAGTCAGTCTACTTTTAATATCTCAATAGCTTCAGAAAAGGACGGCCATATCTGGATAGCCGCTTCTTTCTCTTCTTTCTCGCTGGATTCGCTCACTTTTGAATCCGGTGAAATAATTACAACACCTGATACTGTTTCTTTTTATCGTGGCAGCTTCCTTATCCGATATGATCCGGCAGGTAAACTGAAAGTTGCAAAACAGTTAGCTATAGGTGAGAGTAAGGTTACTTCAATAATAGTAGATCACATTTCGAATATCATAGTTTTCGGTGAAATTGGTTCATCTACTCTTGATTTTGGTAATGGGATACTTCTCTCTAATACTGGGTGGACAGATGTTTTTATAGCCAAATTTGAGCCGGATGGTAATCCTATCTGGGCTAAAAATCCCACTGGCAATACTACTGATCACGCTACAGCAATTGCAATTGACAAATCTGATAATATTTATATAGCAGGTGATTTCTTTTCTCAAAATCTTGATTTCGGTAGTGGAGTCGTACTTCCTCGCCGTGACGGCAACTATTCTTATTATATAGCTAAGTATAATACTGAAGGGCGGGCCGTATGGGCTCGTGAATTAAAAGGAAGCTCGGATGATATTATTGACTTGGCTACCGACGCAGCAGATAACCTTTATCTATGTGGCAATCTCGTTACTACGTATAAATTTGATTTCGGGAATGGGATTAATCTAAAAACCAATTCTCCTCCTGATATATTTATAGCAAAATATAATAGTTCAGGTGCCGCTCTGTGGGCGAGAAAGCTGGAAGGGAACGGTCATGATTTTATAAACTCTTTAGTGACAGATCCATTTAATAATATTTATATCAATGGAGGTTTTTCATCTCCTATACTTAATTTCAATGGTGGTATTACGCTGACGAATACAAAGGGAAGTAGCAATTATGAATATTTTATAGCAAAATATACAAACCTCACCCATGACCAAAGTGATGTTTCGGATAGTGTTTTCGCTATTACTATCCCGGTTCTTAAACCTGGCAGGTTTGATATTGACATGGGGCGTATATATGCAGGTACTTTTAAAGACACAATTATTGAAGGTTTTCTTACCAATTCCGGAACCTATCCTGTTCATATAGCATCTATTAGTGTGGAAGGTGGATTAGATTATTATTTTAAACTCCTCTCCGGTGGTGGCCTGCCCTTTACGCTTCAGCCCGGTGAAAAGAGAACATTGGGATTCCGGTGGCTTGCGCCTCAGAGTCCAAGAGTATATTCAGTTGATATTGTCGTATATACACGGTCGAATGCATATAGGCACACGATAAGCGTTGAATCAATCGCGCCGGTTATTGCCCTTAACAATGTATATCCTGTTAATTTTGGAGATGTTGGTATCAGTACTTCAAAGGATACCACAATTGCTGCCCTTATACGCAATACGGGTAAAGAAGCTGCGGTATTCATGCTGAATATCACCGGGCCTGGCGCTGAACAATTTGAACTCATGCAAAATGATAGTATCCGGTTAGAGGCCGGAGAGGCAACTGACCTGCGGATTCGTTTTAAACCAAAATATTTTGGCCGTACATCTGCTTTAATTTCCTTTAGGTATCAAGGTGGAAACAGCAGTCCTGTTGTTGATCTTTTTGGAAGAGGCCTTGCTGGAAATGTGTCAATACCACATGACTCAGGATATAACGGGGAAAAACGTAATGTCCGGCTGATACTTTCAAACCCCGCCCAATCAGGACTGGGATATGGAGGAGGAGCAACTGCTTTTCGTGCGAAAATTGCCTATTCAAATTACTTCTTTAAAGCAAATACTGCACTTTTTAAAGAAGGAATGACTGTCAAAACATACGGTGATATTGATACTGTAGAAATTGAGCAATTAAATGATTTTAAAAACAGCGAACTTGCTTCAATACCAATAGAGATTATTTCCGGAGATCAGATCACTTCCGAAATTTATATTGCCTCGTGCTTTATGATTGATTCGACGGGCAGGGCATTTGCACTTACCTCTCAAAATGGAAGCTTTACAATTCTTGGTGATATTTCCGAAGATGTTCTTGAAGAAGCGGGGCAGTTTATTGTTACTCCTAACCCAATTCGTGAAATTGCTTCACTGACTTTTAAAAAAACGGAACCCGGATTGGTGCATGTTGTAATTACGGATGTCGTCGGGCGCAGGATGACAATTCTCAATGCAGAATACCCTGCAGGAAAGCATTCGTGGGATTTTGACACTCATGATTTTTCAGAGGGTGTGTACATACTTACTCTTGAATCTGATGGAAAAGTCTATTCCCAAAAGATACTTATTCAGGAATAGCAATTTTAAAATCACTTTTAAAAAGAAATCCTGTCAAACTGCAACTTCGTGTTTTTTAAAAGCGTTTGCGGAGTACATTTGGTACAAACTTTTTAAAAACATATTTTGGCGGAGTTTTAAAAAACACTATGAAAAGAACAGCATCGGCAGTATGGAACGGCGGAAAAGCAGGAAACGGTATAGTGTCCGCACCGGGCGGTGCTTTAAAAGATACACAGTATTCCATCGCATCACGTTTTGAAAATGGCGCGGGTACAAATCCGGAAGAGCTGATTGCCGCAGCGCACGCGGGCTGTTTCAGCATGGCGCTGTCATTAATGCTGGAAGGTGAAGGTTTTCCATCGGAAAATATTAAAACAACGGCAACGCTTGACCTGGATAAAGTCGGTGACGGCTGGACGATCTCGGGAATTCACCTTGATACAACGGCGAAGATAGCGGGAATTGATGACACGAAATTTCAGGAAATTGCGGAAAAAGCAAAAGCGGGATGCCCAGTTTCGCGGGCGTTGGCGAGCGTGAATATTACGATGACTGCGAAATTGGAAGCGTAAAAAAGTTTTTAAAACGCTTTTAAAAGCTTATTAAAAACTACCGGCGCGGGCGTGCAATACTGTGTGCGCCCAGCAGCTTGTCTATCATTTCATTTGCCTTCCAGCCCGCTTCGTATATGCGCTCAATATCATCGCACTGCTCTTCGGTCATGTTTTCGCAGGAATCCTTCATTAATTTTGAAAGGCCGATGATCTGTGCGACAGGATTTTTAAGCTCGTGCGTGACGGCTGCAAGGATCGTGTTTTTTTCAGCATTCAGATCAGCTAATTCCGCGTTTTTCTGCTGAAGTTGATTGTTCAATTCCTCCAGAGTATTTTTTTCTTCTTTTAAAGCTGTCTCCTTACGGCGCAGCTCAAACCGCGCGATCACTTCATCGGCGAGAGTTCCTAAAGCTTTTTTCTGTTCTTCAGTTAGCTCGCGTGGTATGGTATCTATTACGCACAGCGTACCAAGTTTAAAACCGTCTGAATTTACGAGTGGCGAGCCCGCATAAAAGCGGATGTTCGGGTTTCCGGTTACTAAAGGATTTTCAACAAAACGTTCATCTTCCAGCGTATTCGGAATTTCAAAAACACCATCCCCGCGAATAGCATATTGGCAAAATGAAATTTCACGCGGCGTTTCCGGCGCTTCCAGCCCAACGCGCGATTTGAACCACTGGCGCTTTTCGTCCACCAGGCTGATAAGCGAGATCGGCGTGCCGCAGATAAATGACGCGAGTTTCGTGAGCGCGTCGAATTCACGCTCGGCTTCCGTATCAAGGATACGATACTCATCCAGCGCTTCTAATCTTGCTGACTCATTTTCGGCAATATCTGTTTGCATGCTGCTTTTAAAAAGGTGGTTTTAAAAAATATTTTTTAAAACGGGAGGTGATTTCACAGTGCAACTTTACAAAATTTGCGCCTGTTCACTAAACTTATACTACTTTTATTTTTAAAGGTTTCCATAATCTGCAAAACCTCAGTAAATTAGCGCATAATTTACTTTTTTAAAGAAAGTATATTCGCCTCAAAATTACCGTAATTCCTTTTAAAACTAATACGTAAACGTACTGAATTTTTCTCAATGGCTAAAAAAATATTTCTCGTGGACGGAATGTCGCTCGTTTTCCGCGCCTATCATGCCATGAGCGCTTCCAAACTTACCAATTCATACGGTGAACCGACCTGGGCGGTTTTTGCTTTTGCAAATATGCTGCTGTCCATCATCGAGCGCGAGCAGCCGGAATACATGGCAGTCGTTTTTGACACGCAGGCGCCGACATTTCGCCACGAACAATTTAAAGAATATAAAGCCAACCGAAAAGCATTTCCCGAAGATTTGTCACCGCAGCTTTTGCGTATAAAAGAACTGATTGATCTGCTCGCAATTCCGCGCATCGAAATGTCCGGTTTTGAAGCCGATGACATTATCGGAACTCTCTGCAAAATTGCAACACGCGAGAAGAAAGATGTACTCTGCGTGACCAGCGATAAAGATTATTACCAGCTTGTGAATGAGCATATTTGTTTGTACAAGCCTTTAAAAGATACCGGAACATATGAAGTCGTAACCGCCGAAATGGTGCCGGAAAAATTCGGTGTCCCGCCGCATCAAGTGATTGATCTGCTTGCAATTATCGGCGATACTTCGGATAATATTCCCGGCGTAAAAGGGGTTGGCGAGAAGAGCGCAATTCCGCTTATTCAGGAGTTCGGCACACTTGAAAATATCTACGAAAATCTTGAGCAGATTAAAAAGGATTCGCTTCGCAAAAAGCTGGAAGAAAACCGCGAACTTGCGTTCCTTTCAAAACAGCTCGTTACGATCCACTGCGATATGGACTTGCCCATCGGCACGAACGAGTGCAAGCGGGGCGAAATGAACAAGGAAGGTCTCGCACAGTTTATTGACCTTCTCGGTTTAAAACAACTGCGCCGACGTTTGAGTATTCCTGATGAATCTTTAAAAAGTGATTCTTTAAAAGAAACTCCGGCGCCGCAAAAGCTCGATGACAGCGATCCCTTCGCGTTTCCCGGCGAGGAAGGTTTTGCCGACACGATCTTTAAAACGCTGGCGGATGTTGAGCACGAGTATATTCTTGTGAATACGGAACACGGTTTTAAAAACATGCTCGCGGAGATTTCGCAATCGCCGATTTTGTCGTTTGATTTAGAAACAGACGGTCTCGACACGATGAGTTGTCGCATTGTGGGAATTGCGCTCAGCATTACTGAATCACGCGCGTTTTACGTTGCGGTGGATGATGATGGCGAACTTTTGCAAAATCAAAAACTGACCGACGCAGCTTTTAAAAAAGCGGGTGGAGGCAAACAGCAATCGTCACTTTTTGATGTGGAAGAGCCGGAAGTTGTAAAGGAAAATAATTCTGCGGCGGAAGGTTTTAAAAAGACGGAATCGCTGCCAATCGCGCCGGTTTTAAAAGAATTAAAACCACTGCTTGAAAGTGAAAAAATCGGGAAATTCGGGCAGAATGTAAAATTCGACGCGCTGATTTTAAAACGCTACGGCATCACGGTTTCGCCGGTGGAATTCGACACGATGTTGGCGAGCTACATTCTAAATCCCGACGACAAGCATAACCTCAACGACCTTTCAAAAAAATGGCTTTCGTACTCGCCCGTACCGATTACCGACCTCATCGGCGAGTCAAAAAAAACGCAGATTTCGATGCGCGATGTTGCACCGGAAATTGTTGCAGAATACGCGGGCGAAGATGCGGATTTAGCTTTAAAACTTCGCGCGGTTTTAAAAGAAAAACTAGAAGCGGAAGAACTGATTGACCTCGCGCGCGATGTGGAATTTCCGCTTGTGGAAGTGCTCGTGCAGATGGAATACAATGGTGTAGCGATTGATACTGCGGCTTTAAAAGAAATTTCGGATTTTATTATCATTGAAGTGACGCGTTTGCGCGCAGAGATTTTTAAAGAATCGGGACAGGAATTTTTGATTGATTCCCCGAAACAACTCGGTGATATTTTGTTCGGCACGATGGGAATTCCGTCGGTGAAAAAAACGAAAACCGGGCATTCGACGGATGTGAACGTGCTGACCGAGCTTGCGGAAACCTATCCGATAGCGAATATGGTTTTAGAATATCGTCAGTTGCAAAAATTGAAAAATACCTATTCCGAAGCGCTGCCGAAGCTGATTCATCCACTCACAGGCCGCGTTCATACGACGTTTAATCAGACGGTTGCCAGCACAGGAAGGTTATCTTCTACAGAGCCGAATTTGCAGAATATTCCAATTCGCTCCGAGCTTGGCCGTACAATTCGCAAAGCATTTGTTGCACAGGATAAAGACGCGGTGATTTTTTCGGCGGATTATTCGCAAATCGAGCTGCGCATCATGGCATATGTGTGCGGCGACGAAACGCTCATCAATGCTTTTAAAAATGGGCAGGATATTCACGCCGCAACGGCTGCATCGCTTTTTGGCGTTCCGCTTGACGGCGTGGACGGCAATATGCGACGCATGGCAAAAACCGTGAATTTCGGCGTAATGTACGGCATTGGAGCCTTCGGGCTGGCGCGCAGATTGGGAAGTACGCGCAATGAGGCGTCCGAAATTATTAAAAACTATTTCGACAAATATTTTAAAATTAAGCAGTACATTGACGACACCATCGCACAGGCCGACCGTTTAGGATATGTGACAACGATGCTCGGACGCCGTCGCTATTTCCCGCTGATGCAAAGCCGCAATAAGGGGTTGCGCCAGGCGGCAGAACGCGCGGCGATCAATGCACCGATCCAGGGCACAGCCGCTGATATGATGAAGCTCGCCATGATAAACGTTCACCGCGCGATGCAGAAAGCGAAAATGCGCTCGAAGATGACGCTGCAAGTACATGATGAGCTGGTGTTTGAAGCGATGAATGATGAACTTGAGGATTTAAAAGTATTAGTGAAAACGGAAATGGAGGGGGCATTCCCGCTGGGCGAGGTTCCGGTTTTGGTGGAAACAGGTGTGGGACGAAGCTGGTTTGAAGCGCATTAAAACGAGTTAGTGAGTGCGGTGAGATTTGTGAGTTAGCTGCAGTGAGTTTTTAAATCGCAATCTAACACTGATGTCATTCCGGCTTGCCCGGAATCTTCTTCATCGGCGC
>JAZKFS010000079.1:0-52327 GCA_040386315.1 Bacteroidota bacterium
TACCGCACGGGCGACCTGATGACGCGCCTCACCGACGATATTGACGGGCAGTGGGACCGCATCGGCTGGTACACGTGCTCGGGGATTTTCCGTCCGTTTGAGGCGTTCCTCATTCTCGCGTTTTCGCTTGGCGTGATGTTTTATTACTCGTGGGAGCTTACGCTGTGGAGCTTCCTGCCGTTGCCGTTTTTGATTTTCATCCTTTCAAAAACCGAAGACAAAATGGTGCGCTACACGGACGAAAAGCAGAAGGCGATTTCCGAGTGCAACGACGTGCTGGAAGCGTGCTTTTCCGGCATCCGCGTGGTAAAAAGTACGCTGAGCGAGGACGACCAGCTGCGCAAATACGGCGACGTTTTAAAAAACCGCGTGGAGCGCGAAAAGGACTTTTTAAAAATCAACCAGCTCATGCTTTTCTGCTCGATGCTGGTGAATCACACGGGTTCGATTATCGTGATTTTCGTCGGTTCGTATTTCACGATTTCCGGTTCGCTCACGCTCGGCACGTTCCTGCTTTTCATTATGTATTTGGAGCGGCTCATCGAACCAATCTGGACACTGAGCTGGTTTTACGCGTCGTCGAAACAGGTTTTTCGGTATGTGGACAGGTTAATTGAAGCGGAGAATTTCCCAAAGCCAAATATTAGAATGACTTTTAAAAAGGACGCCGAAACCGCCGCGATTTCTTTTAAAAACGTGAATTTCAGCTACACGCCGGAAAGCCGCGAGGTTTTAAAAGATGTGAGTTTTGAAGTTTTAAAAGGCGAGGTTGTGGCAATTGTCGGAACGGTCGGCGCGGGCAAAACAACGCTGCTGGAGCTCATCGCGCACAATCTCCATCCGATGGACGGCGACATCTGCATCAGCGGCAAAAGCATTGCGGCAATGAGCGCTGACGAGCTCGCGCTGGCGGTCGGCTACGTGCGGCAGCAGTCCGTGCTTTTCAGCGAAACCGTGCAGAATAATATCCTGCTCGGCAATTCTTTTAAAAAGGAGGAAATCGAATCCGCGCTGGCGACCTCCATGCTCGCAAGTGAAATCGCCAAAATGCCCGCCGGCCTCGAAACCGTCATCGGGCAGCGTGGTATCTCGCTTTCCGGCGGACAAAAGCAGCGGCTTTCCATCGCGCGCACGCTCATACGCCGCCCGGCCATCGTTCTCATGGACGACTGCACCGCCGCCATGGACGCCGCCACCGAAGCCGCCTTCTGGCAGTCTTTTAAAAGGGAAATGCCTATTACCACCTGCATCGTCGTCACGCACCGCCTGGCAACCGCCATGCAGGCCGACCGCATCCTCGTGCTCGACAGCGGCCGCATCGCCGAAGAAGGCACACACGCCACACTTTTAAAAAGCGGAAAACTCTACAGGAAATTCATGGTGAAAAGCCACGAGCCGGTCGGCGAAAAGGCGGGTTTTTAAAAAGGGTTTTAAAATTGGAAAGGAAAAACGCCGTTTGGCTTTGGTGCTAAACGGCGTTTTTTGTTTTTTAATATTTAATCTTAAGATTCAACCCTGAGCAGCTTTTTACGGTATCAGCAGTTGTTTCGGTCTTATAAGCACCTCCGATACCCTGGTTATACCCATATATTCGCGCATTCGTAATCAGGCTTCTCGTTTGGCTGCTATCCAGCGATACAACTATACTTGAATCCTGCCATGTAAAAGGTATATTCTTCAATGTAAATGAAGAGGAATAACCGCTTTTAGGCGAACCAGGGCTGATGCCAGGATCATCATAAGACTTTCCAAAATCAAGCTGTGTTATTAAACCCAATGCGGGGTTTAGTTGAATTGTAACATTTGAACCGTCATAAATGCCTCCTGCTGGAGTTCCTCTACTCTGATAAACCAAGCTGTCTCCGTAGCGCTTGAGACTGATTCCAGAAAAATTACATGTCAAACTATCGTTTATTGGTGTTATTTTATTATAAACATCTTTATGATAGCCAGATAGATTTATTCGCAATGCCATATCAAGTAGCACCTTTGGTCTTTCAATAACTATAAAAGAATCTTTTGAATACAGCGAAGGAGCTGCCTGGAAATGAATCCAAAGCCGTCCGGTTTTCATTTCATCTGTTACATCAAATTCAATTTCTGTTTCAGAAGCTCTTACTGGCTTTACACCACATACAAACATGTAGTCCTTAGAATGTCCGTAAGTGAGATTCTGCCCAATAATTTTAACACGAGTGCCTGCTTCACCGCTTTTTGGATAGAAATCGAGTATTTTACGGTCGTAAATATCAACGATTTTAAAGATTTTTTCCGATGTGTCAACTGTTCTTCCATTGGAAACAATAATTGGCCCCGTCAGAGCAGATGCAGGAACTCTAACAAACAATTCTGTGGAAGTACAAGAATCAATAATAGCTTGGTCAAAAGGTGAAAACCATACTTTATTCGAATCCTTATCGAGAGAAAAATTTTGTCCGGTTATTATTACCTGCTTCGCTTCATAAATTGTCCCTAAAAAAGTGGTGTCAGGTGTAAATGATAATATCTTAACGGCATTTTGCTCAATATTTGTTACCGGATTTCCTTCATCCCCACAGCTCCCAATGGCAAACAGCGCCACAACAACAAAAGGCAAAATGAGATTTTTCATAATGATATTCCGGTTTATTAAACTGAAAGCAGCTTTTAAAAATGCAGTAATGCACGAGATGCCGTTTTGTTTCACCTGTAGAAAAATATATTTTTAAAAAAGCAAAATAGCGATAGATTCTGGTGCGCTAAAGCAAATCTTTTTACAAAGCTTTTAAAGGCAGATCAGCGCCATTTGGCGAAGACCAATAGTTTTTTTACTAATAGTTATCCAGTTTAAACGCCAGGGTTACAGTGGTAGTGGACGTAAATGGAAGTAATTTGATAGAATTAAAGTCGCCGGCATCTGTATTATTAGAATCCAGGTGAAAATAGTGCCGTTCTGCACTTGATAGCCCATCTTCGAAAGCAGCTTTGGATAGCCTCACCACTAATTCACCATTGTAGATTTGATAACCAGCATCAGGGATCCTCATCGAAAATTCGTCTTGTCTATATGGATTCCGGTATGTAGAGTGATACTGGATTTCGCGTAAGTGCCGGCTCAGAGTGTCCAGCGTAAAAGTTAGATCGTCGTGATACCAATCCCCAGTCCAACTAAAAGTATATTTATTGTTATTAACGGAAACCGGCCTAACTGTGTCAAAACCGGCCGGTTTATTATCACGCATGTACTGTCGGTTCTCGGTGTACTCTGGAGAGTATCTATAATATTCATGCTCCTGTTCTGATGTTTTGCCCGTTTTAAAATCAGTCACGAGCATCAAAAAGGGTAACTGTGCAATAGATACTTCTTTTAAAGTTTTAATAAAATTCGTATCAGCAGAGATTTTTTCAATCGGCCGCACAGGGTTGTCATCACAGCTCCCAAGCGCAAACAGCGCTACAACAACAAAAGGCAAAATGAAATTTTTCATAATGATATTCCGGTTTTTAAAAGAAAGCAGCTTTTAAAAATGCAGTAATCCACGAGAAGCCGTTTTGTTTCACCTGGCGAAAAATATATTTTTAAAAGCAAAATAGAGATAAATTCTGATGCGCCAAAGCAAATGTTTTAAAAAGCTACTATTCAATTTTCAGTACTATTGTAAATCTACTGTTATCCTCCAATGGAAGCCTGGAGATAAAAGTTGACTTTAATGTACCTGTACTTTGGTAATCTCCTGATGCAGAAGAGCTAATTGATTGGATAGAATTCTGAAGTTCAGAAGCAGACAGATCAATAATCATGTTTTTACCGGCGATAGTATAGGTGGCTTCTTTTAAATCAAATGAAAAGCTTGAGTAATCGCTTCTGGTCGGCCCGGCAGTATGTATTACTGACGATGTATAATTATAAGCATATCGTATACTTGAGACTATTTTCTGTGTATAATCAATATCAAATGACAAAGATATAGTAGATGACGAAGCGTCTCTCGGATCAACTCCGTTACTGGAACTATACGAATATTGTAAATTAACTTTTTCTGTTGTTTGAGTTTTCGTTAGCGTTAGAGCTGAAGACGGTACAAAACCACCGACCATGCGTACCTGGTTAGAGTCATAACTCCCATAATAACCCGTTGCTTTAGTATGTACAAGGAAAGGGATACCCCACGCAGAAACTGAATCCAGGCTTTTAATTACGACCGGGAATGGACGTGGAATAGCAGTAAAAATACTGTCTGAAACTACACTTTCATTATTTACCACTACTGTAATTGCACCGCTCGCGGCATCCTTTGGAATTTCTGCTTTAATAATGGATTGTGAAATTTCTATAATTTCAGCTTCCTTATCATTAATGTAAACATGTGCTTTGTTCTTATCGGAGCCAAAGTTCACACCGGAAATTGTAACGAGCGTGCCATCATATCCGGATTTCGGAGAGAAATCTTTAATACTGATAAGTTTAAGTTTTAAAATTTTAAAAGCATTTACAGATGTGTCTGTATATGTACCATTTGAAACAATAATAGAGCCGGTAACTGCCCCAGCGGGCACTCTTACAGTCAGTTGCGTAGAAGTCGCTGAATCAATTACAGCCGCCGTGCGAGGAGCAAACCAGACATTGTTCTCACTTTTTTTTGCCGAGAAGTTTTTCCCTGTAATTTTTACTATTTCACCGATATAAGCACTATCCGGTGTAAAAGAAAGAATTTCAACCTGATTCAATTCTTCAGATTGTGGCGGATTAATTGTCGAATCATCACAGCTCCCAAGCGAAAACAGCACCACAACAACAAAAGGCAAAAAGAGATTTTTCATAATAATACTTCCGGTTTTTAAAAAAAAGCAGCTTTAAAAAGGCAGTAATGCGCGAGAAGCCGTTTTGTTTCACCTGTTGAAAAATATATTTTTAAAAAAGCAAAATAGCGATAAATTCTGGTGCGTTGAAGCAAATGTTTTTAGAAAAGGTTTTTAAAAGCAGAAAAGAAAACACCGTTTGGCTTTGGTGCTAAAACGGCGTTTTTTGATTTTTTAGCTATTATTCGATAATAAATTGCAGTTCAAAAATTGCTGAATCATTAAAAGGTAATAATGATAAGGTTCTCCAGCGCGTATAATAGGATGATGCTTGATATTGACCTCCATCACCTAAACTAATTATTTCATTTTGCAAAGCCTTTCCTGATAACCGGACTGTCAAAATCGTATCATCTACAAAATATGTGGCTTTTCCTAATAGAATCCCAAAGCTACTATTCTCATTTACAGGGTGGCCTCCATGTCTGTCCGTGTATGAATAGGTTCGATTCTGTTTAAAAGAAATATCCCTTAGTTGCTGAGCATTACTATCAATTTTAAGTGAAAGTTCTGAATTATAATAGCTGGCACCGTCATTAACTCCACCAACTTCCCAAGTAAAATAATTTACAGTATCGGTTAAGACAATTTTAAGGTCTTGATTTCTATACCCAGGGAATCCAATTCTTGAAATAAATTTACTACTTGTATCAGTTTTATTACCTATATATACCCAAGATTCGGTTAATACTGCTAAAGAATCTACAGTAACCGATTTTAGCGACTTGATTACGATTGGCTTAGTAATTTTTTTCATAGGAGGATTAATACTCGCATCATCCCCACAGCTCCCAATGGCAAACAGCGCTACAACAACAAAAGGCAAAAAGAGATTTTTCATAATAATATTCCGGTTTTTAAAGAAGTAGCTTTTAAAAGGCAGTAATCCACGAGATGCCGTTTTGTTTCACCTGTTGAAAAATATATTTTTAAAAAAGCAAAATAGCGATAAATGTAATATGCTCAACCAGATATTTTTAATGATAATTTCTTTTTAAAAACATTCGTAATTTTACAACGCAACTTCTCAGATGAGTATATCAACGTTGGATTGTCATTCAGAGGCGTGGCTTTTGCACGCCGTGGAATCCTTCTTATAATGCTTAAAGAGAGATTCCACGTCGGAAGACCTCCTCTGAATGACAGATTTGCGAAGACAGCGAGAAGTTTTAGATGATTTCCTTTTAAAAAATTACACCGCAATGCCACACAGACCAAAATTAGTTTTGCTTCACGGCGCACTTGGAGCACAGTCGCAATTCAAAGAAATTGAAGAACTTTTAAAAGAAAATTTTAACATTTTCACGCTTGATTTTGAAGGACACGGCAGCGCGTTTTTAAAAGCCGGGAATAGTTTTTCTATTGAAAATTTTGCTGAAAATCTGAAAGTTTTTTTAGATAATAATTCGCTTTTAAAAGCAGATATTTTCGGCTATAGCATGGGTGGTTACGTCGCTCTGCACCTTACTGCAATTTCGCCGGATTCTATCGGCAGAATTTTCACGCTTGGCACAAAATTCGACTGGACGCCGGAATCGTCCCAAAAAGAAACGAAAATGCTCGACCGCGCGAAAATGCTGGAAAAAGTGCCGCAATTTGTGGATGTTTTAAAAACGCGTCATTTCGCTTCAGGTTGGGAAAGTGTGGTAGATAATACAAAAGCGATGATGCTGTCGCTTGGTGAAAATCCGGTTTTAAAAAGTGATGTTTTAAAAGGAATTCCGCATCGTGTGCGCATCGGCGTTGGCGACCGCGATACGATGGTAAATTTTGAAGAAAGCCGCGACGTTTTTAAAACGCTGCCGAATGCTGAATTTGAGGTTTTGCCGAATACGCCGCATCCTTTTGAAAAGGTTTCGGCGGAGCAATTGGTGGCTTCGATCAAAAATTTCTTTGTGTAGAATTTCACCAACGCTGTCATTGCGAGGAGCGGCTTTTGCGCGACGTGGCAATCGCTACAACTTCTCATCGCGATATTCCGATGTAGCGATTGCTTCGTCGGAAGACTTTCCCGCAATGACGATTTATAATCAGACAAGTCAAATTTCAACTTTTAAAAACTCAATGCGAAAAAAAATACTCCTTCTCGGCTCCGGTGAGCTCGGCAAAGAACTCGTCATCGCGCTACAGCGCCTCGGGCAATACGTCATCGCGGTTGATTCGTATGATGACGCGCCCGCTATGCAGGTGGCGCACGAGCGTGAAATTATCAATATGCGCGATGGCTCAGCGCTCGATGCGGTTGTTTTAAAATACAAGCCTGACCTCATCGTACCGGAAATTGAAGCAATTAAAACCGAACGTTTTTACGATTACGAAGCGCAGGGAATACAGGTCGTGCCAAGTGCGCGCGCGGCAAATTTCACGATGGACAGGCAGAAAATCCGTGACCTCGCTTCACGCGAGCTCGGCGTGAAAACTGCGAAATATGAATACGCGAAAAGTTTAGAAGAATTACGCGCAGCGGTTTTAAAAGTAGGAATTCCGTGCGTGGTGAAACCGCTCATGTCGTCATCGGGAAAAGGGCAATCGTACATCAAAACCGAAACTGACATTGACAAAGCATGGCACATTGCTACAACAAAAAGCCGCACGGAAACGCACGAAATTATCGTAGAAGAATTCATCAGTTTTGATTCGGAAATTACGCTACTTACTGTCACGCAGAAAAACGGGGAAACACTTTTTTGTCCGCCGATAGGACACCGTCAGGAGCGAGGCGATTACCAGGAAAGCTGGCAGCCCGCGCACGTTGAGCCGCAGCTTTTAAAAGAAGCGCAGGAAATGGCACGCATTGTGACGAATTCACTCACAGGCTTTGGAATTTGGGGTGTGGAGTTTTTCCTTTCGCGTGATTCCGTTTGGTTTTCCGAACTCTCTCCGCGCCCGCATGATACAGGCATGGTGACGCTTGCCGGGACGCAGAACCTGTCGGAATTTGAGCTGCATGCGCGTGCGATTTTAGGTCTGCCAATTCCCGAAATTACACTTGAGCGTGCAGGCGTAAGTGCTGTAATTCTGGCTTTAAAAGAAGGCGGAAATTACCCGCAATATTCCGGCATTGAAGAAGCTTTAAAAGAATCAAAAACCGACATCCGAATTTTTGGAAAACCCATTAAACGCGAATATAGAAGGATGGGCGTTGCACTTGCGTATGATAATGTCGAAAGTGATATGGAGCTTTTAAAAGAAAAAGCGAAACGCGCGGCAAGTTTGGTGAGTGTTTCGTAGAGACGGATAATTATCCGTCTCTACAGCACGAGTATTTTAAAAATGAAAAAAGCCCGGATTGAAATGTCAATTCGGGCTTTTTTAAGGGTTATTTAGGGCTTTTGTACTTTGCTTTAAAGCTACCATCAGTAATTGTAACTGATTTTGAACTATCTCTTGTATAAGCAATAAATGAAAATATTCCGGCTACTCTTTGATGTACTGAATCAATTTCGGTCAACATAAATGTGCCTTGCTTACCGTAATATGGCTCGTTTTTATTAATAAGTATTACGCTATTCCAGATAATAGGGTAGGTAACATTAATTTCCTTTACCGACTGGCTTATAAAACTTATTGTCGCCTGATCCCGTGAAAATCCTTGTAGGTAAAAACTATAATGGGGATATGATTCGGTGCTTTGAAGCGGAGGCGTTAGATAGTATGTAATATCAACGCCGGGTAATACCAAAGGATTAGTATTATCTGTTTTATCAGCGGTGAAAAGCTCGCCATTGACACGGTAGTTTAATTCATTTTCTTGTACATCTGGCTGGGTTGTTGTTTCGCAACTACACAGGATGGCTAATGCAACAAAAAGGAATAAATTCTTTTTCATTTTACACCTTTTTAAAAGAACCAAACAATTGTTATTAGATTGCAATTTTAAAAATTTTCTTTTAAAAAGTAAAATGCAATTCTCATCATTATTGTTTTAAAAACTCTATTTCTCCCGCCCAATATGCACAATAGCATCACCGCGATTGACGATCGGCATATTATTCAAACCCAGAATATAGCCGCCCATCTGCGCGCGAACCTCGTATTCCACCTCGCCAAAAGGATCGGTAATACTGCCGATAGTTTCATCTATTTCTACGCGTGAACCGTATCGGATAAATGAATGGAAAAGCCCGGACTGTCGCGCACGCATCCACGTGTCATTATGAATGAGTACAGTTTCATGGCGGGCTTCGGGTGCAGCTGCCATGCCAAGATGCCGCATGAATCGCAGCGTGCAGTTGACGCCTTCCGTTATGGCAAATTCATCAAAACGCAACGACTCGCCGCCTTCATATACAAATATTTGTTTGTTGTATTTCGCGGCTTCTTTGCGGAATGAATTTGGGCGGAATTCCGAATCAATAATAAACGGCGGAGCAAACGCGCGGGCAAGTTCTAAGGAATTTCCGTGCGCGATCGTGCAGCGCATTTGTGGATAATTGGTTCGGCTGGCTCCACCAGTGTGAAAATCCACACCGTAGTCAATATGCGGCAGAATTTCCTTCATTATCACATATGCAATACGCGATGCAAGAGAACCGTTTTTAGAACCGGGAAAACTGCGATTGAGGTCGCGCCCGTCGGGAAGGTCACGCGATGAATTTAAAAAGCCGTAAATATTAATAACCGGAACGCAGATAACTGTTCCAATATCCGGTACGGCGCGCCCTGTCGAAATAATGCGCCGGACAATTTCGATGCCGTTCAGCTCATCGCCGTGCATGCCACCGCACAGAAGCAGTATGGGGCCATCCACTTTACTCCGAAAAACGTACACAGGAATCTGGATCAGTGTATGCGTCGGCAGGCGGGCAATATGCAAATGAATTTCAGCGTTTTCGCCTTTGGCAACTTTTTTGCCACCGATGGTGATAAATTCCGGCATGTATATCTTTTAAAAACTTTTGTTCGTTGTGAAAATTTTGATAATCCGGCTTCTTTTAAAACTACTTTTTAAAAGACTTTTAAAAAACTATTCGCTCTCGTGCAAATGCGCATTAGCAACAACAAATTCGATAATTCTCCCGGCAATATCCTGCTTTGTCGCTTTTTCAATTCCTTCCAGCCCCGGCGAGGAATTTACCTCCATTATCAGCGGGCCGCGATTGGATTGCAGCATGTCCACGCCCGCTACATTCAGTCCAAGCGCTTCAACGGCGTCAACGGCCGTACGGCTTTCTTCTTCAGACAATTCAATTAATTCCGCTTTTCCGCCGCGATGGAGATTTGAACGAAACTCGCCATCCGCGCCTTTGCGCTTCATCGCCGCTACAACCTGACCGCCAACGACAAGCGCACGAATATCTTCACCTTTCGATTCTTCGATAAACTCCTGTATCAATACATTCGCATTTAAACCATAAAACGCTTCCATCACAGATTTTGCCGCTTTCCTCGTTTCTGCCAGAACAACGCCAATCCCTTGCGTTCCCTGCAACAGCTTCATCACCACGGGTGCGCCGCCAACCGCCTGGATCAGTGCATCTATATTTTCCGGGTTCGATGCAAACGCCGTCAAAGGCATTCCCACACCCGCGCGCGAAAGCAGCTGCAAACTCCGCAGTTTATCCCGCGAACGCGCAATCGCCTGCGACTCATTTGCCGAAAAAATCCCCATCATCTCAAACTGCCGCACAATAGCCGTTCCGTAAAACGTTTGCGACGAGCCGATGCGCGGAATCACAGCATCAATGCCGCTCAGCGCCTGCTTATTAAAATGCAGCGTGGGATTATCGGTTTCAATCAAAACATAGGATTTTAAATAATCCACCACGCTCACTTCATGGCCGCGCACCCGCGCCGCCTCCACCAAACGCCGCGTGGAATACAATTTTTCATTACGGGAGAGGATCACCAGATTCACGCAACACTCCGTTTTTTCTGTTTCTTTTTAAAAGATATATTCGTTCTCGCCACATCCACTATGAATTGTCCTTCCAAAAGCTTTCGCCCGATCAGCACCGGATATTTCATCTCCGAGCGGTCAGAAAGCGAAAGCTCTATCGGCATCGTTTTTTCAAACAGAACTATATTTGTTACAATTATTATCCGTTCCTCCGCGCGCCCAAACGAATTCCGTATTACGCGCCGGCTATCCACCGGCAGGCTAAACCGCGAGCCGTCATACAGCGGATCCAGCGGATCAAGCAGCGTAAAATACACCATCTCGCGCCCATCCTCCTCATACACGCGCACATCGCGACAGTGCAGCGCCGCCGTATACGCGCCCGTATCAATCTTCGCGTCAATATCCATCAGTTCCAGCTCAGGAAAATCAACCTTATCTTTACGTCCGATTGTCATTTTATGTTTTTTTACTTTCATGAAAATTCAGTGCCTTTTAAAAAATACACTCTTTTTTAAAAACAATCGAAATTTCTTGTTTCCCATTCTGCCACATTCCACCAATTGTGAGCGGTCACCCTTGCCGTCACGAGCGCCCGTTTTTATTTTTGTCTGAATCACAGATTTTCACGGATTACCCCGATTACACGGATTTTTTTAAAAAGAAATCTGTGAAATCCAATAATCTGTGCAAATCCGTGATTCAGAAATCTTGTAAAAACTCACTTCACTTCTTTCACACAAACCGTCTTAATATTCACAAATTCCCGTATCCCAAAAACCGACAATTCCCGCCCATAACCCGACTGCTTAATCCCACCAAACGGCAAACGTGGGTCCGACGCCAGAAAATCATTGACGAAACATCCGCCCGACTGGATCTCCTCCCGCGCAATTCTCTCACCGCGCTCCAGGTCCTGCGTAAACACCGCACCGCCAAGCCCATAAACCGAGTCATTCGCAATACGGATCGCATCAGCCTCATCTTTCGCACGGATCATCGACGCCACCGGCCCGAACAATTCTTCATCATACGCAGGCATTCCTTTTACAACATTTTTTAAAACCGTCGGCGGATAATACGCGCCCGCGTCAATCGGCTTGCGCCCGCCAATCACAGCCTCAGCGCCCAGCTTGATGCTTTTTAAAACCTGCTCGTGAAGTTCATCGCGCAGATCATGTCGCGCCAGCGGCCCCAACGCATTTTTCTCATCCAGCGGGTCGCCAAAACTACGGCTTTCCATCTCAGCAACAAAAAGCTTTTCAAATTCATCAAAAACTTCCTCCACCACGATGAACCGTTTTGCCGCAACGCAGCTCTGTCCTGTGTTATTCAGGCGCGACGCAGCACATGCTTTTGCTGCATTCGGCAGATCGGCATCTTTTAAAACAATATACGCGTCACTGCCGCCAAGTTCCATCACAGATTTTTTTAAAAACTGTCCCGCCGTCGCCGCCACCGCCGAGCCCGCCGCCGTCGAACCTGTCAGAGTTACCGCCGCAATATTCGGATTCGCTATCACGCGCTCTACATCTTTTGAAGAAATCATCAACGTCGAAAAAATCCCGTCAGGAAATCCCGCCTCGCGCACCACCTCCTCAATCGCCAGCGCGCAGCCCGGCACATTCGACGCATGTTTTAAAACACCGCCATTTCCGGCCATCAAGGCAGGCGCCAAGAAGCGCCACACCTGCCAGAACGGGAAATTCCACGGCATCACCGCCAGCACCACTCCCATCGGACGGAATGCCGCAAAGCTTTTTAAAAACTCCGTTTCGACAATTTCATCTTTTAAAAAGGCCTCGCCATTTTCTGCATAATACACGCAGGTTTTTGCGCATTTCTCAATTTCTGCGCGGCCTTGTGCGATTGGCTTGCCCATTTCCTGCGCCATGAGTGTGGCAAATTCATCTTTCCTTTTTAAAAGAATTTCCGATGCTTTTAAAAGCAGTTCTGCTCGGTTTTTAAAACTTTCTTTTTCCCATTTTTTCTGAGCCATCGCAGCTTTTAAAACCTTCAGGTCAACGTCGGCAGCGTCCATTTCAGGATATTCTTTTATAGTTTCGCCCGTGGCAGGATTTTTTGCAGTTATCATAATATTCTTTAAAAACTTGTTTCGGCTTGGTTTATCCACGCAAACTCAATAATTTAGCATTCTTTGTTTTTAAAAATACTCTAAAACGCGCGGTTTTAAAAATATGGGCTATTTTATTGATCTGATCTTGCATCTCGATAAGCATCTCGCAGAGCTCGCGGCCAATTACGGCACGTGGATGTACGGCATTCTTTTCCTCATCATCTTCTGCGAAACAGGTTTGGTCGTGATGCCGTTCCTGCCGGGCGATTCACTTCTTTTTGCCACGGGCGCGCTCTGTGCTATCAGCGAATTAAACGTATTTTATATGTTTGCGCTGCTGAGCGTCGCGGCGATTCTCGGCGACACGGTCAATTACTGGATCGGGCACAATCTCGGTTTAAAAGCGTTTGAAAACATGAAATTCATCAATAAATCTCACCTTGAAAAAACGCAGAAATTCTACGAAAAGCACGGCGGGAAAACGATAATCCTCGCACGCTTCATACCGCTGATCCGCACATTCGCGCCATTCGTGGCGGGCGTCGGCAAGATGGATTATAAAAAGTTCATCATGTTCAATGTCGTTGGCGGAATTTCCTGGATCGGGATTTTCCTCGCGCTCGGATATTTCTTTGGCAATCTCCCGATCGTGAAAAAATATTTTACGCTGGTGATTGTGGCGATTATTATTATTTCGCTGATCCCACCGGTGTGGGAATATATCAAGCATAAGCGCGAAGCAAAAGCTGCGGCAAAAGTCGGTGAATAAGTTTTAAAAACTTTTTCTGCTAAATTTGTAATTACTACAATCTTTTAAAAATAATCACCTTTTAAAAACTTATGAATATTCAAAATGTAGTCGTAGTCGGCGCGGGCACGATGGGAAATGGAATTGCGCACACGTTCGCGCAGTTCGGCTATAGCGTAACGCTCGTAGACATCAGCGACGCAGCCGTGCAGCGCGGAATGACGACCATTGACGGAAACCTCGCGCGCCAGGTAAAAAAAGGAACGCTGACCGAAGAAACAAAAGCGGAAATTTACAGCAGAATTAAATCTTCCACCAATATCGAAGAAGCCGCAGCACAAGCTGATTTTCTCATCGAAGCCGCAACGGAAAATGAAGTTTTAAAACTTGAGCTTTTTAAAAAATTCGACTCGCTTTTAAAACCAGACGCAATTCTTGCTACGAATACTTCTTCTATCTCAATCACAACAATTGCAGGAGCTACCAAGCGCCCGGATAAAGTTGTCGGAATGCACTTCTTCAATCCCGTTCCGGTGATGAAATTATGCGAGATCGTTCGCGGATTAGCCACAAGCGACGACACATACAGCCTCATCGAAGAAATGGCGAAAAAGCTTGAAAAAGTGCCCGTCAGCGTGCAGGACTATCCCGGCTTCGTGTCAAACCGCGTCCTCATGCCGATGATAAACGAAGCGATCTTCTGCGTGATGGAAGGCGTTGCGTCTGTCGAAGATATTGACACGGTAATGAAGCTCGGCATGGCACACCCGATGGGGCCGCTTACGCTTGCAGATTTTATCGGCATTGATGTGTGCCTGTCCATTATGGAAGTTCTGCACAAAGGTTTGGGCGACGACAAATATCGTCCGTGTCCGCTCCTACGCAAAATGGTTGCTGCGGGACATTTGGGACGGAAGTCGGGGAAAGGATTTTATGAGTACGCCAAATAGTTTTTAAAAGATTTGTAAAATCAGTGAAAGCCGCTTATTTTAAAAAAGTACGCGGCTTTTTTGTTTTAAAAATTACTTTAATAAGGGAGAACTTTATGAGGAAACTATTCTGTGCATTACTGCTCATATCAGGATTTTTTGTAAATAGTTCTGTTGCAGATGCCCAAATAACTTATGGTGTAAAAGGAGGTATTTCTGTTGCAACATTTATACAGGAATTTGATACGCCCATGCGTGAGGGAAATATCGCTGAAACCAGCAGCGTTACGGGCTTTGCTGGTGGTGCATTTGCGAAGTTTACAATTCCACTGCTCCCATTTTCTATTCAACCAGAAATTCTTTACGTCAGAAAAGGTGGCGAAGGCAGGTATTCCGGTAAAATAGAAACCAGCGATTTTGCCAGTAAGGAGGTATTAACGCTTGATTACGTTGAAATTCCCGTACTTTTAAAATTCAATATTCCAGTTCCTTTACCTGTTACGCCAAGCATTTTTGCTGGCCCAACATACAGCTACCTTGTAGGAAGTGAAAAAAAAGTTGCGTTTACTATGGATTCGCAGACAGATAATTCCACTTTTAAACCAATATCTGATTTAGAAAAACATGATTTTGGCGTTGCGTTTGGCGGCGAGCTGGATTTTAATGTGCTTGCTACCAAACTTACATTGGATGCACGCTACACTCTTGGACTTGCGGGTTTAAAAGAAACGGAAATGCGGCGGACTTTAAAAAACCGCGCTTGGATAGTGATGCTTGGCGTCGCTTTTTAAAAACTTTTGCGTATTGATAAGTTAAAATCAGGTTAAATATACAAGAAGTGAAAACGGTGGAAAATGAAACGGGCAGCTGGACTTTTTGCCTAGAATGTGGCGGATCCGGAAAAAAAAGGGGAAAGCTCCGCAAGAAAGTGCGACTCGCCTACCAGCTGGAATTGGAGCAATTTGAAAAAACAAAGGGCGAAGGAGTGCCTCCACCCCGCCCTAAAGCACATCTCTCTCTTTGCGAGAACTGTGGCGGATGCGGGTTGCTTCCTTGTGCCAATCCTCCCGCAGCAGATATAGAGAACTATCCGCATGTTGCTATTATTGGTGCCGGTATAGGAGGAGTTGCACTGGCTGTGGCGTGTTTGCATCGCGGCATCCCTTTTACGCTGTATGAGCGTGACAGCAACTTTGATGCCCGATCGCAGGGCTATGGGCTCACGTTGCAGCAAGCCAGTAAAGCGATAGACGGTTTTGGTATTTTGGCGTTAGAAGAAGGGGTGGTTTCAACAAGACATGTGGTACACACGACAGACGGAAAAGTGATTGGCGAATGGGGCATGAGAAAGTGGCTTCAGTCCGAGCTGGAAAGCTATGCGAAACGCTCAAATGTTCATATCGCGCGGCAGTCGTTGCGCTTCGCTCTGCTGGAGCAACTCGGCGGAAATGACGCTGTGAAATGGGGGCATCAGCTGGTAGGTTTTAAAGAAAGTGATGAAGGTATAGAGCTGCAATTTCAGGTAGGTGGCGAGCTCAAAAGTGCAAAAGCTGATTTGGTTGTTGGAGCAGATGGTATTCGTAGTGCAGTTCGGAAGATACTGATCGGCGAGGAAATTACTCCTTTGCGTTACCTGGATTGCATTGTCATTCTGGGCATTTGTCCTTTAAAAAACCTCGAAGGCGTGAATAGCGCTTTATTGGACTCAGCCACCGTTTTTCAAACTGCGAATGGCAACGAGCGCATCTACGTAATGCCGTTTACGTCTGAGTCGGTGATGTGGCAATTGAGCTTTCCTATGCCCGAAAATGAGGCCAAAGCGCTCAGTGCTCAAGGGCCTCACGCACTCAAGCAGGAAGCGCAGCGCAGAACGGAGTGGCACGCGCCCATTCCCCAGATTGTAGCGGCGACCACGGAAACTCAAATTTCTGGCTATCCCGTGTATGACCGTGAATTACTTAAGGCAGAATTGCTGGAGAACGCGGGGCCAGTGACTCTTATCGGAGACGCCGCCCACCCGATGAGCCCTTTTAAAGGACAAGGAGCAAATCAGGCTCTGCTGGATGCGCTCTCGTTGGCGCGGGTAATTTCCAAAGGATGCAGGAAATCATCAGAGTGGAGAAAAGCGGGACTGCGGGAAAGTGTTTTGAAAGAATTTGAAGCAGAAATGCTTGAACGCAGCACTGTGAAGGTGAAAGATTCAGCAGAGGCCGCGCAGTTCCTGCATTCAGACATTGTGCTGCACGAGAGTGATAGGCCGCGAGGGCAGGTTTTAAAAAGAAAAGCGCTATAACTATGAGAATTGTGTAGTAAGTTTTTTTTTAAGTTTGCAAAGAAAGCGGTTTTTTAAAAACCGCTTTGTTTGTTTTAAAAGACTTTTAAAGCCGCTCGCCTTCAGCGCCAAATGCCATAAAATGTTCCGCTTCCGGCTCAAAGCTGAGTGTGGTGCCGCGCTCGAAATTATGCGCTTCCAGCGAGCGCGCACTTTTTAACGTATTTGCAGTTTTAAAATAGACGATAGTTTCGTGGCCGACATATTCGGTGGCGTGAACCTCACTTTTAAAAGAATCCGTGTGCGTAGATTCAGCGCTGCTGACGGTGATATGCTCGGGGCGAATTCCCAGCGTAATTGCCGCGCCTTCCCGTGGAACCCCACTTTTAAAAATTGATTGCGGTATTCTAAAAGAAACGCCGCCGTCATTTTCCGTAAATCTCAGGCCGTCAACATTTAAAACTTTTCCACGGAAAAAATTGATTTGCGGGCTGCCCATAAAGCTTGCTACGAATTCGTTCGCAGGAGTGTGGTAAATTTCTTCCGGGCTCGCCGCCTGCTGCACAACGCCTGCTTTTAAAACCACGATTCGGTCGCCCATTGTCATCGCTTCCACCTGGTCGTGCGTGACATACACAGCCGTTGAGCCGATGGTGCGCTGAAGGTTGGAGATTTCCGCACGCATCTGCACACGGAGCTGCGCGTCGAGGTTTGAAAGCGGTTCGTCAAAAAGAAACACACGCGGTGTTCGTACAATTGCCCGTCCCAAAGCCACACGCTGACGCTGTCCGCCGGAGAGCTCTTTTGGCTTCCGCGCCATCATGGAATCCAAGCCCAAAAGTTTTGAAACTTCATCTACACGCTTTGTAATTACTGCTTTATTTTCCTTCCGGATTGTCAGCGGAAACGCGATATTTTCAGCAACGGTAAGATGCGGATAGAGTGCGTAATTTTGAAAAACCATGCCGACGTCACGCGCACGGGGTTCAGCGTCATTCATGCGCTCACCGTCAAAGAGGAGGTCGCCGGAGGAGATTGTTTCCAGCCCGGCGATCATGCGCAGGAGCGTGGACTTTCCGCAACCCGATGGGCCGACCAACACGAGAAATTCGCCCGGCTCAATGTCGAGAGAAATATTTTTAGCGGCTTCGTAGCCATTTGGATAATTTTTAACGATATTGCGGAGCGAAACGCGCGTCATAATTTTTCTTTTAAAAAGTAATAGGGAAAGCAATTTAGCAAAGCGCGAGAGATTTACCAATCATATAACCGAATTTTCTTTTAAAAAGTGCGGTTGTGCTTCTTTTAAAAGGAAAAATTTCGTACTTCGGCATACTGAACGTAGTCGACGTGTCAGTATGCAATTTGGGAAGTTTTTAAAAGGATAATGCAAAAAACAACAATTATAACACGCACGATCTGGATTTTGTCCCTCGTGAGCATGTTCACCGACATTTCCAGCGAAATGCTCTACCCGGTGATGCCGCTGTATTTAAAAAGTATCGGTTTTTCAATTGTTTTAATCGGGATTTTAGAAGGCGTCGCCGAAGCAGTCGCCGGACTCAGCAAGGGATATTTCGGCAAGCGCTCTGACGCGATTGGCAGGCGGCTCCCATTTGTGCAACTCGGCTACGGCCTTAGCGCACTTTCAAAACCACTGATGGCTGTTTCTATTTTGCCAATCTGGATTTTCTTTGCGCGAACGACAGACAGGATTGGCAAAGGAATCCGAACTGGCGCGCGCGACGCCATGCTCTCGGACGAAACCACACCGGAAAATAAAGGAAAGGTTTTTGGATTTCATCGTGCGCTGGATACACTTGGCGCGGTAATCGGGCCGGTTGTAGCACTGACATTCCTGTATTTTTATCCGGGGCAATACAAACTGATGTTTTTGCTTGCGTTCATCCCCGGAATTGTCGGAATCGCGCTGACGTTTGTTTTAAAAGAAAAGAAATCTGAACAGAAAAATCTTTTAAAACCCGGATTTTTCTCATTTTTAAATTATCTCAAAACAAGTCCGATAGAATACAAAAAACTGCTTTTTGGCTTGCTGCTTTTCGCGCTCTTCAATAGCTCGGACGTATTTCTATTGCTCATGCTCCGCGAAAAAGGTTTGAGCGACGTGAATGTCATTTCAGTCTATATTTTTTACAATCTCGTCTATGCCTCATTCGCCTACGGAATGGGTTCGCTTGGTGACAAAGTAGGTTTAAAAAAGACATTCATTCTCGGGCTTTTCCTCTTCGCAATCGTCTACGGCGGCATGGCAGTTTTTAAAAACCTGTACATTTTTTACGGATTATTTTTCGTGTACGGCGTCTATGCCGCAAGCACGGAAAGCATCGCAAAAGCGTGGATCAGCAACATCGCTGACAGGAAAGATACAGCAACAGCGATCGGCACACACGCAGCTTTCAATAGCATTGTAACAATGCTGGCGAGTTCGCTTGCAGGCATTATTTGGGCGGCATTTGGCGCTGAGGTGATGTTTGCGGTTTCGGCTTGTGCGGCGGTTTTGGTGGCGCTATATTTTGGGTTGATGCGGGAAGAAGTTTTAAAAACATCAAACTAGTTTTAAAACTAAAAAAGCCCACCCTTTTTAAAAGAATGAGCTTTTAAAAAAAAGTTTAAAAAAAAACTAACTATTAATATCTTTGCCTTCCTGCAAAAGTTTTATCAACCGCGCCACGTTATCTTTATTGAGCGTGTCCGGCGCTTTTGGCTGTGCTTTTTGTGCAAATTCCAGCGCCTTTTTAAAATCTCCTGTGCCGGAATATCCTCGCGCCATTCCCATCATCGTTGTAAACTCATTCGGGTTTTTGTCGTAGTTCATTTTAAAAACTTCCAGCGCTTCCTTCGTGCGTTTCTGGTTTAAAAGCTGCCTGCCGTAGTTGTGCAATTCCTGCATCGTGGCCATTGGCATTGCTTCTTTCATCACTGCGTCGGCTTCCGCAGTCCTGTTCATTTTATTCAGAATTATCGCTTTTGAGGAAAGCGTTGTAAAAGTTTTCTCCCCAAACATACCGCTGGTCGCCTGCTCAGCCCAGTGAAGCGCCTCCGGAAGATCGGTGCTGTTTACTGCTGCAAATCTTGCGGCATCAGCCCACGCGTCGGGATCAAAAGCATTTCTTGTGCGCAATTCACGGCGAATAGATGCAAGCTGGTTTGCGATGTAATCTGTTTCAATCGTAAACGGGATCATCAGTTCTTCCCATTGCAGGGCAACCGTTGCGGCATTCGGCGTTTGGTTAATGAATTCATATTTCAGCCATTCCACGCTTTTTTCAAGCGGCTGCGGTTTCACTTTTACACGCAGAACATCTTCTTTTTCATCATAAAAAAAACTGCCCCACGACGTTGAGTTTTTTGAAAAAATTACTGTTGATTCATTCGGGCTGTATGCTACAAATAACGCATATTTCCCGGCAGCAAGCGGCTTTCCTTCGATTTTAACATCATCGGAAATTTCAATTGTTGTATTTTCATTTGCGCCCGCCCGCCATGGCGCCGCCCTGCTCGTACCAAAACGCAAATCTTTAAAACCTTCGTGGATAAGGCCTCCCCAGATCTTTCCTTCGCGGCCTTTCATGCCGGGGCGCGAGTAGTGTATCGTCACGTCAGTAATGCCGATCTGCTCGCTGACTGAAGCTTTTTTGTTCAAGCCGTCAGGTATCGTGAGCTGCGCCGATGCTGTGAAAGTGCAAAGCGCGACAGCCGTTGCCAAGAGGAGAATTTTTTTCATAATGAAACTGCATGTTTAGTTTAAAAAAAAGTGTATTTATCCTCTACGCATGAAGTTCTAAAAAGTGACTTCTTTTAAAAACAAAAAAAGCTCATTCTTAGGAATGAACTTTTTAAAAGCATCAGCATTCACGCAAATGCCAGAATATTGAAATTTCCCAAAAATTCATACTACACCTTTGCGATTTTTAAATAATGCACCTGCGCGCCATTCAGTTTTAAAGCGATCCAATACGTGCCGCACGGCAGATTTGCGTCAGGCGTCCAGACCGCTGAATATTTTTCCGGGTCAAGATTCCGTTCATCAAGCGTCGCCACGAGCGCGCCCTGCATGTCGAAAATTTCAATATTCACCTTCGCGCTTTTAAAAACGCCGTAGCGAATTTCCACGTGATCTTTAAAAGGATTCGGCGAAACGGAATAGATCATTCCCTTATCAAGGTGGCTCTCCTCAACACCCGTCACGCCATTCCCGGTGATCGCAATATCCCACGTGCCTTCGAGCCGCTGCCCGAAAATATCGGTGAGATAAATAATCCTGTGCGTCGCGTCAAACTGTCCCGATTTCTGCGAAGCTGCCGCGTCAATCGGAATGCTGTCGTCGCCCTGGAAATACAACTGCGTGACAAATTCCGGGAAACCCGGCGGCGTGATTTTAAAATGAATGTGGCGCGGACGAAACTGCGAACCGTTCAGATATTTGCCCGGCAGGATCGTTTCAAACTGGTAAAATCCCTGCGCATTGGAATATGTCACGCCGCGAAGATTATAGCCCACGTTGTCATACGCGCCCGCATCATTCGCGTGCCAGATGTCAATTTTTGTATTGGGAATAACGCCTGAGCAGTCGAGATTTTTCACCACGCCGCTTATCGTCAAACGCGTTCCCGGTTCAGTTGGCGACGCAATGGAATTGCCGGTCATCACCGGCGGATTCGCTTTGTAAAACGGCCCGACGCCGTAATAATCACGTGTAACAGGATGACACTCCGCAACACTTTTTAAAAGAGAATTCCCTTTTAAAAGATCGGGTAGAAGTGGTGCTGCAAGCGTAGCCAGCGCGATATTCCGCATGAACTGGCGGCGCGAGTTTGTATTTTCGTTTTTCATATTTTTTTAAAGTGTTTTTAAAAGCAGTGATTATTTAATGGAATACGTTTTCAAACCGTTAAAACCTGTATTCCCGTCTTCGACGTCTTCGCGAATAATGCCCACGCCTTTTGCAAAATAGCGATTGAACACAAATTCGCCCGACGTTCCATTTTCGTAATAATTCGTTTTTAAACTTTTGATGTGGATCACGTTTTTAAAAGTATTCCCATACACTTCCATCGTCAGCCCTTTCGCTGCAACAGAACTTTTTATGATCGCATAATTCACACTGTCGTACTCAATCCGCGAACTCCACGACGTGCCGACCGGAGCCATTTTAAAAACTAACTCCTCATTAAATTTTGGGTCAATTTCATAAATATCGTCGCCCTCAAAACGGTAAATATTCACCGCGTCATTCCACACATCCGAGCGCTGCGTTTTAAAAACTTTGCCATGAATAACCGTATCTGTTCCAGCGATCAATTCCATTCCATACGCATACGGCCCGTTGTAATAATATTCCCACGTCGAGCCGGGCGTGACCGGCAAATAATCCGCAGCCGTTTCACCTGATGGCTGCGTTGCTTTTTCGCAACCTGCGATGGCGAAAATGAGCAAAAAGCCAAGCACAAAATTTTTCATATATCACCTGTTGTATATTCTTTTAAAAACGATTTGTAAGTACATAGCAAACTTACACCCTTTTTAAAAGTGCAACAATGTAGATATTGGCCGAAGGCTTGTACAATTCGGAAGTTTTTATAGGAATTGTCATTCTGAGCAGCGCGAAGAATCTTCGGCAGAATGACCTAACGCGCTCTTTTGACGTAGATTCTTCGCTGCGCTCAGAATGACAGAATAAATATGCTTTTTAAAAACTCTGCTTTTTAAAATCTACAGGCGAGATGCCGACATTCGTTTTAAAAAACTTGCTGAAGTGCGCCGGGTCGTCAAAATTCAGCGCGTACGCAATTTCCTTCACGCTGATCTCGCCGTGCGTCAGCAGCCGTTTTGCTTCGAGAATTATCCGCTCGTGGATCATCTCGCTGGCAGTTTTACCAAAGGACTTTTTTGCCGTTTCGTTCAAAGTTTTTTCGGAAATGGCGAGGTCGGCGGCGTATTCTTTTACAAGATGCTGAAACGGAAATTTCTCCTCAAGCAATGTGCGAAAGGAATTGATAAGTGGGGTAATTTGTGTGGAAATCTCCTGTTTTTCACTTTCAAAAATGCGTTTACTTTTTAAAAGAATGACATTCAGATAGGAACGGATAATATCAAATTCCGGCGGCTTATTTGCAAATTCATTTTCGATTTTTAAAACCAGTTCAAACAACTCTTTAAAAACAGCCTCCGCCGGATAAAAAACGGGATTCGGACTGTTATTTAAAAACGGAAATTCAAACAGGAAATCCTTGCGCTCGCTACCGGTGTAGTAAAATTCCCGCGAAAAAATCACCACATGCCCACTCGTTCCCGGCTCATGTTTCAGTTGGTGAACCTGCCCCGGTGAAACAAAGTGAACGCTATTTTCGCGCAGTTCATAATCTTTAAAATCAATCGTATGAATGCCGTGTCCGGTTTCAAAAAAGAAGCATTCGTAGTAATTATGCCGGTGCGGCACACTCGCATTATAGCGGCTCGTCGTGCGGATAGGATTCGCTTTAAAAGGAATACTTTTCGCGTCGTCCGCGGCGAAGTTGTGAATGGGAATTTTGGCTTGCTGCATGTTTAAAACGTGGTTTTTAAAAGCAAATTAGGAAGAAAATTCTACATGTAACTTTTTAAAACAAAAAATTAAAAAGAGTCCGGCTATTTTCTTAATTTAAACGGTGCTATACATCTTTTATCGGTTAATAAAATTTATGAAAAATCTTCAAAGAGTTTTTGTCTTATTATTTCTTTATTCTTTTCCACTTTATGGGCAAAGTAGTGGCGTAATCAGGCTTACTGAGCGAAGAGCAATAGAACTGGATGCAGTGCAAACCAAAAAGAATACTTTTCTTGCTACTGTTATGACGACCGGACTGGAAACTGCGCCCATTGACTCTGAAACTCTAATTTTTAGGAGTTCAGATATGGGTAAAAGCTGGAATACGGTTTTTGTCCTTTCTGCAACTTCAAAGTTTGAGCAAAATGCAGATCCTGTTATTACGATGGATAGTATTGGAAATATTTATCTGGTGCTAATGCGCATTGACAGAAAGACCAGTATTCCTAATGCCCAACTCTGGTGTTATAAATCAACAGATGACGGCCTTACCTGGAATCTTGCAGGAAAACCTTTTAGTGATGAAACCGGCTTTACTGATTATCCGCAAATCTATGCTGAGGGCAATGGCAGATTATTTATTTCATATATGATGCGGGATAAAACCACATCATCTTTTTTAATAAACTTTTCTAAATCCGATGATGGTGGCGGTAGTTGGACTGCACCCGAGCTGCTACCATCGGTGTCTAATTCCAAATGGTATGTCGGCGCAGATATTAGCCAATCGGCGGATAATACTCTTCATATTGCGTATGGTGAATATTCCGGTTCATTTATCTATCACACATTCAGTAATGATAATGGACAGACATGGAGCGATCTGCACACTATAAAAGGATTAGGCTCCTTTCTGATAAATAAAGTAGTAAGCAATAAGGACCTGAACCATTTGGGCATTCTGTCACACGAGCCGCACAATGTACAGACTCCGGTATATTTTAGCTCAAGTAATGACAATGGCAATACCTGGAATACAAAAAAGGTAATTAATTCTGCTGCTTATGCTGAAGGTGTATTAGATGACAAAGGTATTTATCATCTGATCTATAACCAGATAGATAGCAGTAATTTTAATCTCGGATATATCTTTTCAGAAGACAAGGGACAAACATTTTCAAAGCCGATTATTCTGTACTCTATACCGAAGTCGAATATTAAATATAGTTCAGGTGAATACCAGTCGCTGATCTTAGCAAGCGATGGAATGTTCCATCTTACCTTTGTTGATTACGGCGATACTTTAAAGGCAAAACAAATAATTTTTCCACCTAAAATGGGTTCCGGTGTATCATCTCCGGCACTTTCTACATTGCCTCTTATATATCCGCTTCCTGCAAACGATGTGCTTCACATAAAGCTTGATGAAACTGAAAATTTATGTTCTTACCAGATCTTAGATATGACAGGTAAAACCATTGCAGCCGGCCATTCTTCATCAGGTGCTTTTACAGTAAATATAGCGCATATTCCCACAGGAACATTTATCCTGAATCTAAATATCAATAATAGAATTGTCGTTAATAAATTTATAAAAAATTAGATAGAATTTTAAAAACAAAAAAACCCATTTCCTTTTAAAAAGAAACGAGCTTTTAAAAACACTTTTTAAAAAATCTAATCTTCCTTCCGTCGCACAACCAGAACCGGGCAATACGTTTTCCGCAACAAACGCTCTGTCGTCGAGCCGAGGAAAAAATGTCCCAAACCGCTTCGGCCATGCGTTGCAATGCAAATCAGGTCTATATCGTGGGATTTCGCATAGTCGGAAATCCCGTCTGCCGCATCGCCATTCCGCAGCGTTTCCGTTGTTACGGAAAATCCTTCTGTATCCAGTTCACTGGCTATTGTGCCAAGTGCGCGGTCAGATAGCTCTACAGCGCGTTCTTCATTGAGAATGTTTTCCATGCCGGGATATACCAGACCTGTAGGATACTCAATCATTTCTACTGTATGCACTACATGGATCATGGCTTTGTTTTCGGCTGCCATCTCTTTTGCATAGCGCAGTACACATTTTGCGGGTTCGGAAAAATCCGTCGCTACAAGAATATTTTTTGGTGCAAACATGTGGCCACCTCTTTTTAAAATTCTTTTTAAAAATTAATCTTCCTTCCGTCGCACAACCAGAACCGGGCAATAGGTCTTTCTCAATAAGCGTTCCGTCGTGCTGCCGAGGAAAAAGTGTCCGAGGCCACTCCGGCCATGAGTAGCAATACAAATCAGATCAACACTGTTCATCGCCGCATATTCTGCGATGCCGTCCGACGCGTTGCCGTTGAGCAGCGTTTGTACCTGCACACTGAAACCTTCGCCATTCAGCGCTTCGGCCCTTTTTTCAAGCTCTTTGTCGGAAAGCTCGGCGTAAAAATGACGGCTTTCCATGCTCTCAATTCCAGGGTACGTCCAGCCCGTCGGGTACGTCACCATTTCTATCGCGTGAACGATATGCAGCGTCGCGCCATTCGTACGCGCAAGGTCTTTCGCATATTCCAATGCGCAATTAGCTGCGTCGGAAAAGTCGGTCGGCACAAGGATATTTTTTGGTGCAAACATGTCGCCACCTCTTTTAAAATTTCTTTTTAAAGACATTCCAAATCACTCTACAAAATTAGAGTTTGTTCATGCAGCGAACTATGATATTTGTCACGTTTTTAAAACAAAAAGCCCATCCTTTTTAAAAGAATGAGCTTTAAAAAAAACAAAAAATTACGCGCCAAACCGCGGATGCTCAATATGATGCAAACTCTCCTCCTTATGCATCCTCTCGTCATACCCGATCTGCCGTAATACGTCCGCCACACTTTTAAAATCGCCGTATTCATCTTTAAAATTACTTTCAAACGGCTCATCTTCAAACTGCGGGTTTTCATTCACAAATATCATATATTCATGTTCGGCGTGGTCTTCAAAATCTGCATTCAGGCGATAACTTTTTGCGGGTTCAATCACGTACAGCAGCCAGCTCGTGTGATAATAAAAAAATGCGATTAACTGAGGAATAAAACGATACATGAAAAAACTTTCCTTCACATCACGCTGCTGGGTTTGCTCTTCCATTATCAGCAAATGCCACTGCTCATTATCCTGCTGCTCGCGCGATTCCTTTACAAAATCAAATATCCGCCGCGCATACAGCGGCTCAGAATATTTATGCGTCACAGCAATATACGCCACATGTTCCCATGCCTGATACGGCACACGCGCTATTACTTCCAGCACTTTAAATTTCGACAGCGTACGCTTTTTCCCATAGACCAAATCCATTGTAAGAAACAGCATTTTCGCCAGAAAACCGTAATCTCTGCGCGGCGAAGCAAGCGTAATTTTCTGTTCCGTGCGTAATTCTTCCGTATCTGTGATAGTTTTCAGCATAGTATTTTTACCTGGTAATTACATCCCAAAAGATATAAGCCACAGTAACTTACGAATTTCCGCCGTAAAAATTAATGAATATGTGATATGTGTAACAAAAAAGCCCACTCTTTTTAAAAAAGAATGAGCTTTTAAAATCATTGGCTTTACCAGCCAATCGCGTTTTAAAACCGAGCTTAGAAAGGAACTTCTTCTTCGAATTCCTCATCCGCCGGAACGTATTTCTCCATCTCGCCAACCGCTGTTTCATTCGCGAGTTTTTCGCGAAGATTGCGGTAGAGCTTCTGGAAAAATTCCTGCTTGTCGCTCTTGTCCATCACTTCCTGCTTCCCGACTTTCACCGTAGTGACTTTCGGAATATCATCAGGACGGAATTTTGACAAAAGCTTCTCGCCATTATGACGCACCGACATGTGCGTGATATTCTTCCCGTTAAACTCGCTGAAATACGGCGTGAGTCTTACCCAGCCGATACGCCCGTCAATACTTGAAAGACGGTTCAGCGTGTCGTACGCGGTATTCGCATCCTCGCCCATGCGAAGAATATCCACTTCCGAGCCATCGCGATTAGCAAACGAAAGCGCGTACTTATTACTCGGACGCCCTTCGTATTCACCCTCTTCAAAAACAATCCCGACCAGCACACCTTCGATGTAATCATGAAGCTGCACATCGCCGCTTTTGTCCTTGCTCTTTACCTTACCCGTATCTTTGTCAATCGAAAAATACGAGCGTTTCATAGATTGAAACTGTCCTACCGGCATACCTTTGTCCTCCCATCTAAATACTGTAACACAATGATTTTATTGCGAACTAAACGACGCTTTTTAAAAACTTTTCGTGCCTCAAAATTGCAATTTTTTAAAACTTTTTTAAAAGATTTTTAAAAGAAAATCATGTTCCCCATTCTGCCACATTCCACCAACTGTAGGCGGTCACCCTTGCCGTCCAAAGTGCCCGTTTAATTTCTGAATCACAGATTTTAATGATTACACAGATTTCACAGACTTTTTTAAAAGCAGTAGTTCCGATTCTTCAAATCAAAATCTGTGAAATCCACTAATCCGTGCAAATCTGTGATTCAGAAATCCCCTATAGAGACAGATTATTATCTGTTTCGCGACCGCAGTTGTAAAAAAAAATTGCTGAAAAACTATGATGCTTTTAAAACATCTACCTAAAAGCAAAATTGCCTTTTCACCACATCCACCGCGAGACGGATAATAATCCGTCTCTACATTTTTAAAATTCATTTTCAAAAACTCTTTAAAAACGGTAATTTGCACCAATTCAAAACTAAAAACTCACAATTCAAAACTATCGAATGTATTTCCAACCCGAATTCCTAAAATTCCTCAAAGGCCTTTCCGAAAACAACTCCAAAGCGTGGTTTGACCAGCACCGCGCCGAGTACGAAAAATACGTGAAAGCGCCTTTTAAAAGCTTCGTCGAAGAAATGATGATACGCATCCGCGAATTTGAGCCGCAGCTCAACATGAACCCACGCGACGCCATGTTCCGCATCAACCGTGACGTCCGCTTTTCAAAAAATAAAGCTCCGTACAACATCCACGTTTCCGCGCTTTTCACAACGGCGAATCGCAAAAGCGAAATACCGGGATTTTATGTTCGGTTTTCTCATGACGCAGCGGCGGCGGGCGGCGGCGGTTGGGATTTGTCAGCAGAAAGTTTGAAAAAAGTGCGACAGGAAATCGTAGAATTTCCCGATGAATTGAATAATCTCCAAAACGAACCGGCTTTTAAAAAACTCTACGGCGAACTCAAAGGCGAGAAAAATAAAGTCATCCCGAAAGAGTTTAAAGAAACTTTTGCCGCACAGCCGCTCGTTGCCAATAAACAGTTCTACTATTGGGCGGAATTGCCTGCGAATATAGTTTTAAAAGAAAACCTGGCAGAATACCTCATGGAATATTACCACGCCGGGCAAAACGTCAATGAGTTTTTAAAAAGTGTGATGCGTAATGAGTGAAGCGTAATGCGTTTTTTTTAATTAAAAAATCATATACCTTTCTGTTCGTATCACTTACATTCCTGGTTTTTAAAAACCCATTACGCGTTACACATCACGCATTACGAAAAAAAGTGAAAAAAAGAATCTACGAAAATCCCGAGGTTGGCGACCGCCTGACGTTTTTAAAAACGTCGGAGGAAACCGATGGAAAATATACATTGATGCGCGTGGACTTATCGCCAAAGGGCGGCAATCCACTGCATTATCACCTGAGCTTCACGGAGGAATTCCGCGTCATCAGCGGCGAACTATCCATCAGCGTGGACGGCGAAAAGCACGTTTTAAAAAAAGGCCAGGCCGCTGCCATAAAGCCCAAAATCCGCCACCGTTTTTTCAGCGAAACGGATAATCCGACATCATTTTTGGTAGAAATTCGCCCCGGAAGCCCCGAGTTTGAAAGGTCGCTTGCTATTGCGTACAGCCTTGCTGCAGACGGACGCTGCTATCCGCTCGGCATCCCAAAAAACCTCCTGCATCTGGCATTCCTGCTGGAAAGCTCCGAAAGCTATTCGCCGGGCATCCCGCTTTTCCTGCAAAAGATATTTTTTAAAACGCTGTCAGCTTTTGTAAAGCGGATCGGAATGGACAAGAAATTGGAGAGGTATTGCGGGTAGAAAATTACATTTGTCCTAAATATGCAAAAACGCTAAATCGTTTATCAATTACAATCAGATCATCAATTAATTGCAGGCAGTCATCAAGATTACGATAGCAAAATGGGGTATCCGTTTTGATCGAATCATTGCTTATCATTTCAGGAATATAGATTTCCCGCCGCATTGCATCGTAGTCAAAATTGGCTATATGCTCCTTTGCTTCAGACCGCGACATGACGCGTCCGGTGCCATGACATAGCGAATTATACGTTTCAGCTACCTTATCTGTAGCCGTAATCAATACAACATCGCCATTCATATTTGATGGAACGACTGTTTGCTCGCCCGGAGTTACCCGTACGGCTCCTTTCCTGATAATCACACCATCGTCCGTCTGCTCAAAATGATTGTGATTTTTATCAAGAATAAGATTTAATCGCCCGAAATACTTCTCAAGAATTTTAAAAATCTCAAAGCGATTATCTTTCGCCCATTCACACACGTCATTAAATTTTGTATCAAATTTTCGCGGGCTATCTATTAAATCATCTACAAGTTTTGATTCATTGCGCGAACCTGTATGGATGAGAAAATAGATTTTGTCATCCGTGTAGGATTCCAGCGCATCCAGAAAATGATTGCCGGAACCAAGGTCGCCTAGTTTGCCCTTATTAGACTGAATATCATAATAAATCTTATCCCAGAATTCCTTTTTAAAATCAGTTTTTGGAATTGGCGACTCACATAGTAGCATTCCGCAACCGCAATCAGAGATCGCAAATTTGCGCCAGTCATCCTGTTTCGTAAAGGCAACCGTTCCAGTCGGCAGAGGTGATTTCCCCGGGCATGCATCCGGAAAGAATATAACGCTTTCGGCTCTCAGGTCATGAGGCAGCCAGCTGTAAAGCTTATTGAGCGGTTCGGCAGAGTAATTGATGATATTCATGGCTTTTAAAAACAGTATTTGCGCAATGGTGCGAAAAACGCAAAAGCGAATTAAATCATGTATGAACGTAAAGAATTTCTTAATTTTCATGAATAACGAATTTTACAATTGGTTTTAAAAATATGGTCAAACGATATATTCCTCTCGCTCTCATAATCCTCCTCAGCGCGTGTCAATCCACGCCACACATTCGCGGCGTCGTTGCTGAAAAGATGATGGTCGTCACGGCGCATCCCGATGCAACGCAGATCGGACTCGACGTGCTTAAGCGTGGCGGCAATGCGTATGATGCGGCGATTGCCACACAGTTCGCGCTCGCGGTGGCGTACCCGATTGCGGGAAATATCGGCGGCGGTGGATTCCTTGTCTATCGGAAATTCAATGGCGAAACAGGCGCACTGGATTTCCGTGAAAAAGCTCCGGCTGCAGCGAATCGTGATATGTTTCTAGATTCTGCGGGTAATATCGTTGCGGGTCTAAGCACGTCGTCGCATCTTGCTTCGGGTGTTCCCGGAAGTGTAGACGGCATGTGGGAAATTCACAAAAAGCTCGGCTCAATTCCTTTTAAAGATCTTGTGCAGCCCGCTATTGATCTCGCCGAGCGCGGCGTGATCCTTACGGAACGGGAAGCGCGGAATCTGAATGATTATAGCGAAAGTTTTAAAACTAATAATCTTCATTCGCCTTACTTGCTTAAAGAAAGTGGTTGGAAAACAGGCGATACACTTTTTCACCGAGATCTGGCAAATGTTTTAAAAAGAATTGCTGCAAACGGACGCGATGGTTTTTACACGGGCGCGACGGCAGATTTACTTGTAGCGGAAATGAAAAAAGGCGGTGGAATTATCACGCACGACGATCTGAAAAGCTATCATTCCGTGTGGCGCGAACCCGTCAAAGGACAATATAAAAATTACACGATCATTTCCATGCCGCCGCCGTCGAGTGGCGGAATTGCGCTTTTGCAGCTTTTAAAAATGGTGGAGCCGTATAATATTTCCAAATATGGCTGGCAGGAAACTTCTACCGTGCACCTCCTGGCGGAAGCCGAACGGCGCGTATATGCCGACCGCGCAACGCATCTCGGTGATCCTGATTTTTATAATGTTCCGCAGAAGAATTTACTTGATAAAGATTATTTGAAAAATAGAATGCGCTCGTTTCAAACCGGCGCTGCAACGCCATCGGAAAAAATCAAAGCGGGAGTTTTTAAAAAGAAGGAAAGCGAGGAAACAACGCATTTCTGTATCGTGGATCGTTGGGGAAATGCGGCTTCTGTGACCACAACGCTGAATGACAATTACGGCTCGAAAGTGATGGTCGAAGGTGCGGGATTTCTTTTAAATAATGAAATGGACGACTTCTCTGCAAAGCCGGGCGAACCCAATATTTTTGGGCTTGTCGGCGGTGTCGCCAATCAGATCGAACCGCAAAAGCGGATGCTCAGCAGCATGACGCCAACGATCATCACGAAATGGGACGATTTATTTATGGTGGTCGGAACACCCGGCGGCGCGACAATCATCACGTCTGTTTTTCAAACGATTTTAAATGTTATCGAGCACGATATGACGATGCAGGAAGCCGTTGCCGCAAAGCGCTTTCATCATCAGTGGCTGCCCGACCAGATCACAATTGAGGAAGGCGCTTTAGAGCCGGATGTTTTAAAAGAACTGGAAGAAAAAGGACACAAGATCGTGACGCGCGACCGCATCGGTAATGTAGAGGGAATTTTAGTTTTGCCGGACGGGAAATTAGAAGGCGGCGCTGATCCGCGTGCTGATAGTAAAGCGGCGGGGGAATGAGTTTTGTGAGTTAGTGAGTGCGGTGAGTTTCTTTTTGGCGTCGTCATTCTGAAGCGGAGCGAAGAATCTCAAACCAAGTGTATCGCGATAGTTTGACGCGTCCTGCATGTTCGCGATTCTTCGCTTGCAGCTTCAGAATGACGGTTTTAAAAATTCCTTTTAAAAACTTTTCCACAAAATTGTATAAATTGTTGAAAAGTATTGACTTACTTTGGGAACTTGTTTTTAAAAAACCTGTGTTGCCACCTTTCTGTTTTTAAAAGGAACACACTTGCCCGCTGCGTCGTTTTCTAGCTGAAACCATTTCCTCCTTTTTAAAAAGCAATCCTCATGATCGTTTCCACATTTATCCAGAATTATAAAATCTATAAAAAATCCACGTATATTCCTGTTTCCTTTGGTGAAAATTTTGCCGGATATATCGGCGAGAACGGCGTTGGCAAAAGTACAATTATTGAAGCGCTCGACAGGTTTTTTAACGAAAAAGACGCGAAGGACTGGAATATCAATCGCCAGGCACGTATTGAAGGGAAATTATTTGGGCACGATGCGCCATTCGTAGCGCCGGTTTTTCTAATTAAAAAATCGCTTTTTAAAAACCGGTCAAAAGAAGAAATACATTGCCAGTCAGTTGTTGAAAAGCTGAGCCGGTTTCTCTGGGATTTCTCGCCGGAACAGCATTCGCATGATATTGAGGATTTTATTGAGCACCGCAACGCTTTAAAAGCAAAGTTCGGTACGGAAGAATATTACTTTTTCATCATCGGAAAAAAGCACGATAATCTCCGGAACATTCACTTTGGGCCGTTTCATTACGAGCACGCCCTCCGTGAATTATTTATGCCGAATTCTTTTAAAAGCGAGCTGCATAATGACGGCGACCGCGCTAAAAATTCACACGCTCATCACACCGAAGAAGATGAATTTCAGTCGGCTTTTAAAGGCTTTTCCGATTACATTTTGGAAATGTATTCCTACCTCTACATTCCCGTAGAAACCGATGTGGTGCGCTATACTAAGCTGGAAACAAGCGCCATGCAGGAGCTGATGGGCAGCGATATCCGGCAGGCGATCATCAATGCGATCGGCCCGGAAACGCTTGGCGAGATCAACGACAGTTTGGATATGTTCGTAGAGGGAATTCACTACATGCTCGGCAATTACACGTATAAAGGCACGTGGAAGGATTCGCTGCGCATGAGCGACCTCGTGAATAAAATTATCGAAGCATATTTTTCGGTGAAGATCCTGCACAAAAAAGTCGGTGCTATGGATATCCCGGTTGATTCGCTCAGCTCCGGTGAGAAACGCCGCGCGCTAATCGACGTGATGTATTCGTTTTTAAAAACAGATAATAATCCTGATAAGCTCGCTATTATCGCTATTGACGAACCCGAAGCATCGCTGCATATTGAGGCGTGTTTCCATCAGTTTGAAAAGCTGCGCCAGCTCGCTCATGCCGGTCATCAGGTGCTGGTAACGACGCACTGGTTTGGTTTCCTGCCGGTAGTAAGCGAGGGAATGGTTCATTCGCTGCTGTTAAAAGAAGATGCTTCGGTGGATGTCACTTCCTTCGATCTCTACGCGTACCGTGAAAAGGTCAAGCAGGACCGCGAGCTTTTAAAAGGAAAATTGCCGTATGATATTAGTTTGAAAAGCTATAATGATCTCGTGCAGGCAATCATTTCATCGGTGCGCGGTAAAACTCCGTACAACTGGCTCATCTGCGAAGGCGCATCAGAAAAGATCTATTTCGAGTATTATTTTGAAAAGGAATTAGAAGAGAAAAATCTGAGGATTTTGTCCGTTGGCGGCGCTGAAGAAGTAAAAAGAATTTACGAATATCTGCATATTCCAATGCGCGAAAAAGATGTGGAATTACATGGAAAAGTCTATTGCTTAATTGACACCGACGAAACCGCAAAAGAGCTTGGAATGGCGCCGGTAAAAACGCTTGATTTTAAACGATTGCTCAACGATCCGCAGAAAGGAACGCTGCTCGTGCCGATAGACCATCCTGTGAAAACGCCGCCGACGGAAATTGAAGATTGCCTTGAGCCGGAAGCATTTTTTAAAACGCTTCTACAGTTTCCCGATGAGGAATTGCAGAAGCTTTTAAAAGAAAACCCACTGAATGAAAAAGCGCAGAATTCCTTTGAAGCGCTTGATCTTCGCCCGAGCTATATGGTGTGTTTAAAAGAATTTTTTGATAAAGACAATAATAAGTTCGATTTTGCAGTACAATATGTCAAGTTTTTAAAAGAGAACGGTGGGAAGAACCCGGCGTGGATCGAGGAAATACGGAAGTTTATTAACAGCTAAATTTCTTTTAAAAGTGACTTTTAAAAAATCACCAAAATTGTCATTCTCGCGCAGGCGGGAATCCACGCGTCAAACTATCGCGTCCTTCTGTCGTTTTGGATTCCCGCCTGCGCGGGAATGACAATTGTAAAAAATTACCTTTTTAAAAATGCAAAATCAGGAAATTGAAATCCGCGAACTGACAATTGACGACGCCGACAAACTCACACACCTACGCCAAATCGCTTTAAAAACAAATCCTGAAGCGTTTGGCTCAACAATTGAAGAAGAGAAAGGCGACGACGGCGAGCGTTTTAAAAAGAGCCTGGAAACTGGCGGATATTTTGTGCTCGGCGCTTTTAAAAACAGCGAACTTGTCGGCATGTGCGGTTTTATTCAGGAAAAGCGCTTAAAAACAAAACACAAAGGCACGATCTGGGGAATGTTCGTTCAACCTGAAGCGCGTGGTCTTGGAATTGGCAGAAATCTTTTAAAAAGTGGAGTTGAAAAAGCTTTTAAAAATGAGGAAGTTGAGCAGATTATTCTGTATGTTGTGGACGAAAATCAGGCGGCTTGCAATTTGTACGAAAGCTTTGGTTTTAAAACATACGGCACGGAAATGCGCGCTTTAAAAAAGGATGGTAAGTATTGGGACGAACACCTGATGGTGATTTTCAAGGATGATAGTTTTTAAAGGAATTCTTAGGTAATATCTATTTTTTAAAAGAGAAACGTATGACATTTGCACCACGAAACATTCTTGTACCGACGGATTTTTCCGCACCGGCAGAGATCGCCCTTGAGTATGCCAAAGACATTGCGCGTACGCACAAATCTGTGATCTACATCATTCACTGCCTTGAGCCGAACGTGTATTCCGGTGATATGACGGGTGCGATGGCCGATATAGGTGGCGCACACCAGTATTTGCTTGAGTTTTCCGGGAATGAACTGAAGAAAAAAGCGATTTCACTTGAAAGCGAGGGGTTTGAGGTTCGGATCCGGACGCTGGATGGCGGCAATCCTGCTGATGAAATTGTGGAGTATGCTGATGCAAACGGGATTGACCTGATCTGTATCGCCACCCATGGGCGTAACGGCTGGGCGCGTTTTATGCTGGGAAGTATCGCCGAGCGCGTGCTGCGAAAAGCAATGTGCGCGGTCCTGACCGTGCGCAGGAAAGGTGATGAGTAGCTTTTAAAAAGAGTAGTTTTAAAAAATAGTTTTAAAAGATAATTTTAAAAAGGCGCAGGAATTATACCGCGCCTTTTTTTCTTTTAAAAAGTTCACCGATACTTCTGAGGAAATTTCCAATAGCCATAGAGATCCGCCCGCCTCCGCGCTCGCTATTGACGCGGATCGTGAGGAATATCCCGAGAATTCCCAGTACGATATTACCGATCCAAAGCCCAAGCCACGGCGTTGTAATTCCACGGTCAGCCAGCTTTTCTCCGCCGATCAGGCATGCCCAGTAGAAAATAAAAAATCCTAAACTATATGCCGCGCTGATACCAAAACTGCCGCCGCGCGTGATGACGCCAAGCGGGCACGCCAGAAGCGCAAACACTATGCAGGCAAAAGGAATTGCATATTTTTTGTTGATCTCTACCTGGAATTTACGCGCTTCGCCATTATTACTTTCCCTTTGAAAAACTTCCGACTCCAGAGTAGAGCGCATGATAGAAGCGCGGCTCTGCGCCTGGGCAAGCGCCTGCGGGCCTTCAAGTGCAGCGGCCCCGGGAGAATATGCCGGAGAGAGTGAATCGCCGAGCAGATAATCAATATGTTTTGTGAGGGTTTTCTGAATGTTTTTTGAAGTAGCTCCAGCTTCTTTCTGAGCTGTTTTGACTATTTTCTGCATATCGGCAATACGCATTTCACGGTCGCCCCGCGAGAACGTCCCTTCCTGTGATTTTTCAAAGGAAAATCCGCTTGCGTCAATAGCTATGCGGTGTTTTGCGAAATTAATTTTTCTATAATTGCCGAGATCACGCTGATTGATCTGGTGGATCTCACCATTCATGAGCGATACGATCACTTTGGAATAATCTGACGTGAACTGTATCCTGCCGGAATCTGCCGAAAGGACATTCATACGCTGCGGCTTGGTGTAGTCATAGATCGTTACGCCCAGCATCGCACCTGTGGCAGTATCTATATTGCGTGAAAGGATCGTGTAGCTGCCCAATCCCGCGCTATTAGAGAATTGCCCTTTATCAATACTGAACGTCGGGAGTTTGCGCTGAATATCTGACATCAGCATTTTCACCTGGTGATTGGTATCCGGCAAAATATAATCATTAAACCAGAAAAGCCCACCTGCAACACCCGTCGCCGCTATCATCACCGGCAGCATCATGCGAAGAAGGCTTCCGCCGCTCGCCTTGATGATCGTAATTTCATGCGCCGCCGACATCCCGCCAAATGCCATTAATACCGCAAAAAGTACACCCATCGGAACAGCGAGCACCACCATCCACGCCATGCTTAGTGTAATGAGCTGAATTATCACCCACGTATCCAGTCCCTTGCCAACAAGCTGGTCGATGACTTTAATAAGGAATTGCAGCAGGAAAATGAACATCACGACTGCCGTCCCAAAAATAAACGGGCCGACATGCGCGCGAAGTATGTAGCGTGGAATTAAAAACACAGGCTAATTCTAACGTTTAAAACTTTTAAAAATTAATTCAGTATCAGGAAATTACTCACTCATGCGCAGCTGGATCTCGTGGATCTTCTCTTCAAAATGCGCCAGCTTTTCCGGTTTCTGGCGTGCCAGCACCTGGTATGCTTTTAAAGCTTCATTCAGCGCGCCCTGCTGCTCGTAAATCTTTGCCATTGTTTCCGTTACCACCGATGGCTCGCGCGCAAATTGCCCCGCCTGTGGATCAATATCTTCCTGCACGGTCGGGATGCGGGCTTTTTCAAGCCGCGTTACCAGTTCCTCCAGCGGTGTGAGGTTTTGTGCCACGCGCCCTGCTTCCTCGGCGCGGCGCTGAATGAGATTGCCTTGCGAAGATTGCTGCTGCTCCGGCGATTCACCCATGCGATGGAACATCGAGGGATGCGCAACAGCATAATTGACACGCTGCATCATTTTAAAAGCACGGAATTGCGGCGGCTCCGGTAATGCAGAAATATGACGATCATACTTTTTATTGCTTTCAAAGCGTAGCGGCGCAAATTCCAAACCCGGGATCAGCCGCACGCTCATGCTTTTTAAAGACTTTCGCGAATTCTCGTCTGTTTTAAAAGTCTCAATTATCCGCAGCGGGCTGTAGCGCGAATTATTCGCCGACGCAGGCAGACTGGGTTTCAATATTTCTTTTAAAACATCGCCTTTTAAAACTTCGTCTTCATCACTTTTAAAAACCTTCTCAAATTCCTCGCGCTCATCTTCTGCTTCAGCCTCGGAAATTTCCTCAATTGTAAAATCTGCTTCCGGCTCCGGAATATCTTCCTCTATATCGTCTTCCAGGATAATTTCATCGTCAATTACTACTTCTTCGGGCGCCGCTACTGCCTGCTCATCGGTGTTTTTAAAAACCTCGTCAAATTCTTTTTGTTCAATTTCTGCTTCACTTTCAGAAACTTCCTCAACTGCCGGATCAGCTTCAATTTCTGCCGGATCTTCAATATCATCTTCGCTGATAATTTCATCGTCAATGATCAGTTCTTCTTTCGGAAGGTTTTTAAAATCAGCATCCGTTATAGGACTTTCATCTTTTAAAATATCATCTTTTAAAACATTATCTTTTAAAACATTATCTTTTAAAACATTATCTTTTAAAACTTCACTTTCTTTTAAAGAACTATCAGGAGGAATTTCAGCAAAATCATCCGCAAAACCCATTTCGCTTTTGACGCGCAGGAGAAATTTATGCAATGGGAACCGCTTAATACCACGCGCCAGAGCTATCCCGGCGAGAGCTTTATCACCGAGCTGTATGTACGCGCGCGCCAGGATAGCATATCCCGTCGGGTAATCAGGGAAAACTTTCAGTCCCGATTCGCATAGTTGTGCAGCTTCCAAAGCTTGTCCGCCATCAAGCAGGCGGTCGGCCTCTACGGCAAAAAGTCGCGTTATGGTTTGCGGCTCGTCCATTCTTTTTAAAAATTGTCCTTACTGTGTTGTGTGAAATGATCCGGTAGTTTTTAAAAATACAAAAGGGCGGAGAAATAATCACCCGCCCACTTTATATTATACAAAAAAAATTCTTTTAGCGGCGGTTACCCATTACGCGGAGCAGCATTAAAAAGAGATTAAGGAAATCAAGATACAGTTTTAAAGCCCCGATAATTGCACCTTTTTGTGCGAGCGCTGCACCGTCCGGGCCGGATTCAAGCGCATACTGCTCCTTGAGCTGCTGCGTGTCATATGCCGTAAGGCCAGTGAAAATTATAACGCCGATAATTGACGCAACCCAATTTATCATCGGGCTTTGCAGCCACATATTGACGAGACTGGCGATGATCAGACCGATCAAACCCATAAACATAAAACTTCCCATACCGGAGAGATCGCGTTTTGTCACGAAACCATAAATGCTCATCGCACCGAACATTCCGGCTGCGATGAAGAATGTACTGGTTAGTGATTCTGCCGTGTACGCCATGAAAAGTAGCGATAGCGTAATACCATTTAAAAATGAATACGCCAGAAACATTGCGCCTGCTACCATCGGCGAGATCTTATTGATAGCTGCCGAAAGCGCAATTACCAGGCCAAGTTCGGCAAGAAGTGAAATCCATAAAATCGAAGGATTCTCCGAAAGCATATTTAAAAACGTTTCTGATCCGGCAATCGCATACGATACAATTCCCGTCAGCAAAAGCCCGCCGACCATCCACGCATAGACTTTCGCAAGGTATTGCTTTTGCGCTTCGACGATCGCGCTTTCACTTGCCAGGGTATTCGGATAATTTTCCATTGGATTCTCTTAAAAAAAGTGTTTGTATAGACGAACTGCTTTTAAAACAATGAACGCTATTTGGCGCGTTCCACTACAAATGTAGCAAAATCCATGAGTGCGTTTTTAAAAACCGATTCGGGAAAAATATCAAGTTTTGCGCGTGCTTCGGCGATCATTTCATTTGCGCGTCGCTCGGCATATTGAATCCCGCCTTTTTCCTTGACGAAACTGACGATCTTCTGCACTTCGTCATTACTGAGTTTTTTGCTTTTCACTCGCGAAATGATCTGCTTTGCTTCTTTTTTAGAAACCTGCGAGATCGCATAGATAAACGGCAGCGTCAGCTTTTTATCTTTAATATCATTGGCAACCGGTTTTCCGAGAATTCCTTCATTGCTAATATAATCTAATACATCATCGCGGATCTGGAAAGCGCTTCCGACAAGCTCGCCGTAATCTTTTAAAGCCGCGCGTTTTGCCGGATCGTCCGTAGCGCTTACGGCGCCGATCTCGCAGCAGGTGGAAATAAGTGATGCGGTTTTATCGGAAATTACTTTTAAATACGTGATTTCATCAATATTCATCTGGCGCGTTTTTTGCATCTGCAATAATTCACCTTCGCTCATGCGCCGGACAGCTGTGCTGGTGATCTTTAAAAACTGGAATTCATCATTATCCACAGCAATTAAAAGTCCGCGCGAAAGAAGGTAATCGCCGACGAGAACAGCGATCTTGTTTTTCCAGACGGCTGTGATGGACGCCATGCCGCGCCGCTCGTCGGACTGGTCAACCACATCGTCATGCACCAAAGTCGCCGTATGCAAAAGCTCGACCATCGCCGCCGCCACATACGAACGCTGGCTGACGCCGCCGCATATCTCCGCCGCGAGGAAAACGAGCATCGGGCGGACACGCTTCCCGCGCTGGCGCAGGATATAGCGCACGATGAGGTCAAGCAACGCGACGTTCGACTTCATCGTCGTTTTAAAAAAGTCGTTAAAGCTGTCTATGTGTGAGGCAATGGGTTTGCTGATGTCGCCGATGCTCATGCGGTATTTTTCTGCGCCTGATGATTCAAAAAATTTCACTACAAAATTACGAATTTTTACCGTGCCACAGATGAATTCAATAGTTTTAAAAGAACCTTGCCGGAAGTCAGAGTGTTTGGCAAGTTAAGTTTTAAAACGAAACCGGCTTTTTTAAAAGAATACAATGAATAAGATTATTTCCTTTTTTTATATAATTCCGGTGATATTCTTCGTGCTATCCTGCGAAAATAATAAACAGCCGTACAATGCTGCGGCTGACACAAGTGCTGTTATTTTTCCGGATACAACTCTCCCAAAGAAAGTTTTAAAAGACAGTTCTGTGCGCTTTGATACAATTCTCATCGAAGGCAAAAGAGAGGCCGTAAAGCTGACTTCGTACAATGAGCCAAACTACGGTGTCAAAACTTTTATTCCCGGGCGTGATTTTATCCCGGAGCCGAGCGCTTCGGGCGAAGGAATGTCGGTGAATTTTATTGCTAATTTTGGCGGGCGGAAAAATCCTAACGCTCATGTAAATATTTTTTTTCCGGCTGGAAATCCTGGGCTTGACCAGCTTCGCGATATGACAATCGGGCCGCAGGGGCTGCTGGCAGAGAATAAATGGCGGCTGATACGGTCAGATAAAAAAGCAAAAATGCCGTATTCGTGGGCGCAGGAGCAATATGTATTCCAGCACAAAGACGGCGATCAGTATTCTTCCGGCTCCGTCATTATCGGCGAGTCGGCGGGAAGAGGAATGCAGATAATCGTGGAATATCCGGTGGAATATGCCGAAGGATTTATGCCACGCGCAGGAATTCTTTTAAAACATTTAAAAATTTCGGCTTTAAAAGAACCGGGTTTTTAAAAAGAAAATCTTTAAAAGAGCTTTTAAAACTATGCTGCTGTAGTGTCCAATACTTTTGGTTTCTGAGAAATCCGTACGATCCACACACTTATTTCATATAATATCCACAGCGGCACGGCAAAAATCATTTGATTGACCGGATCAGGCGTAGGCGTGGCGATCGCTGCTATGAGCAGAATAATTATAAAAGCATGACGGCGATATTTCCGCATGAATTCCGACGTTAAAATTCCCATTTGCGCCAGCACGTAAGCGATCATCGGCATCTCAAATACTAGTCCCATCGCAAGAATAAACGTAGTAACAAAACCAAAATACAGATTCACATCAAAGCTGTTTTTAATATCTTTAAAACCCGTTTCAGAAGCAAATTTCATAGATGACGGGATCATCACAAAATACGCAAATGCCACACCCGCCAGAAAACAAATTGAAGTGAAAAGCGTTATTTTCCGAGCCCATGCCCGCTCATGTGAATATAGTCCCGGCGCCACAAACCGCCATATCTGGTACAGCACCCAAGGCGAAGACAGAATTATTCCGGCAATTAAAATAACTTTAAAAAGCAGGAAAATCTGTCCCATCGGCTGGAGATTCTGAAGTTCTAGGTTTGCATTACTGGCGGGTTTTAAAAGGATTGCCATCAGTTCGTCCGTGTAAATTCCGGCAACAATACACCCGATGGCAATACCAAGCACTGCCCATAAAAGCCGGGTCCTCAGCTCTCCCAAATGGTCGAAAAAATTCATTTCAACCTGTTCGCCCGCCTGACCGCTCTCTGTTGGTATTTCTGACATTATCAATTAATTTTAAAAGAATATTCGTTGTTATCGTCGCAGGCCGTCTTTTTGAAACATTTTTTGACTAAAAACACTATATGCATTTTAGCTTCTTATCAAAAATACGCAAGTTTTGATTCTGACGGTTTTAAAAAGAAAAAATATGGGGGCAGAAGCGATTTCCGTGCCATTTTTGCAAATACTTTTAGTTTCAAGGAGAAAATTCTTTCTGAAAAAAACAAGAACTTTATTTTCTTTTTTAAAAATTTTCTTCTTGCGTTTTACCGCGAAATAATGAAAATTTGCACGGCATTAAATCCTCAGCGTGTTCATGAGAAGCAATTATACCGGGCAACGTCGTATAATTGAACGATTGTCACCAAATTCAGCGATTTTTTTCAGCTACAGTCTTTACATCCGTTATAATTTCACACATTAACTCTGGTGGTAATTGCAAAATTATCATGGAGGCACTACATTGGCGAGAAAGGATACTTTTAATTTATTTCCGAACGCATCAAAACTGAACAAACCCAAGCCGGTGGCTAAGGATGTTCCACAAAAGGATATTGCCGTGCATGATGGCGTTGTTTTTGATAATACAGAAGCCCTCGCCTCGTGGGAGCGCTGCCTTGGTATTATCCGCGACAATGTTTCTTCACAGGTTTTTAAAACCTGGTTTGAGCCGACAAAAGCTTTACGCCTGAAAGACAATCAACTAACGATACAAGTGCCGAGCCAGTTTTTCTGTGAGTGGATCGAAGAGCATTATTATGCGCTGCTGCAGAAAACACTATTTCAGGTTCTCGGCGGAAATGCGAAACTTCAGTATGAAGTACTGATGGACGACAGCGAGCAGCATACGTTGGAAAGCCGCACGATAAAACTTCCTGCTTTTAAACATCCGCCCCAGCAGGCGTCGCAGCCCGTTTTGCCGTTTGCGCAGAATAATAATTCTACGCAGCAGCAACATCAGAATTTCCCGATGTTTTTAAACCCGCGCTATACGTTTGATAATTTCATTCGTGGCGAGAGCAATCAGCTTGCGGTTTCGGCGGCAATGGCGATTGCAGATAATCCGGGACGGACACGGTTTAATCCACTCGTACTCTATGGTGATACAGGTTTGGGAAAAACGCACCTTGTGCAGGCGATCGGTAACCAGATCATTCAGAAAAATAAAAATGCGCGGATCCTTTACACAAGCTCCGAACGCTTTACAATGGAATACGTAAGTGCGATCCAGAATAATAAAGTCAATGACTTTACGAATTTCTATCGCGGTGTGGATGTATTAATTGTTGATGATATTCAGTTCTTCGGCGGAAAGGAAAAAACGCAGGATAACTTTTTCCATACATTTAATGCGCTTCACCAGTCAGGTAAACAACTTATTCTTACGAGTGACCGTCCGCCGAAAGACCTGTCAGATGTTGATGATCGTTTGATTTCCCGCTTCCAATGGGGTCTGACAGCCGATGTGCAGATGCCTGACTACGAAATGCGTATGGCAATTCTCCAGCGGAAAAGCGCTGACGAAGGAATGGAATTGCCGCAGGACGTCATCGAATACGTCGCGCGTCACGTTACTTCCAGCGTTCGTGAACTTGAGGGCTGCCTCATCAGCTTAATTGCAAAAGTTTCTCTTGACGGGCGCGAAATGACAGAAGAACTCGCGCGGAAAGTTGTCGAGGGGATCGCCGGAACAGGCGCTGCGCGTCCGATGAATATCAATGATATTAAAGCCGAAACAGCGCAATATTACAATCTTTCCGTTGAGCTTCTCGAAAGTAAAACGCGTAAACACGAAGTGGTTCTTGCGCGTCAGGTGGCGATGTTTTTAACAAAGCACCTCACCCACATGTCGCTTAAAAGTATTGGCGCAAGTTTTGGAAAGCGCGATCACACAACTGTTCTGCACTCCTGCCAGATGATCGAGAATTACATGGAGCGCGAGATAGAAGTTCGCAAAGCGGTCGAAGCTTTAAAGAAGATTCTCACACGCGGATAAAAGTTTTTAAAAGAATATAAGAGGAAGCGTATGCGCATTGGCGTGTGCGCTTTTCCTGTTTTTAAAGGCAGGTGAATTTTTAATTGTAACTTTGCGCAGTATTTTAAAAAGTTTCTAAAAGAAAATAATGATAACACTTATCACACTTCTTGCGTATCTCATCGGCGCAATTCCCATCGCATTTCTGCTCGTAAAATTCCGCACCGGCAAAGACATCACACACGAAGGCAGCGGCAACGTCGGCGCGATGAACAGCTTTGAAGTGACCGGCAGTAAATGGATCGGAATTATCACAGCAGTACTTGATGCTTTAAAAGGCATTGTAGCAGTTTTAATTGCGCGAAAAATCGGCGGTGATGATTTTTTCCTCACATCGCTTGCGGCATTTTTTGTGGTTTTCGGCCACAATATGAATGTCTTTTTAAAATTTAAAGGTGGGCGTGGTTTGGCGCCTGCTGCGGGCGCACTTTTAGCTATCAACCCGCTCCCGGTTCTGATGTGGGGAATTATGTGGCTGACCGGCTACTACGTCATAAAGCGCGATGTACATGTAGGAAATATGGCGGGAACAATCGGCGCACCGATGCTCCTCTACACAACGCCCGACCTGCTTTTAAAAAAGACCATGCTCGTACCACTCAGTACTTTTCAAAAGATTCATGAAAAAACAGGTGCGGCCATTTGGGATTTTTCAAGTTTTAAAATCCTAGTTTTCATGATCTGCGTGCTGATTTTCATCAAACATTTGGAGCCAATTCAAAAGCTCTTCAGGGAAAACCGTGAAGAACTTGGGTGATGAGCTTTAAAAAAGGAAATACTGATTTTACACGTCAAAGCACGAAATGAAACATCTTTTTCTCTCTCTGATTCTTGCATTTACACTCGCGATGATGTCCGCCGGGCAGCCAAATGCGCCGTTACGCGAACGCCCGCCGATCGTGATGTACCTCGAATCTCCACCGCGCTACGGCAGAAAACGCCCTCTTCGCCGATTCTCTACTTTTGAACTGAACTGATCGTTTTTGCAATTTCCCGCACAATGATCGCCGCGCACAAAATCTTCGGCATCGGCGGAAAACTCTCGTGGCTGCCGTCGCGTTTTAAAACTGTAATTGTGTTGTCATCGCCTTTAAAACCGCTCTGTGGCTTATTCGCTGAATTGACCACGATCATATCGCAATTTTTCGCCTGCATCTTTTTAAAACCATTCTCGATTTCATTTGTTGATTCCAATGCAAAACCAACCACGAATTGTCCCGCTTCTTTCTTCCCGCCCAGCGTTTTTAAAATGTCCGGCGTGGAGTGAAGTTCAAGTTTTAAAACGCCGCCGCTGACAGATTCCTTTTTAATTTTCCCTTCGGTAATTTCCTGCGGCGCAAAATCTGCAACTGCTGCTGATAGGATTGCAATGTCCGTTTTTTCAAATCTTTTTAAAACTTCGCGGTGCATTTCGCTTGCTGATTCCACATCAATCCGTTCAACTCCTTCCGGCGTTTTTAAAGACACCGGCCCGGCAATCAGAATCACATTTGCACCTGAACTCTTCGCCGCTTCCGCCAGCGCAAAACCCATTTTGCCGGAAGAATAATTACCGATAAAGCGCACGTCGTCAATTTTTTCGTACGTTGGCCCGGCGGTAATTAAAACGGTTTTTTCTTTTAAAAGATTGTCAAGATTCGGCGCATCCGACATTCCACGTTTCAGCTTTTCCAGTTCAAATTCTGCGTTCCACTCGTCAGATTCTACTGCATTTTGGATTGAATCAGATTGATCTTTGCCGATCTTTTCAAAATCAGAATTAATAGAATTTTCAAACTTCTTAAAACTTTCCTCCGCACGGGAAAAATGTTCTTCCGGATTTTTATTTTTAAAAGGTTGACTTTTTACAGATTCATTTTTAGAAGAATTTTCCTCGCGTGATTTTCCGCTGTTTTTAAAAGACTCCCCAGAATTTTCTCTTTTAAAATCTTCACTTTTAAAAGATTTTCCACTCAAAACATCTTCCAGCACTTTTAAAAGCACATCATTTTCCGGTAAACGCCCGACGCCGATTATCCCGCTGGCGAGTTCGCCATGAGCGGGCGGAATCACAATTGCGCCGTCGTCAGAAACCTGCCGCGCATTACGCTGCGTAGCAGGATGAAGCCACATATCAGAATCCATCGCGGGCGCAATGACAAGCGGCGTTTGGCGCGGAAGGGCGAGCGCAACGGAAGCCAGTGCTGTATCGCAATTGCCCGTCGCGAGCCGTGAGAGCGTCGTCGCCGAGCAGGGCGCGATCATCATGGCGTCGCACCACAGCGCAAGATGCACGTGCCACGAGCCGTCGCTCTGTATGCTCTCATCGAACATTTCAAGCGCAACGGGATATTTTGTGAGGTTGTTTAGCGCGAGCGGCGAAACGAATTTTGCGGCGGAGGGCGTCATAACGACACGCACGGAAGCGCCTGCCTTGATGAGCTCGCGCACGATGAGTGGCGACTTATAGGCGGCGATGCTGCCGGTTACGCCGAGGAGGATTTTTTTGTTTTTAAAAGCGTTCATGATTTTCTAATTTTTACTGCACCGTCATTGCGAGCCGTCATCTTCGCGGCGTGGCAATCTGATTTCTATTGTCATAAAGCTTTAAAAATCAGATTGCTTCGTCGGAAGACCTTCTCGCAATGACGACTAATTCTTATCGCACAATAATGAGCAAATTTAAAACAAAAAAGCCACGAAAGCTTGATTTGCTTACGTGGCTTTTTTAAAAACTTTTTTAAAAAGATTATTCTGCTGAATCTTCATCTTCGCGGCCTAATTCTGCGGGCGTTGGGATGCGGAATTCGATCTGGCCGCGCATCATTTCGCGCATTGCGGAGAATGTCGGCTTTGGCAGAACGTCGAACTCGCGGCTGATGGCAAGCTGGTCGTAGTTGGTGCCTTCTGATTCATCGGCGTCAGTGATAACGTCCACCATGCGCGCCTGAAGCTGAACTTTTATCTGGTCGTTGATCTGGCGCGAGCGCATTCCCATTGCTACGATTGACTGATAGATACTACCGCGGGATGACTCTCTCATGCGGACTTCAACGGGATTTACAACGTATGTGCTCATATCACTCCTTTTTAAAATCTATGGGGTAAAACGTTTTGGTTTTTTTAAGCAAGCTACAAATATACGGCTTTTTGGGGAATTGGCAAAATGAGCATGACTTGTCAGCTGTTGACTCTTGATTGTAGAAATAGTTTTAAAATGAATAATGTGTGAGTGTAGAATTAGTAGCGTGTGAATATTACATAAACTTTCAATGAATTTATCTTCAGCATGTTGGAAGCGTAGTTTTTTGAAGTAATTTCACTTTTGTAAAGAGTTTTTACAATTATTTTGCAGAGAAATTATGAATTCCGAACTCCAGATTATCACAAAGCGCGTAGAAAAATTAGAACAGAAAAATCATTTTTTGCAACGTCTGAATTTTTTTCTGATTGGAGCTTTTTCTGTCGCTATATTCATCGGCTGGACGCAGTATTCTGTACCGAAAGTAATTGAAGCGGAACGATTCGTTTTAAAGGATTCGAGCGGAAAAGTCAGAAGTGCGTGGTACAGTGATGTTTTTAAAAACGATGATATGAGCTATACTCAAAGCCGGATGGAATTTTATAATGAGAAAAATGACACGAATATTATGCTTGGTTTTAAAAGGGAGTATAATAAGCCGCTGTTATATCTTCAGACTACGGAAGCTATCTTTGATTCTGTCAATCCTATAACCTGGAAAATGAGATTATATCCAACAAGATTAGACTTACAGAGGAAATTTGAACATGATTCGCTATTTGGGAATGGAGTTTCATTAGAGAATCTCTGGCAGCCAAGTCTATCAATGGATAACAGCGGTAAGGAGTATTTTGAAATGTCTGTGCAGGATACAGGAATGACGATTCAGCGGCACGGAAGTAACCCGAACATAATATTTGAATCGAATGGAAAAGATGATGGCGAATGTTTGAATTGCGATGAGAAAAGTGTAAAAAAAGCAATGAAGAATAAAAAGATAAAATTTATGACAAACTAGTTCTTTGTGTGGCATTTCCGTTTTGGCGATGTTGCTTTTTGGCGAATGTTTTTAAAATGTTCTTTGCTTTTTGGTAACGTTTGGAGTGAGATTCCCGCTTTCGCGGGAATAACAGATTTTAAAAATGGATTTTTGTAGAGACGGATTATTATCCGTCTCGCGGTGGATGTGGCAGAAAGGCAATTTATTTTTAAAAAGTTTGCACTTTGGCAGTTTGCTTTTCAGAGATTTGCCATTTACGGGTTTTTGCTTTTTGGCAACTGCGGGCGTGAGACAGATAGTAATCTGTCTCTACAGTTTTCTGAATCACAGATTTGTACAGATTAGTGGATTTCACAGATTTTTGGTTTGAAGAGTCGGAACTACTGCTTTTAAAAAAGTCTGTGAAATCTGTGTAATCATTAAAATCTGTGATTCAGAAATTAAACGGGTGCTCGGGACGGCAAGGGTGGCCGCCCACTGTTGGTGGAATGTGGCAGTGAGGGAAACAAGATTTCTTTTAAAGGTTTTTTAAAAATAAACCAAATTGGGGCAATCCACTTCTTAGTAATAAACGGGAATTTTTGGAATGAAAATTGCCGTTTAGGTTTTTAAAAGAATGTGCCATATACTGAGAGTTTGTCACCAATGGAACGATTAACACTCAATACTTTTACGGCGTCGGGCGTGGATTTTGAAACGGGGCAGTATAATGTGCTCGGCGGGCTGAAGTTTTATAATAATGAGTTTTCGCATAATAGATTGTATCCGGCGCTGGCGGAACTGATTGATCTGGCGTCGAACCTGGAGCACCTGGTGAGCGGGCAGGCGAATTTTGAAAAGCGGCTGCACGGGAAAATCAAGGAAATTGATATTACGAATAAAAAAATTGTGTTTGAGTCGGCGGCGCTGAATACGCCGGAGCTGGAGTCGGCGTTTCGCCTGATAGAATGGAGCCTGCCGCATATTCACGCGACGATACGCGAGGGTGCCGGCGTGTATGAGTTTGTGGATGAAAATCTGCGCGTGGAGGAGGTGGGGATTCTGCCGATGTACCGCAATGAGGGCTATGTGTTTGTGCCGGATAATAAGAACCTGATGCTGCACATTATGCGCTATGAGATGTCGCTGTATTCGGCGGGGCGCGACCAGTACCGCACGCTGAAAACGCATACGGCGCAGTCGGTGCCGCAGGGAATTATCGTGAAAACGCCGGAAGCGCTGAAGCAGGAACTGATGGCAGAATTTGCCGAGATGCCGAATCCTGCAACGTTCGTGTGCGAGACGGATTTGGATTTTCCTTTTAAAGAAACGATATGGCCTGTTGCCAAAAGGAAATTGCTGGCGGCGATTGGGCTGTAAGGCGGGAAGTTTTTAAAAGCAATGTTTTTAAAAAGCGTGGTGGCTTTGGGGCTGCTGCGCTTTTTTGTTTATTGGAGAATTTTGTGGTCTTCAATCTCTATTTTACGTGCTGTAAATACTGGATCATCACTCAGATGAATTATTCGCGAATAGATTAAATGGTCGTTTTTATCTTTCAGTTTTTTAAAATGTTCATCTGCAGTCAGAAAGTAATCCGTATAAATTAAGTTGATAGAATGAAGCGCATCCCATAATATTCCTCTTGTAGGTTTACCTCCAATTTCAAGCTGTGTTAAAACCATTGTCGAAGCAACTGCAATCGGTCCTCTGTAAACTATGGTTTCATAATGTTTTAAAACGTATGATAATCTCTCTTCAATTTTATTTATTCCGATACTCTCCCAAAAATCATTAATTGGAGTGTTATCAATTTCAATTCCTGTACACAGAATAATTAATATTAATACTAAACTGATTTTAAAAAGCTTCCTTTCTCGTTCATCTGTTTCTGATAAATCAACTTCTTTTAAATTTCTCAAATATTTATCAAGAAGTATTTGGTCACGACTTACCGCCATCTCATTTGGCAATAAAAGAACAATATCTTCAAGCTGTTTGCTTGCATGCTTAAATACTTCCCTTATTTTGTCAGCTCTCTGTTTTAAATTCTCTTGATTATAAACGAATGACTTTAATGGATTTTCGCATAAATCATTCCAAACTTCAGCAATTTGAAGTTTGGAATGAAAATCATAGGATTTTTCAACGAGCGGACAGCCACTTTTTAAAAATGAAATAATAAATTCAGAAGGAGAATTTATCAATTTATAATAAGTAATGTTTTGAAGATATTGAATTAAAGCATCTTTTCTTTCTTCATCAGCAGTTAACAAAATTTCCCAAATTGTAACCGTAGATATATAGAACCGACTACCTTTAAGTTCATGATATATTCTCGTAGCCTTTCCATCACGCCAAGAAAATTTATCTGCTAAAAAATTTACAGCGGAAGTTTCTAAGTAAATATTTGATTTTGGTGGAATCATATTCTTTTTAAAACCCTACCACACCAACTCTTCCGCTGCGGTATTTGCCCGCGTGTATGCTTCTTCGAGCGTGGAGCCGAGGGCGGTGATGTGCCCCATTTTGCGGCCGGTGCGCGAGTCTTTTTTGCCGTAGAGGTGGAGCGCGGCGTGGGGTTCTTTCAGCGTGCCGACGGGCGTGTCGGGGATGCCCTGGCCGGTGCGAACGCCAAGGATATTTATCATGCAGGCGGCGGGCGCAACCATCGCGGGCGAACCCAGCGGGAGATTGCACACGGCGCGAACGTGGTTTTCAAACTGCGATGTGTGGCACCCCTCGATGGTGTAGTGGCCGGAATTGTGCGGGCGCGGCGCGATTTCGTTGAAGGCGAGCGAGCCGTCCTCTTTTAAAAACATTTCGATGCCGAAAACGCCCACGCCTTTTATCGTTTCCACGCACTTCAGCGCGATGTCCTGCGCGGCTTTTAAAACGTCGTCGCTCACGGGCGCGGGAGCCAGAACCGCGTGGCAGATGTGGTTGCGCTGCACGGTTTCCACGCACGGATAGACGACGGTTTCGCCACGGCGGTTGCGCGCGACCATCACGGCCAGCTCTTTTGAAAACTTCACGAATGATTCCGCCATGAGCTCGCGCGGCGACTCGGGGTCGTGGAATTTATTGATGGCGCCCTGGATGTCGTATTTGTCGTGTACGGTCGCATTGCCGTAGCCGTCGTAGCCGTATTTCCGCGTTTTAATCACAAACGGAAAGCCCCATTCTTCGCCAAAAGCAATGCCGTCTTCGACCGTGCGAATCGGCGCAAATTCCGCCATCGGGATACCCGCTTTTAAAAACGTTTCCTTTTGCGTGAGCTTGTCCTGCACGAGCAGCATCGTCTCCGGAAACGGATAAATCTGTCGCTTTTCGGCGATAATCTGCAGCGTTTCCTGGTCAATAAACTCATTTTCCAGCGTCACGATGTCGCTTACTTTTATAAATTCATCGAGCGACGCATCATCCGACCAGCCCTTCGGAAAATCAAGTTTCGTCATCATGCCCGCCGGCGAATTTTCCGCGTGCTCAATTATCGCCACGCGCAAACCCATGCGATAAGCCGCCTGCGCCGTCATTTTGGCGAGCTGCCCGCCGCCGAGAATACCAAGTGTGAGAGGAAGTCCTGCGTGATAAATCGAAGAGAGCATATTTTTAAAAAGTTGAGTGAGTGTTGTGAGTGTTTGTCTGAACTAGGATTTTTAGGATATAAGGATTATAAGATTGTAAAATCAGAATCCTACAATCTGTCAAATCCTAAGAATCCTAGTGCAAAATTATGCTTTTAAAACGAAAAATCCCGCTTTTTGAAAAAGCAGGACTTTTTAAAAACTTACTACGCAAAAATTATTTCGATAAATCCTCAATCACCACCACGCCAACCGCATGATTTTGCGTATGCGAAATAGTAACGTGCAGCACATATTTCTCCCAGCGCTCTTTTAAAACGCCGGAAAGCTCAAGGACAGGCTTGCCCGACGGCTCATTGCGAACGCCGATGTCGCTCCACACAAAACCCTGCGCAGCTCCCGTACCAATCGCCTTGCTGAACGCTTCCTTCACGGCAAATCGCGCTGCGTAATGGAGCGCACTTGTTTTAGGGCGCGCGTCGCAATATTCCTGTTCCGTTTTTGTGAAGATGCGGTTTTTAAAACGGTCGCCGTATTTTTCGATGGAAGAGGCGATGCGTGTTACTTCTACGAGGTCTGTTCCGATTCCGATTATCATATTGTCTGAACTAGGATTTTTAGGATTAATTGATTGTAGGATTTTGGTTTTAAATTGTCTGAACCTGAATTTATTGAATTCTTTGAATTTATCGAATTTCTAATATTGACTAACATTCCTGGAAAGCTTAAAAAGAAGATTCGCGTAATTCCGAAAAT
>JAZKFS010000080.1:0-3480 GCA_040386315.1 Bacteroidota bacterium
AACTTCAGGAGTATTGCCAATAATAGGGAGCGAAAAATCTGAATTCATGTATTTTGGTAATTTCTTTGAAAAACTTTTTAAAGCAAACATTTTAAAACAATTGTTTTAAAACCTAATCAAGGCGTTTGCTGACTTCAAATAAAATATTCTTTTCGCGGGCTGTTAAACTCTGGTAGCCGACCTGATTGATTTTGTCCAGAATTTCGTCCACCTGCGCCTGCGTAATTTCACTTCCTTCAAAATCATACGTGCGTTCGCCGCCCGCCGTGCGCTTCGGTGCGCGTTCTTCGTGGTGAACCATTTTTAAAGGATTTCTTCGCACAGGTTCAGAAAAACTATTGATCTGTCGCGCCCGCTTTGAAAAAATCCCTGCAATTTTATCGCCGAGTGCATAAACGCCAAGCTGGTCGCCAAATTTTACAAGTAAAAATCCTATAAGCCCGCCGCCTAAGTGAGCAAAATGTGCAACCCCGGCGTCACTTCCTGATGCGCCTGAATACAAACCAATTGCGCCCATTATCAGAACAAAATATTTCGCCGGAATCGGAATAAAAAACGGGAACATCATGATCGGACGGTCAGGAAATGACATCGCAAAACCCGCAAGAATACCGTAAATCGCGCCTGAGGCACCGACTGTTGGAATCTCACGAACATTGCCATAAACAAAGTACTGCACTAGGAGATGAATCAGCCCACCGCCGATTCCCGCCAACAAATAAAACGTCAAAAATCTGCGTGAACCCCACAGCGTTTCAAGCTCCGAGCCAAACATCCAGAGCGCCAGCATATTAAAGAAAATATGTCCGAGGCCGCCGTGCATGAATTGATACGTAATCAGCTGCCACGGCCAAAACAGCCCGCTCCCAAATGGAAAAAGTGCGAACCAGCGTGTGAAATAATAGGAAATCTTCGTATCGCCAATTTTGAAAATTTCAAAAAAGCTGGCGTCAAGAAGAAATATAACAATATTGATAATGAGCAGCGCTTTTAAAACGGGAGGGAAGATGGAAAATGCTCCCATCGGCGATGTTCTACCGGAATTGCTGAAACGAGTCATGAACGTTTTATATTTATAAATGCTTTTAAAAACGAGTTTTAAAAGCTAACACGTGTTTCAAAAAATAAGTGTCTGAATAGACGGCAGAATACGAACAGCATTTTAAAACGTGAAGCGTGAAGCGTAATGCGTAATTGGTTTTTAAAACTCACTTCACTCACCGCACTCACAAAACTCGCTCACTTTTCCAACGCTTTTACGCCGGGAAGCTCTTTTCCTTCGAGAAATTCCAGTGAAGCGCCACCGCCTGTGGAAACGTGGGTCACGTCGTTTTTAAAACCAAACTGCGCAATTGCAGCAGCAGAATCACCACCGCCAACAATTGTAATTGCACCTTCTTTCGTTGCATCAACGAGCGCTTCAGCAACTGCTTTTGTGCCGCGAGCAAAATTTTCCATTTCAAAAACGCCCATTGGGCCATTCCAGATGACTGTTTTCGATTTTAAAATTTCGGTTTTAAAAAGCTCCACTGTTTTCGGGCCGATGTCCATTCCCATCATGTCCGTGGGAATATTTTCAATATCTACGGTTTTTGTCTGCGCTTCGTTTTTAAATTCACTTGCTGCAATCACATCCACCGGCAGGAGCAGGCGAACACCTTTTGATTCAGCTTCTTTTAAAAGCTCACCTGCTAATTCAACTTTATCTTCTTCCAGAATTGATTTCCCGATTTCCAAACCCTGCGCTTTATAAAACGTGAACATCATTCCGCCACCGATTAAATTCGAGCCGCCAAGAATTGCCATAAACGGGCGTTTCGGGTTTTCTAAAGCTCCACCGAGATAGTCCAGTTCCTTTTTTAAAAGATTTCCGGCTGCGGTTTCTTTTACAAATTTTGTGATTCCTTCTGTACTGGCGTGTGCACGATGGGCTGTTCCGAATGCATCATTGACATACACATCGCCAAGTGCTGCGAGCTTTTTTGAAAAATCGGCGTCGTTGCCTTCTTCTTCAGCGTAAAAGCGGAGGTTTTCTAAAAGCACGACGTCGCCTGCTTTTGCTGCACCAATTACTTCTTCAGCTACTTCGCCAACGCAGTCTGTTGCAAAATGAACGTCGGTTTTTAAAAGTTTTCCGAGATGTTCGGCAACGGGCTTAAGCGAATATTTCTCATTGCGTTTGCCTTTTGGGCGTCCGAGGTGCGACATTAGGATTGGAATTCCGCCGGATTCCATAATTTTTTTAATAGTCGGAAGAGATTCTACAATGCGTGTGTCGTCAGTGATTTTTAAAGAATCGTCAAGCGGTACGTTGAAGTCAACGCGAACGAGAACTTTTTTGCCTTTGACGTCGAGATTTTCTAGGGAAGTAATCATAGTTTTTAAAAGGGAAGTGTTTTAAAAGATGTCAGAACTCGAATTTATAGAATTAGGGAAATTATACGAATTTTTGATGAAATTTTAAGTATTAACAAGAATGTAGATGAATTGGATTCAACAAAAGAAAATTCTAAAATTCAAAAAATTCTCACAATTCGAGTTCAGACATAAAGAAAATACCTCGCCCGCCTGAAAGCAAGTGAGGTATTTCAAATATAGTCAAATTGTCTGTTTTAAAAATTATTTCAATTTTAAAACCAGGTCGAGAAGGCGGTTGGAATAGCCCCACTCGTTATCATACCAGCCAACGATTTTCACGAGATTTCCGCTGACCATTGTGCTGTCGGAATCAAATACGCATGAGTGCGGATTTCCAACAATATCACCTGAAACAAGAGGTTCGTCTGAATATTCAACGATTCCTTTAAAAGCGCCGTTTGCTGCTTTTTTAAAAGCTGCGTTTACTTCTTCTTTTGTTACTTCTTTTGAAACAATTGCGGTGAAGTCCGTCAGAGAGCCATCAGGCACAGGAACGCGAACAGCAAATCCGTCAATTTTTCCTTTTAATTCAGGAAGCACTTCGCCAACTGCTTTTGCAGCACCGGTCGTTGTCGGGATGATATTCGTTGCGGCGTTGCGTGCGCGGCGTAAGTCTTTGTGCGGCGCGTCAAGGATTTTCTGGTCGTTTGTGTATGCGTGGATCGTCGTCATTGTGCCACGTTCAATTCCGGCCAATTCATGAAGGATTTTTACCATCGGAGCAAGGCAGTTCGTGGTGCAAGAAGCGTTTGAAAGAACTTTTGCATCGTCGGTTAAATCGTCGTCATTCACGCCGAGAACAATTGTCGCATCAAGTTTATCTTTTGCCGGAGCAGAAAGAACTACTTTTTTAGCACCGTTTGCGATATGGCGCTCAAGGTCTTTGCGGGTGGCAACGCTTACGCCGCCCACGGCGTCTTGCAGCGATTGCTTCACCTTGGAGATGATAACGGTGATGAGATCGAGTTTGGTTTCTTCCTGGGCAACCGCGGCGCTTGAAAGCGCCAGGAGTGCGGAGCCTGCAAGCAGGGTCCGTAGAATTGAATGATAACGCATAGTGCC
>JAZKFS010000080.1:3490-5360 GCA_040386315.1 Bacteroidota bacterium
AACAACATCTACATCTTTAAAAGGAATGTCTTCGATGGTTTTGCTGGCAGAAATTGGAATTTTTTTACCATTGACAACAAGATTATTTCCATCGGATGAAACTTCGCCCTTGAATTTTCCGTGAACTGAATCGTATTTCAGCAGGTGAGCGAGGGTTTCAGCGTCGGTGAGGTCGTTAATTCCAACAACATTAATATCTTCGCCGCGCTCAATAGCTGCGCGGAATACAAGGCGGCCAATGCGTCCGAAACCATTAATGGCAACGTTCATTTTTCAAATTCCTTTAAAAAGTTATGATAAGAACTGAGTTTTTTAAAAAGTCTCCAAAATTACGAAAAAGTGGGGAGATTTTCAATATAGAGAGGATTATGATTTTAAAAGCTCTATGAGGCAGTATTGATGTTTTTAAAATTTAATACAGATTGAGAACCAGAACTGATTGAAGATTTATTATAGTGTAAAAAGTGAAAAATAATATTTTCAAATAATAATTTTCCTAAAATTATTATTTATCAATTACTTAGGAAATTAACTCAAAAGATTGTAAAAAGTATATTGTTAATCACAAATAAATTTTATATTTTAATGGAAACCTTCCGTGAAAGCAGATATTGAATTGAGGAGAGATGACAACCACGTATTGGTTTGTTCACTACTTTATTGACTCTATACACCACTTTTATGAAAATAATTACCACAAAGAAAAAGAAAAGCGCAGTCCCTGCTGCTCCTTTAAAAGTAGAATTTAAAACAAAAAAGGGAATATCCCATCCGCTTGGTGCCAGTGCCGATGAAAATGGGGTAAACTTTTCTATTTTCTCCAGCAATGCTACGGATATCCGGCTGTATATTTTCGATGAGCATGATGATACTCATCCTATGCAGATCATAAAACTGGATCCACGATATAATAAGACATTTCATTTCTGGCATGTGTATGTAGAGGGGCTGCGGCCCGGGATGCATTATAATTATCGCGTTTTTGGCCCGGATACCCGTGAGCACGGACACTTTTTTAAACCGGAAAAACTGTTGATTGACCCGTATTCGCGGGGTAATACTACTACTCTCTGGAATAGAGTAGATGCCTGTGGTGATGTGGATAACACGGCAACGTCAATGCGAAGTGTGGTGGTGGAGGACGGTGACTATGATTGGGAAGGCGATAAACCGCTTCGGCATTCAATGAGCAAATCTATTATTTATGAAATGCATGTCGGCGGTTTTACAAAATCTAAAACCTCGGGTGCCCGCTTTCCCGGTACTTTTAAAGGAGTGACAGAAAAGATCCCTCATTTACAAAAGCTTGGCGTCACGGCAATTGAACTCCTTCCCATCATGCAGTTTGATGAAAATTCACTCATGTCCAAAAATCCCCAGGGAGAAGCTTTAAAAAACTTCTGGGGCTACAGCACGATCGCCTTTTTTGCGCCTCATGCCGGGTACTGTATGAATCCGGAGGACGGGCAGCATTTGAATGAATTCCGCGATATGGTCAAGGAACTGCATAAAGCCGGGATAGAGGTGATCCTAGATGTGGTTTTTAATCATACAGACGAGGGAAATCACGAAGGCCCGATCATCAGTTTTAAAGGATTTGATAATCTTGTGTATTACCACCTGGTAAAAAATGACAAGCAATATTATATGGACTACACCGGGTGCGGAAATACAGTAAACTGTAATCACCCGATGGTCGAAAAATTCATTCTGGACTGTCTTGAATTCTGGGTCACAGAAATGCATGTGGATGGTTTCCGCTTTGATGAGGGGTCTATCTTGTCCCGTGGTACTGATGGCAGTGTAATGGAATTTCCACCTTCGCTTTGGAATATTGAGCTTTCAGAAGTCTTGGCTGACACGAAAATTA
>JAZKFS010000080.1:5370-8638 GCA_040386315.1 Bacteroidota bacterium
CATGGGATGCCGGTGGTTTGTATGAGATCGGTAGTTTTCCCGGCTACCGGTGGTCGGAATGGAACGGTAAGTTCAGGGATGACATCCGCAGTTTTGTAAAAGGCGATCCCGGAATTGTAAAAAATGTTGCCCTTCGCATTTCGGGAAGTCCTGATCTTTATCAGGAGAACCATCATCTGCCGGTCAGCGGGATTAATTTTGTCACCTGCCACGATGGGTTCACCCTTAATGACCTTGTTTCCTATAACGAAAAGCATAATATTGATAACGGTGAACATAATAATGACGGCATCAATGATAATCTCTCATGGAACTGTGGGGTAGAAGGCCCTACAAACGATCCTCAGATAGAACAATTACGCAAGCAGCAGATTAAAAATTTCCTTACGCTTCTCATGATCTCTCAGGGAGTTCCGATGCTTTTGGGAGGCGATGAAATGCAGCGCACTCAAAATGGAAATAATAATGCGTACTGCCAGGATAGTGAAATAAGCTGGTTTGACTGGGGCCTGACTGAAAAGAGCGCAGACATGGTCCGTTTCTGCTCATCACTTATCAATTTTAGAAAACAGAATCATGCACTTCATCAGGGATACCGATTTTTTGACGGTTCTCTTAACAATCGTGGAATAAAAGATATAGACTGGCATGGCTGCATCCTAAACGAACCCGGCTGGGACGATCCTGATGCACGCGCTCTTGCCTGTACTATCGGTGGGATTGGCGATGAACCTGATCTGCATGTAATGATGAATATGTATTGGGAACCCCTTGATTTTGAGATTCCTGTGATTGATGGCAGAAGCTGGTATAAAGCCATTGATACGGCTGCCTCATCACCTGAAGATATTGTAGAATCCGGTTCTGAAATGGCATTTATTGGAGAAGGATGTACGGTAAAGGGTAGAAGCATAGTAATTCTTATTTCACGATAGTTTTTTTTAATAATTTTTTAAAAAGAGGTATTAAATGGCTGGAATTGATTTTACATTTTCGGATCTTATTTCCGGTTATGTAACCAAAGCCGATAAGGTTGCCGGTTTGTTTACGCTGACTACGAGTGATGGGCGTGATTTTGAAATCACCCTGACGGAAACAACTGCCGGGGAGGTTGTAAGAAACCTTGGCGAACCATATGCAGACTGTACAGGCCAGATGCGTGACATGCTGTCGCCGGGCCGCTATGTCTATGCCTATGGAATTTTTTTTCCTGAAGAAGGCAAGCCATTCGAAGCTAAACATGTGGTTTTCCCGGGCAGAAGCGATACCGATTTTGTTTTTGAAAAGCAGAACTGGTGGATCAAGCAGGTTGAGCAGCTGGCAAATTTTTATTTAAACGCACAATTCCCTGATGGTGAAATTAATTACAGTAACTACCGCACATCCATTACACTTACCGGCCAGCATCAAGGGGATTTCAGACAGGAGACCGATACGATTTCACGGCTGGTCTATGGTTTCGCTTCAGCTTATCTCATGACGGGAAATGACCGCTATCTTGAAGCTGCTGAAAAAGGGACGCTTTACCTTCGCCAGCATTTCCGTGCAGTCGATACATCTGAAGATACTGCATACTGGTATCACGCAATTGAAGTAAAAGGTGGAAAGGAACGTAAAATCCTTGCTTCCGAATTTGGTGATGACTATGATGCTATCCCGGCGTATGAGCAGATATACGCGCTTGCCGGCCCTGTGCAGACATTCCGCGCAACGGGAGATAAACAAATCCTTGCCGATGTGGACAAAACCCTTAATCTTTTTGAAAGATATTTCCTGGATCACGAGCAGGGTAGCTATTTTTCTCATATAGATCCTATTACGTTCGATCCGCGCAGCGAATCTCTTGGAAAAGACCGTGCCCGCAAAAACTGGAATTCAGTTGGCGATCATGCTCCGGCGTATTTGATCAACCTGTACCTCGCTACAGGAAAAAAACGCTATGCTGATATGCTTCTGGATACGGCAAACACAATTGCTGAGCGTTTCCCTGACTATGAAAACAGCGATTTTGTACAGGAAAAATTCCTGGAAGACTGGACCAAGGATCAGGAATGGGGCTGGCAGCAAAACCGTGCCGTAGTCGGCCATAATTTAAAAATTGCCTGGAATCTTACGCGTATTTATAATCTTGAGCAAAACGACTCTTACGAATCGCTTGCAAAAGAAATCGCAAAGCGTATGCCTGAATCCGGTATGGATAAGCAGCGCGGCGGCTGGTATGATGTTGTCGAGCGTACCCTGCGTGAAGGTGAAAAATTTCACAGATATGCATGGCACGACAGAAAAGCATGGTGGCAGCAGGAGCAGGGTATTCTTGCCTACCTGATCATGAATGGTGTTTATAAAGATGAGCAATATCTGAAACTTGCCCGCGAATCTTCTGCATTTTACAATGCATGGTTTTTAGATCAGGATTCCGGTGGTATTTATTTCAATGTTCTTGCAAACGGGGTCCCGTATCTTATGGGAAATGAGCGTCTGAAAGGAAGCCACTCAATGAGCGGATATCACTCATTCGAGTTATGCTACCTCGCAGCTGTTTATACCAATCTACTGATTACAAAACAGCCGATGGACTTTTACTTCTCGCCGTATCCGAATAATCTTGAGGATAATATTCTTTACGTTTCACCGGATCTGCTACCAAAGGGAAGTATCAAAATTGAATCTGTAACGATTAATGATGAAGATTACACAGACTTTGATGCTGAAAAACTTTCTATAAAGCTCCCTGACACAAAGGACCGTGTGAAAGTAAAAGTCAGGATCGCGCCTGCTGAAGGGCTTGACCATTTTGACGTGGAAGCTGAAATGGAACAGAATGTTTTAAAAGTAACACTCTGGGGCGACATGGACGCACGTGCTATTCCACATTTCCGTCGTGAAATGGAGCCGTACATGAATGTTGGCCAGGTTGTTTTTGTTTTAAATGAGTTGAAATCTTTGTCAAGCGAAGCTGCTCGCGCACTGATTTTCATGAAGCAAAAAATGGGCCTTGATGAAACATTCCTGTTAGTAGGAGCGAACGGCCAGCCCAAAGAAATGCTGGATGTAAGCGGTTTTGCCGAAGAAGCGATCAATGTTGCGAACTACAGTTCTGCAAAAGAAAAGTTAGCGCAGGCGATGTAAGTCAATCGTAAAATGTACATTCAGGCAGGTTTTGATTTATTCATTTCCTGCCTGATTTTTATGTTTTAAGGTTCTTTTAAAAACCATTTAAAAAGCTGTTTTTAAAAACTCAACCATCACGATTTTTTAAACCACCATT
>JAZKFS010000081.1:0-15657 GCA_040386315.1 Bacteroidota bacterium
GTTTTGCGAATATCAGCAAGCTTTTTTACCAAGCGGTGGGAATAAACAAGCGCCGCCGGCATATATTCTTCCGTTTCATCCGTCGCATAGCCAAACATCATTCCCTGGTCACCCGCGCCGCCTGTATCCACGCCCTGCGCGATGTCAGGTGATTGGCGATTGATAACGTTGATAACGCAGCAGGAATTATAATCAAAGCGATAATCAGGGTTCGTGTAGCCAATGTCGCGAATCACGCCGCGAACAAGCTCAGGAAGCTCGATGTAGGTTGTTGTAGTAATTTCACCGCCCACAACGATGAGTCCTGTCGTAGCATAGCATTCGCACGCTACACGCCCCATGGGGTCGGCTTTTAAAACCGCGTCGAGCACGGCGTCTGAAACCTGGTCGCAGATTTTGTCGGGGTGGCCTTCCGAAACGGATTCCGACGTAAAGAGATATGTTGCCATTCTTTTAAAAAATTAGTTTTTAAAAAGCTGTTTATTTTACTTGGTGAATATTTTAAAAGAAAGGCTATGCTTTTATAAAACACAGCCTTCTTTTTAAAACAGCTTTAAAATTACGAATTTTTTTTGAATAATCGCTATTTACTGCTATTAATTTCACTTGAGTCACCAACGTTAAACTGCGAGAAATGCCCGCGAACGCTTGCGCTATTGCCAATGATGGAATTTTCTAAGATCATAGAGCTAACAGAGGCATCATCTCCAACGATCGAATTCCGGATGATACTGTTCTTTACTTTCGCTCCTTGCGCAATTGTCGCATACGGCCCGATCACTGAACGCTCAATTTCTGCACCGGTACCAATGTAAACAGGAGGGATAATAATAGTTTCAGGAATATCAGCCGAACGCGATTTCCTGTCAAGCAAAAATCTATTCGTCTCCAGCATAGTATCAGATTTTCCGCAGTCGAACCATCCATCCACACCAAAAGTTGTAAATTTCTCGCCTTTGTCAATCATTAATTGAAGCGCATCGGTCAGTTGATATTCACCGCGCGTTTTAATGTCATTTTCCACGAGTTCATTCAAACATTCTTTTAAAAGCCCGGAATTATGGATATAATATAATCCCACGATCGCAAGATTTGATTTCGGATGCTCCGGCTTTTCAACAAGTTTTGTAATGAATTTACCGTCAGTTTCCACTACGCCAAATCGGCGTGGGTCTTCTACTTCCTTGACGCCGAGCGAACTTGTGCCGTCTTTTGTGGCGTCGTCAAGTTTAAATTCAAAAATCGTATCGCCGAGAATTATTAAAACCGGCTCGTCATCAGAATAGCTTTCGCGCGCCATCCAGATAGAATGCCCCAATCCCTTGCGCTCTTCCTGAAGTACAAATGTGGCATCAAACGAATAATGAGTTCTTACAAACTCCTCGACCAGTTCACTTAAATAACCGACAATCACAGTAATTTCTTTTACACCCTGCTGCTCAAGCTCGTCAAGGATATGGCCGAGGATCGGCTTCCCGGCTACGTTTAAAAGTACTTTTGGAAGTGTGTATGTGTGAGGACGAAGGCGCGTGCCGATTCCGGCGACGGGAATAATTGCTCTCATTTGTTTTTGTTTAATGAAAAAGTATTTTCAAATCTATATTTCTTTTAAACATTTATCGTAAAAATGTTCAAAGCAGTTTTAAAGCTAACTGCGAACTTAGCAAACACGGATTTATTTTAAAAATTTCCTTTTTAAAAATAAAAGAGCACATATCTATTGATCTGTGCTCTTTTAAAAGTCCTGTAAAAAAAAGTTTTGTAAATGGTTTTAAAAACTATTGAATCCGAAGCTTTTGTCCTTTTTTCAGAGTTTCAGCTTTTAATCCTTTATTTTTTGATTTCAATTCACCAATGCTCACACCGAATTTCTGTGCAATTTCCGAAAGATTATCACCTTTACGAACAGTATATTGCTTTGGCAGGCGGTTGATCTCTTTGCTGCGTGCTTTTGCGCTTCCTTTTGATTCCTGACCGCCCTGGATTTTTAAAACCGAACCTGCGATAACTTTATTTCCCTTGATAGCGCGCGTATTCCAGCGTTTTAAATCGGTTTCCTCAACGCCATAAAGAGCCGAGATCGTACTAAGGTTTTCGCCTTTTTTCACTTTATGTGATTTTTGCGAAGCAAGATTCTCGGATTTTTTTGGAGCAGAAATTTCAGTAGAGTTCGTACGGATTGTCAGGGTTTGTCCGGCTACAATTCCACCGTGCTTTTTAATTTTATTGCTTGCACGGATGGATTCCATCGAAACGCCATAATCATCGGCGATTTGCGCCAGGGTTTCACCACGAACAACTTTGTGCTTTACATTCTTAACGGTAGTAGTTTTAACAGCCGCCTGATTTTTTTCAGCTTTTTCAGTTTTTAAAACCTCGGTCTGAGCTATGTTTTCAGGAATTGCATTTGCGCCCTGCGCTACTATTAGTTTTGCGCCTGCGTGTACTGCATCTTCTTCGTATGGAATATTATTCCAGTTGCGAAGGTCGGTCAGGCGTACACCGTAGCGCTGAGCTATTGCATAAAGATTCTCGCCCTGGCGGACAACGTGAACTGCCTGTTTTTTAGAATTAATCAGTGGTTTTACCGGCTCCGCTTCCTCCGGTTGATCTGCTTCTGCCACCGTCGCTGTTTTCGTAGCTGTGGAGCCAAACATTATTTTTTCAGCTTCATTCTCTACCGGTACTCCGCCATTTGGCACACGAAGAGTTTTCCCCTGCTTCAATTTTTTGTTGTTTAAAGCCAGATCATTCAGCGAAGCAACTTCTCGTGCTGAGATCCCGTATTGCGATGCTATTGCCGTAAGTGTCTCGCCACGCCGTACAGTGTGCGTGATCCATGGCTGCTTTTCCGTAGGGCTAAGCGCGGCAAAATTTGCCACCATCTGGCTTTTTGTGCCGGCAGGAATTTTTAAAGCATACTCGCCACGGGCCGGAGTATATGCTTTTAAAAGCTCGGTATTTAAAAGCTTTAATTCTTCAACAGTGATATTTGCACATTTCGCCAGGGTCGCTACAGAAACCTGCTCGGTAACAGGAAATACATCGTATGCATATTGCGGCTCGAAGTTTAGATCATTCTTTTTAAAATCAAAGCTCTCCGGATCCATCGTAATTGTCGCCGCAGCAATATAGAGCGGCACATAACTACGGGTTTCCTTTGGCAGGAATTCGCGGATTTGCCAGAATGTCGGATTGGAAAGGCCGCTCTCGCGGATAGCGCGGCGAACTCCACCGGCTCCGCAATTATATGCAGCAAGCGCCAGGTGCCAATCGTCAAAAGTTTTATGCAGGTGTTTTAAAAATCTCATTGCCGAGCGGGTTGCTTTTTCAGGATCGCGGCGTTCGTCGATCGTTCCGTCTACACGAAGATCGTATTCCTGTCCGGTGGAAGGCATAAATTGCCACAGCCCAACTGCTTTCGCCCAGGAAACCGCATTTGGATTCAAGCCGCTTTCGATCATCGAAAGATAGATGATCTCTTCCGGCATTCCTTCTTCTTTAGCGATCTTCTTCATCATGGGAAACCATTTCGTCGAGCGCTCCAGCCACTTTGAAAAATATTTGCGGCCTTTGTCCTGCGTCATAAAAGCAATACTTTTATCTACATAATCATTGCTTGTCATTGGGATAGTCAGCGCGCGGGTAGTCGTTACGCCACGATTGACGACAACTTCCTCGCGGTCAGTTTTTAAAGGCTGGATCTTGACGGGTTTGCGTGCTGCCGCCATCGAACGCTCCACTTCAAGGAAGAGCTTATCACGCAGAACAAAAAGAGAAGATTTTTCATCGAGATTATCAATGCTCTGGATATAGCTTTCGTAATCCTCAATGATAGATTGAGCAAGGTCGGTGTAGTCCTCGTTATTCTCAATTCCCGGCTCGCTGGCAAGTTCATTCAGAACTCCCATTGCCTGTTCGAAAAGTTTTGCTGCCTGCGTCGTATCGCCTTTGTCCACAAATCCAAGCGCTTTTAAATATTTCCGGCGTGCCTGCTCAAGCTTGAGTGTAATTACTCTTTCGTCACCTGAGCGCTGGAGTTCTGTCTCATCTGGCGCTGACGGAAGGGTAATTCCTGCTTTTAAAGAAGCGGGAAATAAGGATTTGTTCGTACGCGCCGAGGTGATGCTCCACGAGCCGGCTACAAGTACAATTACCAGGAACAGGCGTTGAGTTTTTGAAAGCATCGGCTTTCCTCCGTCTGTTAGTGATTAAAAAAACTACCAATTATAGTATGCCTGAATTATGCTGCAAATAATCCCTGCTGAAAACACAAGCAGCAATATAACAGTTTTAAAGTTCCGAGCCAAATTATTAACGAAATTTAATTCTAAGTCCCTTTAAAATCAACGCTAAAAATTTTTAAAAAGAATCTCAGGGTACTAAGTTCTTTTAAAACTTTTCTTTTAAAAGCGCACGTTGATTGTAAAACGCAATTTCGCTTCACTCATCGTAAGAGCTGATAACCTGACTGAATTGATGTGGTAAAATGTAGTGTCGTAAGCGGTCTTCCTGATAAAATTTGGTATCTTTGCGGATTGATAATAATATTCTTTTAAAAGTTTAAAAGCCCTTTATTCTTTTAAAAATCAATCTGAAAATTAAACACAAATCCTACGACGTAATGAACCGCAATCTTATTACAGCAGCTTTACCTTACGCTAATGGTTACAGTCACTTAGGCCACGCGGCGGGCGCATTTATGCCGTCCGACATGTTTGCCCGTTTTAAAAGATTATCCGGCGAGGAAACGCTGTACGTGTGCGGTTCTGATGAGCACGGCGTCGCCATCACCATCGCTGCGGAAAAAGAAGGTGTCACGCCGCAGCAGATTGTGGATAAATATCACACCGCAAACGAAGCTGCCTATAAAGCATTCGGCCTCAGCTTTGACGTCTATTCGCGCACATCGCTGCCGGAACACCACATTACCGCGCAGGAATTTTTCCTCGACCTTTTAAAAAAGGGATTTTTCACGGAAAAAGAAGAAGAGCAGTTCTATGATTCCGAAGCGAATATGTTCCTGCCGGACCGATACGTAGAAGGAACGTGTCCGAACTGCGGAAATGAAGGAGCACGCGGCGACCAGTGCGATAAATGTGGCGCATATTATAACCAGATGGATTTAAAAAATCCGAAAAGTTTAGTGTCAGGAAAAACGCCCGAAGTGCGCAAAACCACGCACTGGTATTTTAAAATGGGTGATTTTCAAAAGCAGCTCGAAGATTATATTTCTTCAAAAGAAAGTACATGGAAAGACAATGTTCTCCAGCAAACCCGCTCGTGGCTGAAGGCCGGTTTGGGCGATAGAGCCATCACACGTGATTTAAACTGGGGAATTCCCGTTCCGCTCGAAAGCGCTGAAGGAAAAGTTCTGTACGTTTGGTTTGAAGCGGTTCTCGGCTACATTTCCGCAACGAAAGTGTGGGCAAAAGAGCACGGCCGCCCGGACGAATGGAAGAAGTGGTGGCAGGACGGCGCGACGGATTATTATTCGTTCATCGGCAAGGACAATATCGTTTTTCACACGATCATTTTCCCTGCGATTCTGATGGCAAAAGGCGATTACATTTTGCCAAAAAATGTACCGGGTAATGAGTTTTTAAACCTTGAAGGCCAGAAATTTTCAAAATCCCGCAACTGGGCGATTGACTTACAGGACTTTTTAAAAGATTTCCCCGAGCCGCAGCACGTGGACGCGCTTCGCTATACGCTGGCGACGACAATGCCGGAAACAAAGGATTCGGACTTCACGTGGAAGGATTTAGGGGCAAGGAATAATAATGAGCTTGCCGCGATTTTTGGGAATTTCGTCAATCGTACGCTGCAGTTTCTTTTAAAGAATTTCGGCGGAAAGGTGCCGACGCTTCCCGAACGTTTTTCAAAACTGCCGGAAGCGTGGAAATTACTTTTAGAAGATTTTGCCCGTGAGAATTCCCGCGAAGAAGCAACCGCAAAACTTGCCGAAAAACATTTGCGCTATTTTTCGCCGAATGATTTTAACCTTTTAAGCGCGGTGTATTTCGGTACGAAAACCGTTGCGGAAAAATATAATGAATTCAAATTCCGCGACGCCGTTGCCGAAACGATGAACGTGGCGCGCGCGGCAAATAAATATTTCAACGACACTGAGCCGTGGAAAACTGTTAAAAATAATCCTGACGAATGCGCAAAAACGATGTTCATCTGCACGCAGGTTTTGCGCTCGCTTTCGGTTTTATTTGCGCCGGTCGTGCCAAATGCCTGTTCGAGATTATCTGAAATGCTCGGCGAGAAACATTATGCGGGCGAAGTTTTAAAAGCAGGCGAGCTGTTAAAAAACACGTGGGAAACCGCTCCCGAGCCCGGTTTAGAACAAGGCCGCGACCTCGCCGAACCACAAATCCTCTTTTTAAAAATCGAAGATGAGCAAATTCAGACGCAGCTTTTAAAACTCGGGAACGGTGAAGCAGCCGAACCGAAAGTTTTAAAAGAAGAGAAAAAAGTTGACTCTAACACAATTACGATTGACGATTTTAAAAAAGTTCAGCTCCGCACTGGCGTTGTTCTGGAAGCGGAAAAACTGCCGAAGTCTGAAAAGCTGCTTAAGCTAATCGTAGATATTGGAACAGAGAAACGGCAAATCCTCGCAGGAATCGCGAAGTTTTATACACCTGAGGAAATGGTCGGCAAAACTGTCGTCGTCGTTGTCAATCTCGCTCCGGCAAAACTAATGGGACATGAGTCTCAAGGAATGTTGCTCGCGGCAAATACGGCTGAGGGGAATCTTGCGCTTGTTACTCCTGAAAAAGATACAGTTTCAAGTGGCGCGGAAGTGCGGTAAATATGATTGTCATTCCCGCGCAGGCGGGAATCCATGCGTCAAAAGTTTCTTTTAAAAACAATGCAAAAACGCTCAATATTTTCCACACCTTTAAAAAGCGACTTTGAGGAGCCGATACCGGAGCCGCCGAAGGAATCGCCCGTCATCGCAAAAACGCGTCGTCGGCTGAATCGCTGGAGTGTATTTGCGCTGATAGCCGGGAGCGCTTTCCTGACGATCGTGTATGTGAGTAATGTTTTAAAAGTGCGGACGCTGCTGGATGATATTCGTACATTAGAAAAAAGATCGGCGGCAATCAGCTATAAAAATGAAGCTCTACGAACAGAGATTGTGCGATTACGTTCGGCAGAAAGGATTACACGAATTGCCTCGCAGCGGCTCGGGCTGGTGCAGCCGGAAAGCGCGCCGGAAGTTTTAAAGTGATTTTTTAAAGATTTCTTTTAAAAACAGGAAATTTTTTTTGGCGATCAGGCGTTAAAATTGGCAAACCTATTATCACACGTAACCCGAATAATATCATGGAAATGCCGAAAAATGAAACCGAACGCCTGAACGCTTTAAAACGATACGAAATTCTGGATACGCCGCCGGATGGAAGTTTTGACAGGATCACGTCGCTTGCATCGAAAATGTTTAATGTGCCGATCGCAATTATTACTCTGGTGGATTCCGACAGGATCTGGTTCAAATCCGCGCATGGCCTGACCGGGGTTGAGCAGCTGGTTCGCGAGCCGGGTTTGTGCGCTTCGGCGATCATGGCAGAGGATGTAACTGTTGTTGAGGATGCTAAAAATGATGAACGTACCGCAACAAATTCTTTAGTAAGCGGAGATTTCGGCCTTAGCTTTTACGCGGCAGCGCCTTTAAAAACCAAAGATGGTTTTAATCTTGGCACGGTTTGCCTGATTGACAAAAAGCCGCGACAACTTTCCAGGGATGAGGAAAGCATGCTTAGCGACCTTTCGGGTATTGTGATGGATGAAATGGAACTGCGCCTGGCAGCACGCAAAACTGCTTTTAAAAGTGAGCAGCGCATTGCACAGCTTGAAAAGGAAGTGAAGAAATATCAGCAGAATTAAAATTACCTGCTTTAAAAAATTCAAAACCCCGTATGCTTTTTAAAACATGCGGGGTTCTTTTTTTTAAAAAGAACATACCTTCAAACTTTGTAATATATTTGAGAAAATTCTGCTCATTTTTAAAAACTACAAATATGAATATCCGAAATATCAGCAAAGACGATAACGAGCCAATCGCTGACATCATTCGCTCTATCCTGACGAGCGAATTTACCGTTGATACGGAAAAAACAATCCTCGGCGATCCGGCTTTAAAAACGATGTTTGAAAATTACCAGGTTCGGCGAGCGGTCTATTATGTTATTGAGGAAAATGGGGAAATTATCGGCGGCTGTGGAATAAAGCAATTAGATGGCTCGACAGAAAATATCTGCGAATTGCAGCGCATGTTTTTAAAACCGTCAGCGCGTGGAAAAGGATATGCGCAAACGCTTTTAAAACTATGTATTTACGAAGCGAAGGAATTTGGTTACGACGAAATATATCTTGAAACGCTCAGTCCGATGACCGCCGCCATAAAGCTGTATGAGTCAGTCGGTTTTAAAAGACTTTCCGGGCCGAAAGGGAATACCGGACACGGCGCGTGTGATGTGCAAATGAGCTTGAAATTATAAATTAACACCTTTTAAAAAAACTATGAAATCACCATTTCTCGGACTCCGCACCGTCGCGTACTACGTTTCTGATGTTACCAAAGCAAAAGCGTGGTATGCTGAAGTTTTTAAAACGGAGCCGTATTTTGATGAACCGTTCTACACCGGTTTTGACATCGCGGGATATGAATTAGGATTACACTCCGACAGCGAGCCCGGCGTGAAAAAACCGGAAAGCTCCATCGTCTATTGGGGCGTGGAGGACATTGCAGCTGAGTACAACCGTCTGATTGAGCTTGGTGCCACAGAGCATGAAAAGCCACAAAACGTCGGCGGTGAGATCGTTGTCGCATCCGTGCGTGATCCGTGGGGAAATATCATCGGGATAATTTATAATCCTGAGTTTTCTTTAAAAGATTAATTTTAAAACTCATGTAACGAATTCAAATATCAGGGTTTACTCTCACCACAACGCTTTTAAAAACTTTTTAAAAACATGAGGTGACGTATGAAAATTTTATCCGGGCTTGCCTGTGCATTTCTCACGATTGCGATGATCGGTTGCGGTACGACGAATGATTCGATGATGGTTTCCCCTGATGGATTTGGTGATAATTCCAACCCTCAGCTAAGTGAAAAGTATAAAGATTACGAAGAAAATCCTTTCGTCAGCACAACCGAACAGCCGGTTTCTACCTTTTCGATTGACGCAGACGGCGGTTCGTATTCCAATATGCGCCGTTATATCAATTCAGGACAGAAGCCGCCGAAAGCATCCGTGCGCATTGAGGAATACATCAATTTTTTTACGTATAATTATTCAGAACCTGCTGCCGGTGAGAATGTTTCGATAAATTCCGAGATGGCTACCTGCCCGTGGAATACTCAGCATCAACTTGTGCGGATAGGTTTAAAAGGCAAAACTCTTACAGAATCAGAATTAGGCAGTTCAAACTTCGTGTTTTTAATTGATGTGTCGGGTTCGATGAGTTCGGAAGACAGGCTCCCGCTTTTAAAACAGGGTTTTAAAATCATGGCGGATGGTTTGAAAGATGATGACCGTGTTGCAATTGTCACATATGCGGGCGAGGCTGGGGTTTTGCTCCAGTCAACTAAAGGAAGCGAAAAAGCAAAAATAAAAGCTGCCATTGACCAGTTAGGCGCAGGCGGTGGGACAGCCGGTGCAGCGGGAATTAAAACAGCGTACGAAATCGCTGTACAGAATTTCATTGTAAAAGGAAATAACCGCGTTATACTCGGAACGGATGGTGATTTTAACGTAGGAACTTCTTCTACCGACGAGCTTGTAAAACTCATTGAGGAAAAGCGCGAAAGTGGCGTTTATCTTACCGTGCTGGGCTTTGGAACAGGAAATCTCAATGATGAAATGATGGAGCAGATCGCGAATAAAGGCAATGGAAATTACGAATATATTGACAATTCACAGCAGCTTAAAAAAGTATTTATTGACGAACGCGAACGGCTATACACCGTCGCTAAAGACGGAAAAATCCAGATTACGTTCAATCCTGCCACAGTCGAATCCTATCGCCTGATCGGTTATGAAAACCGTTCTTTAAATAAAGAAGATTTTGTTGATGATAAAAAAGACGCGGGCGAGATCGGTTCGGGACAAACAATTACAGCGCTGTATGAAGTTGTTTTAAAAGATATCGGCGACGGAATTGATTATGTCAATATGGATTTCCGCTACAAAATGCCGAATGAAGATGTAAGCCGCCTGCTGAGCCATACCATCAAAGTCCGCCCGGTAGAGATCAGTAAATCATCGGAGAATATGCGCTTTGTAACTGCCGTCACAGGGCTTGGCCTCATGATGAAAGAATCACAGCACAAAGGCACGCTGACAAAACAAATGATACTTGACCTGGCAAATGGTGCGCGCAGCTTTGACCCGCAGGGCTTGCGTGCAGAATTCATCGGGCTTGTGCAGAAAATGCCGTAAGTAGAGTTTTTAAAAACTTTTTAAAACCCTGTATGCTTTTAAACAACATGCGGGGTTTTTCTTTTTAAAAGATTCGTTTAAAAACTATTTTCTGACATTTGTCGTTATATTTATGACAAGTTTCACCCTTACAAAAGAGTCTATAATGGCAGCGTCAACTATATTTTCCTATCAGTCAATTGACGATAAAAATATTCACAGCATAATCTCCGAAACACGCAAAGGTGTGGAATTTTCCGCGTTTAATTCTTTTGTGAATCAAAGCCCGTTTTCCCTGATTGAATGGTCGTCCTTCCTGAATATATCAGACCGGACGCTGCAACGCTATAAAGAAAAAAAGCAACGTTTTGATTCTATTCACTCAGAAAGAATTATCCAAATCCTCCTGCTTTTTAAAAGAGGCGTTGAGGTTTTTGACGATGAAAAGTATTTTTATACGTGGCTGGTGACGCAAAATATCGCGCTTGGGAATATCACGCCAAAGGAGCTTCTCGACAACACTTTCGGCATACAGCTGCTCAATGACGAGCTTACCCGTATCGAACACGGCGTGCTGGCATGACGGTCTTTCGGCTTTCAAAGTCAAAATACAGCCGTGATCTCTCCGGCCGTGGCGCTGAAATGACCGGTGGCAGATGGAACAGCCGCGGCACGCCAATGCTCTACACCAGCCAGTCGCGCGCACTCTGCACCACCGAAATTGCCGTGCATATCCCGCTTGGCATCATACCGAAAGACTATGAAATGATTTCCATCGAAATCCCCGACAGCGTCAAAATCGTGGTTTTAAAACCTTCCGAACTAACCGGCGATTGGAATTCCATTCCGCACTCGAACTCCACACAGCTCATTGGCGACGCATTTATCCGCGAAGGGAAATCGCTTGTTTTAAAAGTGCCGTCCGTTGTTGTGCCAGGCGACTACAATTTTCTCATCAATCCGCTCCACCGCGACATCGCAAAAATTTCAATTATCACAACAGAATTGTTTAGTTTTGACGAGCGGCTTTTCGGTGTGAGGAAGTAGTTTTAAAAAACTGCACCCGTTTTTCTTTTAAAAAAAACCATGATAAAAGCAATTGGATTTGACTTAGGCGATACGCTTATTGAATACAAAGATGTGCCGTTAAGCTGGCAACATCTGTACATATCAGCGCTTCAGGAAGTTGCCGCCGCGTGTCAATTCATGCCAGATGACGAATTGCTCCAAAGCGGATGCAGCACTTTGGCGAAATATAATACGCGCATTAATCACCGCGAACATGAAGTAACAGCGGAATTGATTTTTTCGGAAATACTGCAAAGCTGGGATATTCAGCCGCATAATCTCAATAGCGCTATCAATGCGTATTTCACGTATTTCCAGCGCAAAGCGATTGTCTATGACGATACGATTGCTACGCTGGAGCTTTTAAAAAGCAAAAATATTCCCATTGGAATCCTGACTGATGTGCCGTATGGAATGCCCAAAGAATTTGTTCGCAACGACATCCGGCAGTTTGAAAAGTACATTGATGCGCTGGTAACGTCCTTCGAAGTGGAATACCGCAAGCCGAACACAAAGGGTTACGAAATGCTGGCAAAAGAGCTCCGCGTGAAGCCCGAAGAAATGATGTATATCGGCAATGAAGAAAAAGATATTCTCGGAGCTAATGCAAGCGGCATGACGTCTATTTTCATCAATCGGAAAAACAGCAACGCTGATTTTAAAGCTGATTATGTCGTTGCTGATTTGCGGAAGATAGTGGAGATTGCGTAATGATTTTTAAAAAGCTGTGGGTTTTCCTTTTAAAAACACGGGCGTACGGCGGAAATGGGTTTTCCTGCGCGGTGTGATGCTTTATGGCGTGTTTGTGCTGTGGCGAGGGCAATTATTTTTCAGTTAAATTTAAGACGAAAGTTTTCAGTAACTTTGTTTTGAATTCTTTAAAATGCTCACTTTAAACTTTAAGAAATGAATTTTGAAAAGGCTGATTCGCAACCACTAGGCGAGGTTTTCGGATTTCCTATCACCAATGAATCCGAAAGAGCAAATAGATACAGAGAAGATAAACTTTGTCCTTTTAATAATATCGTATCAAATTGCACCAAGAATAGCATAGAGTTTCCTCTTGGAGTTTGCAGCTTGAATCATAAAGGAAACAAAGTTATTATCTGTCCAGTGAGATTCAGAGAAGATTGGTCAATTATTAGTGATGCAGCAGGCTTTATATTTGAGGATGGAGTAGCATGGACTCATGTAGGAGAAGTGCGACTTAAAGACAAATATGATAAATCAGCTGGAAATATTGATTATGTTTTAGTTTCTTATGATGACAAAGGCCGAGTTCTTGATTTTGGCTCTCTTGAAGTTCAAGCCGTTTACATTTCAGGAAATTTAACAGGTCCATTTACAGCTTACTTAGAAAATCCGACCCCTGAATTTGTTTGGAAAAATGCTTTTAAAAATCCCAAGCCTGATTATTTGTCTTCATCAAGAAAAAGATTAATTCCTCAGATTATTGCTAAAGGTTCTATTTTAAAACAATGGAATAAAAAGCAAGTCGTTGCAATACAAACGAATTTCTATGAAACTCTTCCGGAACTTCCAGAAGTAGAAAAAGCGGAATCAGATTTTGCATTTTTCCTTTACGACTTAGAGCCAACTGAAAATCAGACTTTATCTGTAAAGCTTAAGCGCATAGTATATACTCAGTTCGAAATTGCTTTAAAGCAGATTGCAAAGTTTGAAGCTGGGCCAATTAGCGAATTCACCAAAATATTACAAAGGAAGCTTGATACAAAACGAACTGGAAACACAGATACATATGACACTGAAGACATCGTCGTTGAATAAAGTAAAGGAACAGCAGTTAATATTTGGTATAGACGAAGTATCAATACCAAAGAAGACAGTTAATGTCGCATCAGTTCCTCAAAGAAGTCCATTTAGATATCCAGGTGGCAAGACATGGCTTATTCCAACAGTTCGCCAATGGTTAAGGCAAAGTAATAAAACATCAAGCTTTTTGATTGAACCTTTTGCTGGTGGTGGGATTGTAAGTCTAACTGCCGCTTTTGAAAATTTGGTCAATCATATCACCATGGTGGAAAAAGATGAAGAAGTTGCTGCTGTATGGGAAGTTATTCTTAATGGAAAGAATCAATGGTTAGCTGATAAAATCTTTACATTTGATTTAACACATGAAAATGTCCAAGCAGAATTTTCAAATTCAAATAAGCTTCTCCAAGATATAGCTTTTTGTACAATTCTAAAGAATAGAATTTGTCACGGTGGAATTATCGCGAAAGGTTCTGGTATTCTTAAAAATGGCGAAAATGGTAAGGGAATTGCTTCGCGTTGGTATCCAAAGACGCTACGCGACAGAATAGTTGCTATCAATTCAATAAAAGAAAAAATAAGCTTCATTACTGGTGATGCTTTTAAAATTATTGAGGAAAATCTTAATAATAAAGAAGCATATTTTTTTATTGACCCGCCTTATACTATTGCAGGCAAAAGGTTATACACTCATTTTCAAATTGACCATGAGAAACTCTTCGAGTTGTCGGCAAAGATTCAAGGAAAATTCATGCTAACTTATGACGATACTCCGGAAATTCGGCAGCTTGCTGAAAAGAATAGATTACAATTTAAAACGATACCGATGAAAACTACTCATCATCAGCAAAAAAATGAAATCATTGTTTCTGATAGTTTTGATTGGTGGAAGAATCACTAATTAATTTAAACCTCGCTCATATTAAATTTGAGAGGTTTTTTGTTAACCCCAACCCCTTTAAAAACATACCTTTTCACATTTCGCCACTTTTTTGTATTTTAGAGCCGTTATCGTTTTTAAAAAGCAGCATTTTTAAAAGCGCCGTACAATTCACCTTCCGTTTTTAAAAAGTATCATGGCATTTATACCGTCGTTTCCGGGCGAAAAGCCGCCACGCGTGCAGTGGAAGACCAAGCTTCTTGCGGTGCTCTTTCTCATGGGCTTTGCGGGTGTGCTCACGCGGCTGTTTTTCGTGCAGGTGCTCCAGGCCGAGAGCTACCAGGAGCGCGCGCGACGGCAGTACGACTCGCGTATCGAGCTTCGCCCCGAGCGCGGCACAATTCTCGACCGAAACGGGAAAGTGATTGCCTCCACCATTCAGAGCACGTCTATCGCGGTTGACCCGACGGTTTTAAAAAATGTAAAACAGGTTTCGCAGCTGTTGGAGCAGGCCACAGGCGAACCCGCCAAGGAATATCAAAAGAAAATTACGTCATCAAAAAACTCGTTCGTGTGGCTTGCCCGCTCGATTCTGGGGCTTAAAAGCGATTTACTCGATACGATTCAGGACCGCGGTCTGCTGCGGTATCATGAGCCGCGCCGCAATTTCGTGTACGGTTCGGTGGCGGCGCAGGTCATTGGCGCGACGAACGTGGATAATAAGGGCGTGAGCGGCGTGGAGCTCGGGCAGGACTCGCTGCTGGCGGGCACGGGCGGTTTCCAGCTGATGCAGCGCGACGGCCGAGGCAAGCTTCATCCGGCGGTGAGCGCGCCGGTCACGCAGGCGCAGAACGGGCGCACGGTGGTTCTGACGCTGGACATGGATATTCAGAGCGTGGTGGAATTCGAGCTACAGCAGGGAATTACGCAGTCGCAGGCGGCGTCGGGCACGGCGGTAGCGATTAATCCGCGCACGGGCGAAATCCTCGCGATGGCGTCCTACCCGACCTTCGACCCAAATAATATGACAACCGCCACGACCGACGGAATGCGGATTCGCTCGATCACCGACATGTACGAACCGGGTTCGACCTTTAAACTCGTGACGGCGGCGGCGGCGCTTGAGGAAAAGCTGATTTCGCCGAAAGACACGGTGGATGCGCACGGCGGCGTTTTAAAAATCGCGGACATGACGATTACCGACGCACACCCGATGGGACGCGTGACGTTTTTAAAAAGCATGGAGCAGTCGAGCAATATCGTGTTTGCCGAGCTGGCGCGCAAGATGACGAACGACAAATTTTACAAATACGTGCGCGATTTCGGGTTTGGAATTCCGCTGGGAATTGACCTTCCGGGCGAGGTTTCGGGCAAAATCAAAAAGCCGAAGCAGTTCGACGGCACAACGAAAATGTACATGTCATACGGCTACGAGCTTGGCGCAACGGCGCTTCAAATCGCTAATGCGTACGCTGCAATCGCCAACGGCGGCGAAA
>JAZKFS010000082.1:0-42763 GCA_040386315.1 Bacteroidota bacterium
ACGAAGCTTTTAAAACGGGAGAATGAGGAGCCGGAGTTTTTAAAAGGGGAAGTGGCAATCTGATGGCATATAATGTTTTGAGACTTTGCGTTGCGGCCTGAAATTGAGTATAAAAGCCCGATATTGTCCTAAAGTTCAGCCGGTTTAGCACAAACCGTTTTAGAAGATGATGTTATTTGTTCAGCTTTATAACACCTGCATAAGTTGCTATCCAAATTGCACCATTTTTGTCTTTTGTGATTCTTTCACAATGAATGCTTGGAACATTTGAATTTTTATTTGTGTACGTTTCCCATGTTTTTGAGGTAATGTCATAACTTAACACTCCAACACCATTTAATGTTATCCATAATAAGTTGGTGTCTTCGTCCAGATAAAAATCATTGATTGCATTTTCACTAAACATTTTAGAATTTGGATGAATAATTCTTGTCCAATTTCCTTCTAAATCTAACACGTACATTCCTGCATCGTCTGACTTTTCATTGAATAAGTCAAACCATAAATTCCCATTCTTGTCTTCATGGATTTTTGAAATATATGCTTTTGATAATGGCGAGTTTTCCTTATTTAATTGTTGAGTTACACCATTTTCAATGATTACATTTCCCTCAAATGTTCCAATCCATATTCTATTTTTCTTATCTACATAAACGCCAAGAGTTTTATTAGTTGGCAGATTTGAATTTTGCTTGTTGATTACTGACCAATTTTTTCCGTCAAACTTTGCAACACCATCCCAAGATGTAAACCATATATTATTTGCATGGTCAACAAAAATTTTTCTTGCCCAATTTATAGGAGAATTTATAGAATCGTATTTTGTCCAATTTTCATTATCATATTTGTAAGCATCCCATCCAGCAATAAACCACTTGTTATTGTTTTTATCAACTTCTAAATCCCGTACTGATTGTGTCTTATTTTTGTTGTAAGCTGTTGCAGCGATTATTGTGTTTTTTGAGTTAAAATGTTCCCATTTATCATTGGTTATTTTTACGATTCCATCATCTGTTCCTATCCAAATATTACCCTCTAAATCACTTGCAATTGCTCTTGTCATATCCCAAGGTAATTCAGAGTTTTCTTGAGTGAAAACAGTCCAGCTTTTTGAAAGTTTATTTTTTTCAGTTCCTTCAACATGAGGCCTTCCAATAGATTTTTCATTTGACTGATTTGTAAAATCAAAGATTTTACGCTTTGCTGAAAAATTGCCATTTTCAAATAAAAAAACTAAAGAAACAGAACTGTTAGTTTTTTTATCTTTTGATATAGCTGGCTCCCAATTAGAAGTGGAATTTATTGCCTTTTGTAGTCCGAGTTGTACAGAGGAAATGTTTGTTTGATTGAGTGAACTTAAAAGACAAGGTTTTCCACTGTCATCAATTAGAATTTGCACTTCTATGTTGCCTTTTATTTTGCCCAAACTCTCTTTATCAAATTTGTCTATCAATTCATTCATTAATGATTTTGGAGGTTCAGCCTTTGTATCACCACAATCAAGACAGAATCTCTCTAATTTACAGTTCTCATATTTTTCAGAATATAGATGTTGTGAATAGCCTAAAGTATAGCTACAAAATGTCACTAATATAAATATGATTTTCTTCATTGTTCAGTTTTTGTAAAATATCTGCTAACTTGTGGAGCTGAGGTTACTGCAATATAATGAAATAACCAAAGGTGTTTTAAAAACTCAATCTACGACAGAAAAAAACATTTCCCAAAACCGTTTTTAAAAACTCACCCGCGCATCACTTCCAGTCACACATTCAAACCAAAATCACACCATTTTTAAAAGTCCTGACAATTTGAATTCTGCGTTTCTGCTTTCTTGTCCAAGGGAAGGGGCTATTTAGTCAATTGCTTTATTTGCTTTATAGCATTTTGATTATTCGGATTTAATTCTAACGATTTCCTGTAATTAAGCAACGCTACAGCATAGTTTTTGTCCTCGAAGTATGCATCACCTAAACTGTCGTACGCATTCCATGAAGTTGGGAAATATTCTACGTTCAATGTAAAAACATTGATTGCAGGTGTTTTATCCTTTCCGTTGAGCAAATCATAACCTATGGTGTTGATTTCACTCTCAAATAAACGCATTAAAATCGAAAGGTCTTTTGCCTTGATTGCATCTTTTATTTTTGAATAGCTGACCGAAAACTCGGGGTTTGCAAGTTCTTTTAAAAAGTCTTTTGCCTTGTTTATTTTTCTAAAATTCTCTTTGCCTGATACATTATTCGGGAATAGCTCCGGAATATTCAGCACTGTATCTGTTTTTTGTAGTTCGTCGGTTAGATTAATCGTAATACTTTTAGAATAATCGTGGTGATAATATAGATGAATGACTTTCTCTTTCAGGTCGTAAATCGTGGTGTATTGCGTTCCACCCAAATCCTGCGGAAAACTCTGGTGTAGGGTATCACTCAAGGCGGTAAGAAAAGAAAGTGTTGTATCTGATTTTGCTTCCAGTAATTTTCTGGCGTTTTGATACGATGGAATGTCCACTTTATCCAAATCCGGCGTTTGAGAAGGGCAAAAATTAGAAAGTACATATGTGCTATCATTGCCTTTTGTTACAGTATCTCCCTCGACTACCAGATAATTTCCCTCAGCATCGATGAAAATCCACATACTTGAAATAAGCATATTTGATAAATCATACTTTTCAACTATCTTATAAACGTCATCGATATTTTGACACTTCTGCATAATATACTGTAGTATATTATTTTGGGGAGATAATTTATTTGGATTTGATTTCATTGCTCTGGAAGTGACAGAGAATCCATCAAATACCAGTCCCTTTTCATTCATCCCACCTTGTGGATAGAAGTTGTCCAACCCCACATACATACCTCCATAATTTCCATTTTGCCCTCTCTCAAACCACATTCTTGTATTAGGATTCCAATAATCCTCATTATTCCCGACAAATGTTTTGCCATGTAAAGTGATTTTATATACACTGCAGGCATATGCATTGTAGCTACATGAAAAGAGAAAAAACAGGGCTATGAGTAATTTCATTTTTTTTTAATGTTGCTGTTGAATTATTAGAATCAGGTTTTAAAAACTCTTCCGCGCATCACTTCTCGCTACATATTCGAATCATTTTTAGAATATTCTATTGCTTGACAAAATGCTGCGTGTGCGTCAGGCCATCAATTTTAAAAACTATGGTATACGCTCCATTCGCTAAATTTTCAATATCAATTGTATTGGAATATTTGCCATTGACGAGCATTTCATTGTCTATCTGCCGGACCACTTTTCCTTCCAGAGAAATAACCTGAATTGAAAGCGTACTTTCTTTGTCAGATTCAATCGCGATATTGAGAGTATTGCTCGATGGATTTGGGAATATAGAGCAGGAAACCTTATGTACTGCACTTGTCACTTCGATGCCGGACGCCATGGTACTGATTGTCCACGAAACTGTGCTGATATAAGCCAGTGTGTGAGATTCATCCCGTATTAAAGGCGTCGTATCAATCACGCTTGCCGTCAAACTATGGATACCGCCCGAGAGTTTGCTTTGATCGATTTTTAGAGAATCAGTATTCATGGCAATAATGGTATTATCTAATCTCCATTCAATCTTTAGGTTATCGGGAGTAGGGCGGATCAGTTCTGTGAGCTTAAAATCAATGAAATTGTCAGCAGTATTAATCGCAGAATTTACGGGCGTAAAGCTTACAAGCGGGCTCGCAAGTGAATGAATGGTTTTGACGATAGTTTCAGCGCAGACACTGCAAAACGGCGAACCCAACGACTGCATTTTGCAATTTTCATGCGGCTTATACCACTGCGATGCATTTCCGCCACCGAAGTGCGGATATATTCCTATACCTTCGTAGTCCATCCAGTTTTTCCACTTCACCAGTCCCGGGCCTGTTTCCTGTGTCATATTAGCTGATTCGCGCGCGTAGCTGTCGCCTGCATAATATTCATCTGCAAGCTTGGCAAAAGAATGGCCTATTTCGTGGGCTGTTACTTCATTGCTAGCTTGATCTGTCGTCGAAGTCGCAAATTCTCCGCCGGAGCCGCCATAATACGGAGTATTAGCGAGGATAATAACCTGGTCGTAATTTGGAAAATTATTTGCAAGAACAGACGCAATATTTGATGTATTGACCGGAACGACCAATCTATGAATACCATAATAATCAAAAGTGCACCCAAAGTATGTTTCTGGATTGGAAGCCGGCACAGAAGCATTGCAGTCATCTGCTGTGTTGGGATGTTTTGTACCGGATTCTGCGGAAATAACTTTTATGGCAAATACATTAAAGTAATTCTTATAATTCGACCATGGGATTTGGCTAAGAAGATGATCTGAAGAATTCCTGGCATCCTCTACAAATGTATCCTGTTCAGCAGCCGTATAGCCATCACCCATTATCACGAGATTGATATATTTATCCGTACTTCCTTTGTACTGCAAGGTGTCAATTTCAAACGTTTGCGCTTTTAAAAAATGCAGTGCTACAAATTGTACTGCAATAAGCAGTAATATTTTTTTCATTTTCTATAGTTGTATAGTGGTTAACTCTTTTTTTAAACCGTTCTTTAAAGTTTCTGATATTCTGAGCCAATTTGACTTTCCTTTGATATGCAGTCGGATGAAAAACTCCTCTGTATCAAGTTCTATACTTTTTGACTGAAGCGTGTTTTTATCATCAATATATTCTATGCGCTTGAGCAACGGATGCTCCATGGTCATTGTACTAAAAAGACTGTCATTTTTAAAAGTATCAATGGTCAGGTAATTTTCAGGATCAGTTCGGGTTTGTGCTTTATTTTTAATTATACCTGCACTCTGAGTTTTGCTGACCACCTCGATGATATTTTTTCCCTGTGCCGAATCTTTCCTGATTTTTAAAACCACAAATACAATTGCATTGCTGTCACTGTCAAAAGCTGCCGGTTGTTTTTTGGTCTCAGGTGGTTTCGTAGAAGTGCAGGATATAATAATAACTGATAATAGCAAAACTGCTGCTGTTTTCATACAAGGAATTCTGTAAGGTAGTATTGGTGAATGTATAGTATACAATATAGAAAAAAACCATTACTTTTAAAAACTCTTCCGCGCATCACTTCCCGCCACATATTCAAACGGCAGCGTTTCCCACTCAATGCGATTTCCCGCTTTTAAAGACAGCCACATTGCTTTAATCTCCGAAAGCGAAAATTTATAGCGAATGGCGTCATCGCTGATGAAAAAAACCGGCTCCAAAGCTATTTCGTACGAGCGCAGAAATAAGCTGTTCACATCGAGGTAGTGAAAGAATTTTTTTAAAAGCGTGATGTCTTCGGGCGTGAGTTTTAGCTCGCCGCGCTCAAGGAATATGTCGAATATGCGTTCGTTCATGGTTGTTTTGTTAGTGATTTTTAAAAGCAAAATTACGAAGTTCTGTGGTTCAATGAGAGTTTTTAAAATTTTCTAAAATCCCTTTTGGGAGCAGGGCTGCTACGTTCTTAATTTTTTAAATGTCATTCCCCTGAAAAGGGGAATCAATGTCAGAAGAAGTTGAAAAATGATACTGTAAGGTTTTAAAAAGAGCTATTTTTAAAACGAGAATTGTAACCCTAACGCATCCTTCCGGCGTTGATTCCCGCTTTCGCGGGAATGACAGTTATAAAAATGGAGAGCAAGTTTCTAAAAACAAGTTTTTAAAAGCGTGATTTTGCCGTAATTTGCACATCTGCAAGGTAACCTTTCGCACCAAAGCACGTACTTTTAAAAAGAGAAGTTTTTAAAAACAGGACAATATGAATCCATTCCCGCAAAAGCGCTCGCTGATAGAAACTGTGGCGCTCGTTAGTTTAATCACACTTTCGCTGCTGGCGGTTTTTGCGCTGCGGCCGTACTGGCTTTTCCCCGAGGAGGCGCGCAATGTGGAGCCGGAAGTGATGCGCCTGGCCGATAGCATTCTTGCCGCGAACAATATCAGCCGCGATTCGGTGACGATTATCCGCGCGCCGGTTATTGATGAAGATTTGACGGAAGGTGTGGTGGACAGTATCGGTACTTTTGCAGCGAAGGAATATTTTAAAAAGGAAAATACGCCGTTTTCGCTATTTGAAGCAGTGATAACGGAAGGTCAGAGTGGCGGGAATTTCAACATCAGTTTTAGTGCGGGTTCACGGCGAAATTCGTCGAATTCATCAGGTGCTGCGCTTTTACGTTTTATGGTTGGGCGGAACGGCGAGATGGTAAGTTTTAAAGAAAAAGACACGTTGAATCTCGACCGCTCCGACACAACCGCGATCCTTGCTGAACTTTTAAAAAAATTACCACCCAAAAAATCAGAGCTTTTAAAGGCCGCGCTGTGGACGCCTGAAAAAGACTTCGCGGGAATTGCATTTACCACCACGACACGCGACGCACAATACCACACCGAACAAATCCGCCTTGCGGCAACACAGCTCAATATAAGCGCGCAAAACCAATGGCAACTCGGCTGGGAAAAGCTGTATATTTCAAAAGCCACAGCGCCGAAATCAGGCAGCGGCGCGACGCCCGGCATCATCGTTGGCGTGCTTATCGCGCTGGCAATTATCGGCTACATCGGTGTTTTCGTGATGCAGCTTCGCAAACGCGCGGTGAGCATTCCGTTTACACTTGCCGTGAGCACGGCAGTGGCGCTGTATTTTTTCGCGTCGGTCATTACGATTATGCCGGATTTGCCTGCAATTGTCCTCGTGCTTTTCTTTATCGCGTATTTCGTTTTTGTCGGATTTCTGCTTGCAGGAATGCCCGCGGCGGGCATCGTATCACTCACGCAGGAAATGTTCCCCGAGAAATTCTACACGCTCAGCCGTTTTAAAAGCCAGCCGTGGAATTCATTTTTCACCGGGCGCAGCATTTTGTGGGGAATTACAACGGGGATTGTAAGCTTCGCAATGATGCCCGCGCTTTTTGCGCTTTTAAAAACTATCGGCCGCGACTCATCGCTTCAGAACACGATTTTCAACTCAGCGTGGGATTTGCTGCTTTTAAACCCGCTGCTCATCGTGCTTTCCACGTTTGCGTTCATCCCGCTTATCAATAATATTTCCGTGCTTGTCGGCCCGACGATTACGAAGCGCATCGGCTTTTTAAAAAAGCTGCCAATCCTCGCGCCGCTCATTATCAGCGCTATAGCCGGAGCGGTGATTGCTTCGATGCAGGGAAGCGTTGATGGTTTTGTGCTTGCGACCGGCGCGCTGTCAGGCATTATCGGTTTCCTCGTTTTTTACTACGTGGATTTTCTCGCGCTGGTCATTTCGGGAATTGTGAGCGTAATTCTTTATTTTATTCCCGCAATAAATCAAATTCCGTGGGTTGCAACGCTTTTCATCGCAGTCCTGACAATTATTGCCGGTTTGGGAATTATCGGCTTTTTAAAAACTCCCGAACAAGTAGACGAAGAAGATTACATCCCGGACTTTTTAAAAACGCTCGAAGACGAAAAGCGGATGCGCGAGGAATTAGTCGCTGCAAAAGTCGTGCAAAGTCGCCTGCTGCCAACGAAAATGCCTGTGTATCCCGCGCTCGACGTTGCGGCCATTTGTATTCCGGCGTTTGAGGTTGGCGGTGATTACTACGACTTTTTCAATCTTGATGAGCGCCATTTGGGAATTCTCATCGGCGACGTTTCCGGCAAAGGAATGTCTGCCGCGTTCTATATTACTCTTGCGAAAGGCGTTATTGTCTCGCAGGTTCGCATGGCGCTGTCGCCCGCCGACGTGCTTTCAAAAGTAAATAAGCTGCTGTACGAAACGATGGAACGCGGCAAATTCATATCGCTCGTGTACGGCGTTCTTGATACGGAAACGATGGAATTTACGTACGCGCAGGCGGGGCACAATCCGCTCATTATTCGCTATGCGGAAACAAATACTGCGGCGCTCCTGCATGCACGCGGACTCGCTCTCGGGCTTGACTCCGGCGCAGTTTTCGACCGCGTCACAAAAAATTCCTCCGTCGTTTTAAAACCCGGCGACGCACTCGTGATGTACACCGACGGCGTCACCGAAGCGGTCAATACAAGCGGTGATGAATATGGCGAGGAACGCTGCTGCGCTGCAATTGCCAACTCGAAAGGCGGTTCCCTCGACATCATGGACAATCTGGTGGCGGATGTGAAAACGTTTATCGGAAAAGCAAAACAGCACGACGACATCACGATTGTTGTGATGAAATGCGATAAGGCACATAAGCAGGTTTTAAAAGAGAGTGCCTTTAAAGAGTTGAATGTGTAGGAGTTTTTAAAAAGTTTTTTTAAGGCTTTCGTCATTCTGAAGCGCAGCGAAGAATCTCTCTTAAATATGGCGAAAGTTGTTCAAAGGTACGATGCAGGAAGAGAGATTCTTCGTCGGAAGACCTCACTCAGAATGACGGCGGCAAGAGGTATAAATCCTACAATCACTTAATCCTAAAAATCATAGTTCAGACAATCAAAATTCAACAAATAAAGGGCAAACAATGTCAGAAAATTTAACCACCGCACCACGAATCCCACTACGTGACTTTTTTAAAAACCCGGAAAAATCCGGTTTCCAGATTTCGCCGGATGGCAAGCATATTTCGTTCACGCAGCCGTACGAAAACCGCATGAATGTGTTTGTGCAGAATCGCGAGTCGGGAAAAGCGGTGCAGGTAACCTTTGAAAAAGACCGCGATATAGCGGGATATTTTTGGGGAAGTAATGAGCGGATTTTGTTCATCCGTGATAATGGCGGCGATGAGAATTTCCTGCTGTACGCCGTTGACCATACGGGCGAGAACCTTGATTGCCTCACGCCGTTTGAAAATGTGCGTGTGGGGATTATAGATGAATTAGAGGAAATTGATAATGAAATCCTCATTTCCATCAACCAGCGCAACCCGGAAGTTTTTGATGTGTGCCGCATGAATATTAAAACCGGCGTGATGGAAATCGTTGCGGAAAATCCGGGCAATATTGCAGCGTGGGTGACTGACCACAACGGCAAAATCCGTATCGCGTTGCAAAGTGACGGCGTGAATAACAGCTTGCTGTACCGCAAAACCGAAAGCGAACCTTTTAAAACAATTCTCACGACGAACTTCCGCGAGAATGTCAGCCCGCTGTTTTTTGATTTTAAAAACGAACATATCTACGCGGCGTCGAATATCGGTCGGGACAAAAGCGCGATAATTGAGTTTGATATTGAAAATGGGAAAGAATTACAAGTACTTTTTGAACACCCGGAAGTGGACGTGGAAAGCATGTCGTTTTCCAAAAAGCGGAAAGTGCTGACGTCTATCAGCTACACGACGTGGAAGCGCGAGCGCAAATTCCTTGATGCAAAAACCGAAGAGCTTTTTAAAAAGCTGGCGGAAAAGCTGGGCAAATACGAAATCGGGATTATAAATTCCGATAAAGCGGAGGAAATTTTCATCGTGCGTACGTGGAGCGACCGTTCGCTTGGCGCATATTATCTGTATGATTTTAAGGCCGATGTTTTAAAAAAGCTGGCCGACCTCAGCCCGTGGCTGGATGAGACTGAGCTGTGCGAAATGAAGCCAATTCAATATCAAACGCGCGACGGGCTGACGGTACACGGCTACCTCACCGTGCCCAAAGGCGTTGAAGCGAAAAATCTGCCGGTGGTGGTGAATCCGCACGGCGGCCCGTGGGTGCGTGACACGTGGACATATAATCCCGAAATTCAATTCCTCGCAAACCGCGGTTTTGCGGTTTTAAAAATCAATTATCGCGGTTCGACGGGTTACGGACGAAAATTCTGGGAAGCGTCTTTTAAACAGTGGGGCAAGGCAATGCAGGACGACGTGACCGACGGCGTGAATTACCTTATTGAACAAGGCATTGCAGATCCAAAACGTGTGGGCATTTACGGCGGAAGCTACGGCGGATATTGCACGCTGGCGGGGCTTGCCTTCACGCCGGAATTGTATGTGTGCGGTGTGGATTATGTTGGCGTTTCTAATCTCTTTACGTTTATGAAAACAATCCCGCCATACTGGAAACCATTCCTCGACATGATGTACGAGATGGTTGGCAATCCCGAAACAGATACCGAGCTTTTAAAAAGCGCCTCGCCGGTATTTCATGTGGATAAAATCAAAGCGCCGCTTTTCATCGCACAGGGCGCAAAAGACCCGCGCGTAAACGTGGACGAATCAGACCAGATGGTAAAAGCTCTCCGCGAGCATGGCGTGGAAGTGCCGTACATGGTAAAGGAAAACGAAGGCCACGGCTTCCACAATGAGGAAAATAGGTTTGAATTTTATGAAGCAATGGAGAAGTTTTTAGAGGAGCATTTATTGAAAAAATAAGTTTTAAAAAAGAGTTTTTAAAAGAAAGGGAACGGTTTTAAAAGCCGCTCCCTTTTTTATTTCTATTAGATTCTTTTAAAATTTTTTACCGAACAATTGTCATTGGAAGCGTGATTCTTTCACCGTTTGAAGCAATCACGCAATAATACATTCCAGCCGAAAGCTCGTTTGTTTTAAAAGAAATTTCGCTTGTAGAAATGTCGCCATTGTGAATTGTCATCATGCGTTCGCCGAGCGTATTGAAGAGTTCGGCGCGGATATTTTTAAAAGTGTCATTTTTAAAATGAAGCGTTGCTGCGTCGTTTTTTAAAGAGATGAATGCAGATTTTTCTTTTAAAAGATTTTCTGTTTCGACAGAAGCTACGAGATCAGGATAGAGTTCTGTGCGGACAGCTTCGATTTTTGAAATTAGTTCTGTATAATCATCCTGCGCCGTGATTTCATCAACTTTTAAAGCTGCCTGCTTTATGACGCGGTTTGCAAAAGTAAAGGAAACTGCAACGTGTGCGGTATCGCCCGGCTGCATGGTAAACGGCCCGGTAGCGGCAAGGAAACGCTTGTCACCGGGGCCATTATCGCCGTCTCGCAGACCGCTCGACATGAAATCATAGCGCAGATCGCTTGATAAAGGATCAACGTCTATTGTCCAATTTCTGAATGTTTCCAAACCGATTTGCTCGTTGAAATTATATGCTTTTTTGTCTTTGCGGAGATTTCCATTTGCAGTTACAGCCGGAGTTTCAATGAGCGATACAGCCAGAACGCCGAAGTCTTTCTCGCCTTTGTTTTCATCTGTCCACTGAATCGCCGTCTGGAGGTCAGGCCGCTCGGAAAAATATTTGACATGGTCATTTTGTGCGCCCTCGCTTACATTGCCTTGTATTGCCAGATCAGCATCTAATGCCGGGGCAAAATAGCAGTCTTTCAAAACATCCTGCGATGTGTTGATCATTGTATAGCGCATGACGATCACATCCTGAAGCGGTGTGCCGATATTCCATGAGTACACCGCCTGCTCGTATTGTATACCGAGCGGTAAACCCAGGTTTGTTGTTTCATGCCCACTTAGTTCATATCGATACATATCCGTATCTTTAAAAACCGAAATAATATCTTCATTGGAAACAAACGCCGCGCCTTTCGGATACACCACGCTTGAGCGGTCAGCTTCAGCATATACATACGAACCATAATTTCCATTGAAGCCAAGTACTCCGCTTCTGGCCTTCCAGATTGGCCATTTTGGATTTGCAGGATTTTTTGCTGTGCCGTCGGGATTGTAATCTGTTGAAAATTGCATTGCATATTTGGCGGCCTGTGTAGAATCTAATTCCGCACCGTCCTCGATCCTGCCGGGAGCAGCCCATGAAATCCCTGAATTGGGATTATAGCTGAGGAAGGTTAATTTCTTATCATTTCCGTCCACATTTTTTAAAGCTCCAAACCAGATTCCGCCGCCAAAAATATACTGGTTTTTTGAGCCGCGAGGCCAGTAGGTTCCGCCTGCGTTCGCCCTGACATTCATGCCGTAAATGCCGTCATTCGTTAGCATCATTTGCACATTACTTGTAGTATTCTGGCGCTGCTCCAGAATGGTCTGCGCTTCAGCGTTGGATACTATGCCTGATAGCAGGCAGGCAAGCGCGATTTGTAAAACTCTTTTCATATACACTCCATCTTTAAAAAAAGGATTCGGGAATTCAGAAGTAGCATTCTGATTTTCACCACAGACACATGAGCGTTTTAAAAGGTTACAAATTCGGTTTTAAAAAGAAAAAGGGAAGAGCTTTTAAAAAGCAATTCCCTTTCGTGATTTTTAAAAAGCAATTTTTAAAAGCTTATCGAACAATTGTCATGGGCAGCGTGATTCTCTCGCCATTTGAAGTGATCACGCAGTAATACATACCAGCCGGAAGCTCAGCCGTTTTAAAGGAAAGTTCGTTAGCTGTGATGTCGCCGTTGTGAATAATGGAAACTCTTTCGCCGAGCGTGTTGAAAAGTTCGGCGCGAATGTTTTTAAAAGTGTCATTTTTAAAATGAAGTGTAGCGTTGTCATTTTTAAAAGAAATAAACACGCCTTTTTCTTTTAAAAGATTTTCTGTTTCTACAGAAAGAACTCCTGAATAGAGCGCATTCCGCAGCGTTTCGATTTTACCAATGAGTTCAGTGAGGCTTGCGGCTGTTCCTGCTGCGGCAGAGTTTGAGTATTTGGCAAATGTCAGTGCAACTGCGACACGGGCAGTATCACCGGGCATCATGTTAAAAGGGCCGGTGGAGGCGAGCATACGTTTATCACCGGGGCCATCATCACCGTCTTTAACACCTGTTGACATAAATGCATAGCGCAGGTCAGACTCTAATGGATCAATAGCAATTGTCCAGTTGCGAAAAGTGTGTAGCCCGATCTGTTCCGTAAATGGGTAAAATGCTTTATCCTTACGGAGATTATTTTCAGCATCTACAGCCGGAGTTTCTAAAAGTGTTACACCAAGATAGCCAAATCCTTTTCCTGCCTCGCCTGCATTTTCATTTGTCCATTGGATTGCCGTTTGTAATTCCGGCCGCTCTTCCATAAAGCGCGTCCGGTCATTAGCTGATCCTGCTGCAGCATTGCTCTTGACGGCTATATCAGCGTCAATCGCCGGTGCCAGATAGCATTCGCGCAAAATATCCTGCGAAGTATTGATCATTGTGTAGCGGATCACCACAACATCCTGAAGGGGCGTGCCTTTATTCCATGAGTACACTGCCTGCTGGTACTGCATACCAAGTGGAAAGGCCTGCTGGAGCGCTGCCAGTGAATCGTAGTAATTTTTATCGGTATCCTTAAAGATCGAAATGATATCCTCATCCGATATAAACGCCGCTCCCCGCGGATACACAGCACTTGTGCGGTCTGCTTCATTATAAATATACGAACCAAAATTTGCATTCTTTTTTAGGTCGCCACCTGTATTCCACATTGGCCAGGTTGGCAGGGGAGGATTTATTGCGGTACCATCGGGATTATAATCCACCGAAGATTGAATGTCGTATTTAAACGTGGTCAGGTCAATGTTCGGGCCATCCTCAATACTACCGGGCACCATCCACGAACCCCCGGAATTTGGATTATACGAAATGGTCACCAGCTTCTGTGGTACTACTTCACCGGATTTCAGCTTTAAAGCGGCAAACCACACTCCGCCGCCAAAGATATACTGATTTTGCGAACCGCGTGGCCAAAATCCACCGCCAGTATTTTTAGCTACGTCCAGCCCGAAAATCCCGTAATTCGTTACCTGTAGGTCTACATTTCCTTTCGTTGTTTTGCTCTGCTGTAAAGCCTGTGCAGTTGCCTCATACGAGGTAGCCGCTACCAAGCAGATCAGCGTCAATGGTAAAATTCTCTTCATACACACTCCAAAGTTTTTAAAAGTAAAAAAGGTGAATTGATGTTAAGCTAAGTTTTTTGTTTTTAAAAGGATTACTTCCTTACCTTATTTTTTAGGGTTGTTCGTCTCCGCGATTCGTCGTAAATTACATAATTATTCTGAAAAAATTAACAATTAGTTAACATTTTAAAAAGTACATGGCACAATTCGTTTCAAACCGTGATGAAACCATCCGGCTTTTTAAAAACCCGGTGCTGGAATATTTTTCGCATATTCATCCTGTAACGCCGATCGTTGTTTTCTCGCCTGTGGTGGCGTACTGCCAGTACCTGGCTTTTAAAAATTCGGGCGTGCTGAGTGCTGTTACGGCTTTTATTGCGGGAATTATCATCTGGACGCTCATAGAATATGTGATCCATCGCTGGGCGTTCCATTATCATCCTACTTCATCTATTGGCAAAAAAATACATTTCCTCGTGCACGGTATTCATCATGATTATCCGCGCGATTCCACGCGGCTGGTGATGCCGCTTCTTGTGAGTATTCCGCTATCGTTAGCTTTTTATCTGGGATATGCAGCGCTTTTCGGAGCGTATCACAATGGTATTTTTGCGGGATTTATCGCAGGTTATGTAGCGTATGATTCTATTCATTACGCCACGCATCACATGAAAATGACGGGAAATATGGGCCAGTTTTTAAAGAATTACCATTTAAAACATCACTACCAGGATCCGCATACTGCATACGGCGTGAGCAATCCGCTATGGGATTATGTTTTTAAAACCACGCCAACGCATGAGATCGTGCGCAAGCCGAAAGCCGAAGGTTTTAAAAAGGAACAGGAAAAAGCTGAATCACATATTGCGGAAAATTGAGCGGAGTTTTTAAAAACTTTGTCGTAATTTTGAAAACCTTTTAAAAACTTAAAACTCAGCACGTAAAACTAAAAACTATTCAAAATGACTTTATCAAAAGATCTAATCCTCGAAGTCGCCGGGATCGTTACGGATAATATCGGCACGTATGAGCATCACGGACAGCTTTCGATCATTATTCAAAAAGAAGATATTGTGGAAGTGTGCCGCGAGCTGAAGGAAAATCCGCGCACAAGCTTTGATATGCTGATGGATATCAGCGGTATAGACTGGTATCGCCCGCAGAATCGCTATGATGTGGTGTATTTTCTGTATTCACAGGAGCATGCTGCACGGGTTCGTGTGAAAGTGCCGGTGGATGAACGTGATCTGCATATCCCGTCTGTAGTGGAAGTGTGGGAAGGCGCCAACTGGTATGAGCGCGAAACATTTGATATGTACGGGATTATTTTTGACGGGCATCCTGATCTGCGCCGCTTTTATATGCCGGAGGATTTTGTTGATCCTGAAACAGGTGAGCCGATCTACCCGATGCGTAAGGATTTTCCCGTGATGGGAGTCCCTGGCGCGTTACCGCTGCCGCCAATGCCGGAAAGAGAAAGGAAGGAAAACGTAAAAATTTAAGGGAAAAGTTTAAAAATTAAAAACCCGCTGCGCTTTTTAAAAAGTACAGCGGGTTTTTTGTTTTTAAAAGTGTTTTTAAAACTCTTTTTAAAAGGCTTAATTATTTACGATAAATGTACGGATAAGCGTATATTTCCCGTCAGTAAAGCGAACAAAGTACGCGCCGTTCGGCAGCGAGCGCGTATCGAAATTGAACGATACATATCCTCCTGTTACTTTTCCGGTGAGGTCAGCTACTTCATTGCCGAGCGCATCATAGAGTTTTAAAAGTGGGTTCCGGCTTTTAAAAGACGGAAGGTTGATCGTTGTAAATCCTGATGCCGGGTTTGGCGTGATATTGAACGATGGGTCATACACGCGCTCAATATCTGTTGTGGATTCGGCAATGCCTTTTACTATTGATTCAATAACACCGTCATTCGTAATAATTCTCATTATATCTGTAAACTCGCCAGGGATATTTGACATAAATCGCACAGGAACAGTTAATGACTCGCCTGGTTGAATATCAATATTTCCTATTGCTACCCAGCTAAACGCACTATTTTTCGGACTTTCAATAGAGATGACATGAACCGCTACATTACCTGTATTTGTTAAAGTAATATATCCGTTCGCCTCTTGTCCTGTTTTATTGCTACCAAAATCGTAGCTACTCACATTGAGTGCGCCTTTAATTGTTTGTGCTGTCAGATGTAATACAAAATTGCCTTCGGTGGACGTAAATTGTATTGAATCTTTAAAAGTCCCCGCAGTTTGAGACTGGAAAGTAATTTTAAGGCCCATTCCTTCATTTGGCTCAATCTGTAAAGGAAGTGCAGGCCAGTCAATTAACTGGAATGCAGAATTAACCGGGGTTGTATGTGATAGAATAGATCCTGTACCAGAACCTATATTACGTAATGTAATTGTTTTAGTAATTTGATTATTTACCGGACTCAATCCAAAATCCATCTTATCCACTTGGAATATTGCAACTCCTCCTGACTTTCCCGTGTAGGAAAGCGATTTTGTTGAGTGATTTCCAGCACGGTCCACCACAACTATCTCAGCTTTTGCATCTTTTAAAGGGTTAATTACTTCTGCAAGTACATTCACTGTCTGTGCCTGACCTGGAACAAATTCATCTGTTTTTAAACGGTAGTTTGAACTTGCCGATGCATTTAAAAATATACGTGATATTTTTGAAGGTTGTCCTCCGCCATCCTGCATAGTAAAGGTAGCAGTAGCGCCATCGTCCTTATTTAAAACTATCATTGGCGGCAAGCTGTCATTTGCTGTAAGATCATTTGTGATAAGGCTCGTCGGGTGTCCGTAAGAATCATAGCTGTCAAAACCGTATGAATACGCGGCAAATGGTTTTAAAGCGCGGAATTTGTACACACCATCACCCGGCAACGTAATGATTTTTGCATAATACCTTTTGGTATCGCCGGCAAATCCTTTAAAAGCTTCAGCTGTTGCGCCAAATACGCTTTTTACAGATTGCCAACTTACTACTGTATCATTCTGAAGTACACCAAACTCTAAGTCGTCAGGCATTGAACTATCGGCATTTGCCTCAAAAACAAGATTGACATAATTTTGACTAAAACCCTGCCCGCCTTTAATTCCCGGTGTATTAAAAGTAATTTCCTTTTGGTACTGTTCGATGGGTGTCAGGACAAGCTGAAATGGATCGCTCGCTACATTATCTTCCTGTTGCCCGGGGTTAAACTGGGTAACGCTTATCGGCCCGTCCCCCCTGATAATGATCGGCCGTGGAGATGAGCCGTCAGCCATCAGGCGTCCTTCATAGTATCCTGCGTTTTGATTGCCACCTGCTGTCGTGAGAATAGCAAATGGTGTTATTTCTCCATCACGATAGAGCTTTGTATTGGGATTTTTTGCAAAAACCTTGATATAGGAATAATTTTTACGATTCACAAAGCGTGTGACATGATATTCCTTACCCCAGGTCTGAGTTGGTAATTCCATCTCCATAATGAAATCACACCACTGGTTATTAACTGCTATATTGGCGCATTGGTTGCCGCTGGTAACCGCTACAGGTTTATCAGAAGTGATCTTACTACCGGAAAGATCTGCCGATATGCCATTGACCTTTTTATTTCCAAAAGCAACAAGATCACCTTTATTCAGTGTGAATGTCCGGGTTTCGCCACGCTTCAGGCCGCCAATTGTTTCTGTTCCCTGGCTTCCGCCTAACTTAAAAGTTACCGTTGTGCTGTCGTATGCTGCTACAATAACTGCCTGACTGGGCAGATGATACCCTTGAAACATTGTACCACTCATATCTGCGTACGATGCTACAATATATTCTGTACCAAGCGACGAAGTCGGCAATGCAATAAAGCTGTCGCTTGTATATACATAACGGGAAACACCATATACCGTAATAGGAACATCTGCATAGACATGAATACCTTTTCCCTTGCCGCTTAGGTACGTTTCCTGTTCACTTTTGGCACTGCCGGGCTGCCCCATGCTTTCATACGGCTGCCCTTCAGCCGGTGAAAGCATGAATTCTATCACATCATTTGGTTTCGTGGTCTTTACATGACGCACTCCCAAACCCGGTACTTCCACTGTGCATTGAGTTGCAACAGCACAGGAAACATATATTTTTAAACTATTGCTTCCCCCAGACTCAGGAAATGCTACGGGAAACGAAAACCAGAATTCCGTACCTTCAGTACCGTTGGTAAACTTATTAGTTTGTGCTAAAACATTCATTCCGCCGCAAAGCAGTAAGATGACCGTAAAAACTGTACATAATTTTTTCATCTGCGTCTCTCTTTTAAAAGTTATCTGAGAATATGTCAGGAAAACTTTGTTTTAAAAAGTAGTTTAAATATAAGATTAATTTCGGACAATAAGTGTTCTGCTGAAAGTTTTATTTCCGTCTGTCAGACGAAGAAAATATACTCCATTTGATAATGAGGAAATATCATATTTCAGTTGCGAATTTCCTGTTTCTTTAAGCTTTCCTGTCAGGTCAGCCACTTCCTTTCCAAGCGCATCATACACTTTTAAAAGCGGGTCCTGGCTTTTAAAAGACGGGAGGTTGATCGTTGTAAATCCTGCTGCCGGATTTGGCGTGATGTTGAAGGATGGATCGTACACGCGCTCGATGTCGGTTGTAGATTCAGCAATTCCTTTTACTATTGATTCAATAACACCGTCATTCGTAATAATTCTCATTGTATCTATAAACGAGCCAGGGATATTCGACATAAACCGCACGGAAAGAGTATATGTTTCACTTGGCTGAATATCAATGTTTCCTACTGTTGGCCAGCTAAACGCACTATTTTTTGGACTTTCAATAGCGACTACATGAATTGGTGCATTACCTGTATTTGTTAAAGTAATATATCCTGAGGTATCTTTTCCCACCGTGTTTGTACCAAAATCTAAGCTGGTTGCACTGAGTACACCTTGAACTGTCTGAGCAGTCAGATGTACTGTGAAAGTCCCGGCATCGGACGTAAACAGGACTGAGTCTTTAAAAGTCCCGGCCGTCGGTGCCCAAAATGCAACTCCTAATTGAAGCTCTTCATTCGGTTTGATCTGGAGAGGGAATGTCGGCCAGTTAACCAAATTAAAGTTTGGTATGGTAGGTGAAGTATATGAATAGAGTGTTATACCCACTTGGCCTGTATTGCGAATGGAAAGAGTTTTGTTTGCCTGGATATTTACAGGATGTAACCCGAAATCAATAGCATTTACTGAATATGATTTTACCGGCCTCCCTTTGTACACAAGCGATCTCACCGAGTGATTTCCCGCACGATCTACAGCCACGATTTCGGCTTTTGCATCCTGAGAAGAATCAACAACCTGAGCGACGAAGTTAACAGAGGATTTATCACCGGGAATATATGGGTCAGCAACTATACGATAATTATTGCTTTTAGCAGGATTTAAAAAGATCCGTGATACTTTGGATTGATTAAGCCCTGTATCCTGCGCCTGTAGATTTGTCTTAATACTATCAATTGTGACATTTGACAGTAAGTCGATAACCGGTGCAAGAGTATCCTTTGCCGAAACATCATTCAGGATCAGACTCGTCGGGTGGCCGTAAGAATCATAGCTGTCAAATCCATACGAATAAGCGGCAAATGGTTTTAAAGCGCGGAATTTATAAACGCCATCGCCCGGTAAAGAGATTATTTTTGCAAAATATTTTTTCGTATCACCTGCAAATCTTTTAAAAGCTTCGGCCGTGGCGCCAAATGTGCTTTTTACGGATTTCCATGTAAACTGACTGTTCTCAACTTTCCCAAATTCCAGGTCATCCGGCATTGTGCTGTCGGCATTTGCTTCAAAAACAAGGTTTACATAATTTTCTTTAAAACCCTGCCCGCCTTTTATGCCCGGCGTATTAAACGTAATTTCTTTTTGATATTGCTCAATCGGCGTGAGTACAAGCTGGAACGGGTCACTTGACACATTGTCTTCCTGCTGGCCGGGATTGAATTGCGTCACGCTGATCGGCTTATCGCCCCTGATAATGATTGGGCGTGGACTGGAACCATCAGCCATCACACGGCCTTCATAATATCCTGTATTCTGTCTTCCCCCGGCTGTGGTGAGGACAGCAAAAGGTGTGGTGTCACCATTCCGATAAAGCTTTGTATTCGGTTCTTTTGCAATTACCTTTATATAGGCATAATTCAAACGTTTGATAAACCGTGTAACATGATATTCCTTGCCCCAGGTCTGCGTAGGCAGTTCCATTTCCATAATAAAATCACACCACTGGTTATCAACGGCAATATTTGCACACTGATTACCGCTCATGACAGCAATCGGCTTATCAGAGGTGATCTTACTTCCTGAAAGATCGGGTTTAAAGCCATTAATTTTTTTATTGGCAAATGCTACAATGTCGCCTTTATTTAGTTTGAATGTTTTCGTTTCTCCACGCTTCATACCGCCCACTGTCTCTGTTCCGTTGCTGCCACCCAGCGTAAAGGATACTGTCGTGCTATCATGCGCTGCAACAATTACTGCCTGGCTTGGAAGATGATAGCCCTGGAACATTGTGCCACTCATATCAGCGTATGACGCTACAATATATTCGGTACCAAGCGACGATGTCGGTAGCGCGATAAAGCTGTCACTTGTATAAATATACCGGGAAACGCCATATACAGTAATGGGAACATCCGCATAAATATGGATGCCTTTTCCTTTTCCGTTTACATAGGTTTCATTCTCGCTTTTTGCTGTACCGGGTACTCCCATACTTTCGTATGGCTGCCCCTGTCCGGGATAGAGTGTGAAATCAATTACGTCATTAGGTTTTGTGATCTTAACCTGTCTTGTTCCATAGCCGGGGATCTCCAGCGTACATTGCGTAGCAATCTCACAGGAAACGTATATTTTTAAACTATTATTACCTCCCTGCTCAGGAAAAGCTACCGGAAATAAAAACCAGAATTCCGTACCTTCAGTACCATTGCTAAACCTGTTTGTCTGTGCCAACGCATCCATGCTGCCACAGACAAGAAGAATCATCGTAAAAATCGTAAATAGTTTTTTCATCCGCTCCTCACTTTTAAAAAGTATCAGGAAAAAGTGTCAGGAAATATTCACACTTTCATGTAATAACACCTGTATACAAAAAATGGCACAACTCGTGTGCCATTCATTTTAAAATGTATAAGTCTTTTAAAAGTAAAGTTTTAAAGATTTCCGTCCTTTTTAAAAAGTGTGTAAGTTTTTACACACTGTAAGGAAAAGTGTACACTTTTTAAAAACAATTTTCGCTCACAAAACTCACCGCACTCACAAAGCTCAATTCCTCACTCGTGCATATCCTCTTCATCGTCGCCGTGATAATCCTCCAGCGCCTCCGGCAGCGTCGGGTAGAAATCAAATAAAAGATCAAGCTGCGAAATTCTCAGCAAACGCTGCGTGTGCTCATTCGCTCCGACAATTGCCACCGGCGCGCTGTGTTCCTTCATCTGGCGGCTGGCAAGCAGAAGCGCACTCAGCCCGTGACTATCCACAAATTCCACATTGGAAAGATCCATGATCAGCGCCTTAATATCCGGCTGGCTCACAATAAGGATCTCCGCTTTTACATCAGGAGACGTAATGCCGTCCAGACGCGATTCTTTCAAAGTAAAAATGACAATATCATCATCCTGTTCAATCGTAAAACGCATGATCTTTCCCTGTAGATTTTGTTTGAAATGAAATGTTATTCAGCTTTTAAAAATACTGCAGCAAATATCCGAAGAAAACTCGAACGCACCAAACCACAATTTTTTAGTAATTTTCAATTCCTTTAAAAGAATTTCCTGTTTTTAAAAAGAATGTCCGGTAATTTCCCGCAAAAAATTCTCATCATACGGCTCAGTTCCATGGGCGACATCGTGCTGGTAAGCGCGTTCGTCCGGCAGCTTCGTGCGCGGTTTCCTGCGGCTGAGATCCACTTTCTCGTTGGAAAGCGTTTTAAAGAAATAGTCGAATTCAATCCGCATCTCTCAAAAATTATTGAATACGACCATTCTTTAAAAAGGGCCGGGATATTAGCTTTTAAAAGCGAGTTTTTAAAAACACTTCCTTTTAAAAAATATGATATTGTAATTGATCTTCAGCGAAATCTCCGTTCGTGGGAATTCCGGCGCGGCATTGCGAAAAAAGTTTTAAAGATCCACAAAGCGCGGTTTGAAAAGATAATGCTCGTGCGTTTTAAAAAGAACCTTTTTAAAAACATTCCCATCGCCGGGCGCTACAGGCAAACCGCCGCCGAACTCGGTGTAGAAGATGATGGAAAAGGGCTTGAAATCTGGCTTCCCGGAGAAAGTAAAAAGGAAAATTTTGAAAGGAAAAAGGAAAAAGTAAAAAGTAAAAATGAGTTTTTAAAGGAAGATAACGGAGAGTTTTTAAAAGAAATTTATCCGCCCGATTTAAAAAAACAAGTCACCAGTCACCAGTCACCAGTTACCAAAATAGCTATTGCTCCCGGCGCACATCACTTTACAAAGCGCTGGCCGTGGGAGAAATTTGCTGCGCTGGCGGAAATCCTTTTTAAAAAGTATAATTGTGAAATTGTGCTTTTGGGCGGCGCGGCAGACAGGGGAATTTGCAGGAACATCAGCGCAAAAATTTCTTTTAAAGCAATTGATAAATCCGGCGCAACATCCATTTTTGAAACGGCGCGCGAACTGGATAAATGTGATCTTTTAATTACGAACGACACAGGCGTGATGCACATCGCAGCAGCGCGGCGGATTCCCGTTGTTGCAATATTTGGTTCGACGGTGAAGGAGTTTGGTTTCGCGCCGTTTCGTGTGGAAAACCGCGTGGTAGAAATTGTGAATTTGCCGTGCCGTCCGTGTACGCATATCGGGCGCGCGGAGTGTCCGTTGGGCCATTTTAAATGTATGAACCTAATTGAGCCGGATGCGGTTTTAAAAAGTGTGGAAGAGTTATTTTTAAAAGAAAATTGATTTTTAAAAAAACTTTCATAAGATTTGCAGGAAGTGGAGAGAGGATTGGCGCAGTTTTTGCAGTCTTTTTGGAAGAAAATTACTGAAGGTTTTTAAAAACTATTTTGAATAATGGAAAAGATCGGAATTGCACTCATCGGCGCCGGAAATGTGGCGCAAAACGTACACCTGCCAATTTTAAAAAAGCTGCCAAACGTAAAGCTCGTTGCTGTGTGCGACCAGAATAAATCGCATGCGCGGGCAATTGCCGAGAAATTTAATATTCCGCATTACTGTAAAAGTGTGGACGAGCTCCTGGAAATTGAAGGAGTGCAGGCTATTGATATTTGTGCAACGACGGATGCGCATGCCGAAATTGCGCTTGCGTGTATGGAAAAAGGGCGCGATATCCTTGTTGAAAAACCACTTGCGCGTACGTTTAATGAGGCGAAGCTGATAGCCGATGCAGCGGATAAATATGGTGCAAAGCTGATGGTCGGGATGAACCACCGTTTCCGCCCGGACAATATGATGCTGAAATCATGTGTTGAAAATGGCGAGCTTGGCAATATTTTTTACGTGAAAGCGGGGATTATCCAGGAGCGCAGCAGCCAGCAAAAATGGCTGAGCAAGGCCGATGTTTCCGGTGGTGGGGTGATGATTGACCTTGGAATTGTGATCGTGGACCTGATCCTGTGGATCTATAATTTTGCGGAAGTGCGCTCGGTGAATGCCACAATGTTTAATCACCAGACCAAATCAGTGGAAGATGTGGTGATCGCGACGATCAACTTTGAAAACGGCAGCGTGGCGACGTTTGAGGCGAGCTGGTCGCTGATGCGCCCCGAAGATTTATACTATTGTAATGTTTTCGGAAAAAAAGGCAGCGCGTACACGGCTCCGTTCCGGCTGGTGCAGAAAAAAGAAGGCGAGTTTTTTACGATGGGTGCGGCGGGTTTGCAGCCGGGAATTTACTACGGAAAGTCGTATGAAAATGAATTGAGGCATTTTATCAATGCTGTCGCCGGGCATGTTCCGATTGTCTCTACCGGGCAGGAAGCTGTCGAGCGGATGCGCATTGTGGAAGCGCTGTATACATCTGCACGTGAGAATCGTGAAGTGACTCTAAGCGAGTAGATTTTATAAAACTATTTTTTTAAACCTCTTTTAAAAAGTTTTTAAAAGAGGTTTTTTTTAACTATTAAAATGAAAACTTTTCCTTTTGATACTTTTGGCTTGGAAGAGCGCGATGAGAAAGTGCTATATAAAACTTATGCTGAGTTGAAGAAAAAATATGATGTTATACCTGACGGTTACTTTGATGTAGATTTAAAAGATTATGATTTATTTAGTGAGTATAGCCATATATTCGTGAGGGAAACGATTGAAATCCCCTTAGAAAATACAACTTGCTATTTGCTTTTTGCGCAGGTCAGCTACAGCGGAATCGGAGGAAAGGGTCAGGAGTACAGTGCTTCGGAATACCGTTTTTTTGTCATTGGTGAATTGAAAAAGGAATTTGCGCATTTATTATTGCGAAAAATGACGTTTATAGACAAACTCCATGAAGTAATGAAGCCGGTGAGAGTGAAATTTGAAAATGATAAAGAATTCAGCAATAAATATTACGTGCTCGCGAAAGATAGCTTAAAAGCTGAACTTGCTCTTGGCTCAAAATATAGAGATGCCCTGATGAACCTTAGCATTGGTAATTTTTTTCTTGAAATGAAAAATAACCATGTAATTATTGGTAATAAAACTCCGGCTGATACAGGTGTAGCTCTTGAATGTATTGATTTTATGCAGAAGATTAGCGAAATTAATTGATACATTCTTTTAAAAACTCCTTCTGTTGTTCAATCTGCCCAAGTTTTCCAGCTTCTCTCAAGAAACATAAACAAGAAGTATAGACGGTTTTTTAAAAGCTATGAAATAATCTACTTTTTTTTCGATATCTAATGAGAAATATTCCATTCGACATTTCTGGACTAGAGGATTCTGAAGTAGAAACTCTTTTACAAACCTACCGTCAATTACGATTAAAATTCTTAGTTGCTTTTGGTAGAGGGGGCGGGCTACACTTTAAAAAGTACAATTTATTTAAGGAATATAGCCATATCACGAGCAAAGAAGGTATAGAAATTACGCACCATGATTTTAAATGTTATCTCCATGTTTTTCATGTTGAATATACATGGATAGGGGCAAAAGGAGCACGCCATAAGACATTAGAAAATCAATACTATGGTGTTGTTAGATTAAACAAAGAGTTTGGCCATGTTTTCATTCGCAGAGAAAGAATTTCTGATAAAATCCACGAAATCTTTAAACCGATAGAAGTTGATTTTGAAAATGACGATGAGTTTTGCCGGAAGTTTTATGTTGTGGCTGAAGATAGCGATAAGGCAAAATCTGCAATAGATACGAAGTTTAGAAAAGCAGTTTTAGAATTAAATGTTGATAATATCTTTATTGAAATAGTCCGTAATCAACTGGTGATTGGTAGTAAAACTATCATGAGTACTCATAATGCTATAGAATTTGTTAAATTTATGGAAGCTATCTCAGAAATGAATTAACAAATCCTTTTTCAAACTCCTTCTGCCGCTCAATCCGCGCCAAGTTCTCTGGCTTCGCAATGGCTACAACGGCAATTCCCCAAAACGTGATGAGTGCGCCCATGATGTTCATCACTTCCGCATTTGAATTCCCCGACATGAACGCCATGTCAATCGTTGCGTGAAAAACGGCGCAGAGCAGGATGCTGCCTCGCGAAGAATTGTAGAGCCACGTCAGCAGGATACTTCCGGTCAGCAAACTAAACACCCAACCGATGATGCCGCCCAGCCCCATTTCAACATAACCCGGCCTGTAGAAAAACAGCGGAATGTGCCACGCCGCCCACCCAATTGTCAGCAGCAAACTTGCTTTTAAAGCATTTGTGCTCGACTGCATTTTGGGCAAAGCGTAGCCTCGCCAGCCGGTTTCCTCGCCGTAACCGAATGCGATGAAGTTGTAGAGAAAATTCGCCAGGATGCCGAACTGTGGGAATTCGGCTGAGAGGCCGAAGCCGCGCAGATTGATCGCCGTTCCGTTGTTAAAAGCGGAGAATGCCGCTGCAAGGAGCAAGAGCAGGAAGGGACTGAACCACGCAACGGCATGCCAGAAGGGATAGACGCGCCATAACATCATTCTTTTAAAAAGATCGATCAAGCCTGCCGAACCTTTTTCAAATCGCATCATGATAATTGAAGCGATCATCGGCCCGAAACCGCCAAGCGCGTGGTGAAACGGTAGGGTTGGCAGGTTTTTAAAACCGAAATGCGGCAGCCAGAGCGGCGTCCAAATTACCCACGAGATTGCGTACGCGAGCGCGAAATATATCAAGAGATTGCGGTGCGTTTTCATGATAGACTTTTAAAAGTTATTAAAAATAACGCACTACAAAATTCCCGATTAGTTTTAAAAAGAGAAATGATATTTGTCAGGAATATTTTTAAAAGCTTTTAAAGAAGAGGTTTTTTTTAAGCCAAAGGAAGTTCCCGTAATAACGGAAATTTTACAAAAACATAATGTTTTAGAAACATTTGTGGAAAAGTAGGGGGTTTTCCACAGGTGTATGTGGAAAAGGTTTTAAAAGCTCATCACATATTCCAGCGCGATATTCCGTACAATTTTCTCATCAGCCCTTTTTAAAAGATTGCGCAACTGCAATTCTGCCGTTAGGCCAGGAGCGAATGACCAGCGCAGCGCAGCGTTTGCCAGGCCATCGCCGCCTTCCTGCAAAAGCGCGTTGTATTCAAGCGTTATGGCGACATTTTTTAAAAGCGACTGCTCTACGCCGCCGTAGTAGCTCACCTTGCGATTCGTGGAATTTCCTTCAAAGGAATAATTTGCTCCCGAGTGCAGAGCCAGCGTGCCATATTTCCATGTGAAGGCCTTGCTGAGGGCGATGAATGCGCCTGGCGACGGTGTTTGAAAGCTTTTTAAAGCTTTTAAAAATGCGCCGCGGCCCTGCGTTTGTACGCCGAGGAGGATGCCCGGATAGTAGATCGCTTCGTCGAGAATGCGCGCGCGGATATGTGCGCCGGGGATTCCCTGGAAGCTCATTGCGCCGGAGCCAATGATGCCTGTTCCGCTGTAACTCGCGCCGATATTGATATTTTTAAAAACGCCGTAGCTGACTTCTGCCATGATGCCGCCGTTCTCAAAAGCGTGTGTGTAGGCACTTATTTTTCCTTTGGCGATGACGCCGGCGGTCGGCATGTCCACGATGGTGCGGGATTCGATCGTGGCGCGTGAGCCGGCGGAACCTTGGGCGTAGGAGTTTTTAAAAGAAAAAAGTGTGAGTGTGAGGAGGAGGATGTATTTCATTTTTTTATTTGTCTTTTTAAAGCTTTAAAAATCGCTGTCATTGCGAGGAACGAAGCAATCACAAATACTGTCTGTCGCGTCCTTCCGGCGTATCGTCCCCTTTGTTCCCCTTCAAAGGGGGAAATCTTTTTTGCTAGGTCTTCTTTTGAAGATGCTGCAGGCAGAGGGATGACCGCGTTAGTAGTTTGCGTTATCTGGCGCGACTGAAGTAATTTGCGATTGCCGCGTCGGAATACCCACTCGCAATGACGATCCGCACAATTTCTTTTAAAAGTACTGTTTTAAAAGAGTTTTTAAAAGAATTTCTTTTTAAAAAGGTGCCGGGTGCGGACTGGTTGCCGCACAATATGGGTTGGAAATTTTAACCACAGAAACCCAACATTTCTTTTAAAAGAATTTCTTTTTAAAGCTTTATTATAAAAAGCGGCAAATTTCGTAATTTTGTGAACTTTACTTCAAATCTACTCACTTTCACTAAATATTCTATGTTTACTCTCCAGGAAACGGAAACGCATGAGATGATCCGCCAGACGGCGCGGCAGTTTGCGCAGGAAGAGATCGCGCCGAGCGTGATAGAGCGTGATATTAATGCTGAATTTCCACATGAAATTATTAAAAAACTTGGCGACCTTGGGTTTTTGGGAATGATGGTGTCGCCTGATTGGGGCGGCGCGGGGCTTGACACGGTGAGCTATTGCATTGCGATGGAGGAAATTTCCAAAGTTGATGCAAGCGTCGGCGTGGTAATGTCGGTGTGTAATTCGCTTGTGTGCTGGACGTTGGAGCATTTTGGCAATGATTTTGTAAAGGAAAAATATCTTCGTCCGCTGGCTACCGGACAAACGATCGGCGCTTTTTGCCTGAGTGAGCCGGAAGCCGGAAGTGACGCTACAAGCCAGCAAACAACAGCAGTAGAGCAGGGCGATTCGTATGTGCTGAATGGCGCTAAAAACTGGATCACGAACGGAACAACAGCAGATTTTTATCTTGTGTTTGCGCAGACTGACCGCGAAAAAGGATATAAGGGAATTACATGCTTTATCGTTGAAAAAGGCGCTGAAGGTTTTGAAACGGGCAAAAAGGAAGACAAGCTTGGTATTCGCTCAAGCGATACGTGTTCGCTGAGCTTTACGAATGTTGTGGTTTCAAAAGAAGATATCCTGGGCGAAGTCGGACAGGGTTTTAAAATCGCAATGGAATCGCTGAACGGCGGACGTATTGGTATCGCATCGCAGGCGTTGGGAATAGCTCAGGGCGCAATGGAAGCTTCCATTAATTATTCTAAAGAGCGTAAAGCGTTTGGAAAGCCGATCGCAGACCTTCAGGCAATCCAGATGAAACTTGCGGATATGGCAGTGAAAATTTCAGCTTCACGCCTGCTCATTCACAAAGCTGCGACTTTAAAAGACAAGCATGAGAACTACAGACAGGCGGCTGCGATGGCAAAGCTGATGGCTTCAAAAAGCGCTGTGGAGATAACGCTTCAGGCAATTCAGGTTCATGGCGGCTACGGCTATGTGCGTGAATATCATGTGGAAAGAATGCTGCGCGATGCAAAGATCACCGAAATTTACGAAGGAACATCGGAGATCCAGCATATCGTGATAGCGCGGGAATTGATGAAGAATTAGGTTTTAAAAAGGCAGGTTTTAAAAAGCTTTTAAAAAGTAAAAGGGTTCATTACTGAACCCTTTTTTCGTTAGGATATTCTTTTAAAGATTACCATGTAAAGCGGCTACCAAGGCGAACTTCCCAGTTTTTCTGAAGACGGTTGGCATTCGTAGCATTTGGGTTGATAGCTGTCAGCAGTTGAAGCGTGGTGCTGTGTGCAAAATCACTGTCCCAGCCAAATTCCGAAAGGGGGATTTCAATAGCAACCTGGCTATTGCTGGTGAAATCGCCAAGCGTCCCGGAGAAGCGCCACAAAACCCCGCCAAAAAGCTGCCCTGTGAAGCGCAGACGTGCATATTTCGGATCGGTATTCCCCGGGGCAAGCTCTACGTCGGCATCCTGGATAAAACCGGTAGATTGGAGCGCTTGCGCGAGTTCTTTTGAAACTGACGTCAGTGCTGCTGCCCACGCTGTTCCTTCCAGCCCGCCCAGCCCGCGCATTTCGTCCTGAGTTCTGCCAAGAGCGAGAAGCGTAACGGCATCACCGCGTGTTTTAGCTTCATCGCCAACTCCCGCCACGCCGTTGATAGCATAGGTAAAAGTGATCTTTGGTACTTTTTTCGTGCCGGTGATCGTCGCTGTCACCGAATAATTATCAAACGTACTTCCGTCTAATGTACGCTGTCCGTTATATACGGCTGTCAGGTTGAGATTCGGATTATCAATATCACCGAGATTAAAATCAAGGCTGCCTGCTGCATCAAAAACTTTAAAATACTTGTATGTGGAATTAGAAGCGACCTGCAAGCGCCCGAAAAGCTGTTCCGCACCATCACTTCCGGTTTTAAAACGAATGACCTCATCGCGGTCTTCCGAACGAATTTCAGCCGTAAGCTGATCTGCACCAAAAATTTCCATTCGAACAAAAAAGCGCCCCAGAATGCGGATATTCAGATTATAAATAAGGCGGTCGGCAAAGCTACTGCTTTCCAGCCCTTCGGAGATGAGCTGCTCGGTAAAAAAGTAATCATCGCTGTTTTCTTCATTTGAAACCTGGAGGGAATCGGTAAATGCCTGATCTTCCATAAGCGAATCCAGCTTGGCAAGTACATCGTTCGCCGCCGCCGTATCGATCTGATACCGGAATGCTGTAATCACGTCTTCCTTTACTTTTCGCTTTGGAAATTCCAGATTTGCAGTGAGGATATCTACATCACCGCTTAAAAACGGGTTTTCAAACGTGCCGCTTAAGACAAGCGGATCATTGCCGGTAGCAATAACAAATTCACCAAAAAGATTCGGGCTGACCGTTTCTGATGAAGGACTCAATACCAAAAGCTTTGGCGACTCAATGGTAAATTTCATTTGGCCCGGTGTGAGATTGGTCAGCTTCATTTCCCCGGTGATCTTCGCACTGCCTCCGTTCAGATCAGACGGCGCATTGCGAAGCTGAATATTTTCTGCCACGAGGTTGTCATTATGCAGTGATAATTTTCCCTGAGCGTAATATTTAATATTTGTGCTTTGCAGGATAAACGACGCTCTTTTAAAAAGCACATCACCTTCGTAATCAATATTATCCGGAGCCGTACCGCGCACCTGAATTTTTGCATCTGCCCAGCCTTTTACATCGTTTACTGCCGGTACAAATGGCCCTATCAAAGCCAACTGCGCCTTTTCTGCAATAACATCTATATCTACCGGCGCGCCAGACTTCATGCGTTCAGGAATATCTGCAAATGCCAGATTAAAAGGCAATGCCTTAATATCCGCAAAAAGCCGCCCGATCTTTATACTATCTTCATCCGCCACAGGTGCGAGGATCTCTGCTTTTCCGGTAATATTGGCATTCTCATGGTGAAAATCAAGGATCTGATCGCCAAGCAAAACAGAATTATATGTTACTTCTTTTGAAATAAGATGCCCGTCAATAACAGGTTTTAAAAACGTCCCGTTAAGTAATAAATGCAGCGAATCAATCCTGCCGTCAAGCCCCATCACTCTTTCGCGCATTGCCAGGTCAGGCACGAATAATTCCACATCACGCAGCGGGAATTTCTGCAAATCCACCTGGAGATCTTCAAATCCGCCTTCTTTTAAAAGCCCCTGGAGTGAGACCGTTTCGGCTTCGCTACGTTTTAAAACAAACCTGTCAATATCAATACCGCGGCTGTCCAATGAAGCATGTGCCGAATCCAGCAGCGACCAGCCAAGGGAATTCTGATAAATAAAGCTAAGGCTGTCGAGCATAATATCGTATCCGCCCGCTCCGCGTGAGTCCATCGTGCCGTGAAGCGCTACATCAGCGATATTATTGACACCCGTAGAAATTGTATATTCAGCATATCGCGTATCGTAGTTCAGTTTTAAAAATGGCGCTTCTAAAAGAATATCATTCACATTCATCACAGAATCAGTTTTCACGCTGATATTTGCCAGCGTCATCTTTGGATTGGAGTTCAGATTATCCGAATGGATCTCAGCGGCAAACTGTACAGGACTGCTTTTAAAGCTGGATGTCGGCGTTACGATGGACAAATTGTCAATAATCGCCGTATCTACCGTAAATTGATATTGCTTCGGGCTGCCTTTAAAAGACCCATTGATCACGCCCTGCGCCACGAGATCTAAGCTGTCAATGAAAACCCGCAGCGGCGAAAGGTCCCGGATATCAGCTTTAAAAGTAACATCAATCGGTGCAGAAGGAGCGCCGTATGAAGTTTTAATTGTCCTTTTTCGCGCAAGCTCATTTGTGTCTTTTACTACTGCGGTTACCACATCCAGTTTAGAATTTGCAAAATCAGAGAAATACTGGCCCTGAGCAGTCATCGCCTCGATCAGCGTTTTAAAACCGAATTTCCCCTGCACATTCAGCTCTGCAAACGGCGAGATCAGTGTGAGCGAGCGGCGGTTATTCAGAAGTTTCTGAATGTCAAGCGTAAGTTCAAACGGGAACATCACGCGGTCTTCGAACGTCAGCTCCGTTATACTTGATCGAACGGTCAGGTCAATATCATCAAGGTCAACTCCGCGCCCGACTATCTCTACCATTCCGCTTAGTTTCGATGGCGGCCCGTCAATTTTAAAAAGTTTTGCAAGGTCTATTCTGGTTAATTGCGCTTTCAGGTCATACCCGGTAATGTTTGTGCGCATATCGAGCTGGCCGGAGATTACCGCTGTAGGAGAGATCGGGATCTCACGAATACCATTAAACACCACATCTTCGCTTGTACGCGGGAAAACAAGGGTAAGTTTATCAAAATCAATTAATCCGCCACCGGAAATAGCAAGGCTACCCACTGCTTTTTCAAAATAATACCCGAACATCGTGGTGCCGTACGCATTCATCTGCACCTGCGTATTCATATCTTTTAAAGAAAATCCGCTGCCGTTGGCGATCAGTTTTCCGTTGTAATTTGAAACAAATTCCTTCGGAGCGTCATTGATCAGTTGTGCGAAATTAAAACGCTGCAAGTCGGCATTTACTTTGTAATAAGCAACGCGCCTACGGTTGTCATATTCCCATATTCCTGCGGCTTTTCCAAAATTCGCTGCCATATCTACCGAACCTTTGTAAATGCTGTTGCGGCCTTCCACATACGCGCTCTGTACTTTTAAAGCGCCCCAGTTTTTAAAAGCGGAAAGGTCAAGGAATTTTAAATGCTTAAGCAGATCACTATAAACAGCGGTAGAAGGCGCGAGCTTCACTTTAAAAAGGAAGTCATTTTCCGTGTCCATATTGCCAAGGAATACTTCGCCTTTTAAATGTGTATTTGACGCGTAAATGTCCACATCGGTGAGATTCAGATTTGCAAAATTCCCCGACATATTTCCTGACAACTTATATTTTCCAACAATATCCGTTGGTAACGGAGCAAGTTTCCGCACTTCTCGGTCATCAAGCGAGTCTGCATCAATGCGGATATTGATCGGCGCGTATTGAAATTTGCTCGTGAAATCCGGCGCGAAAACATTGATGGAATCTATGAGAATATTCGCGTGAAGATTACCTTTTTCCGTGCGAAGTGTTAGGGAGGGAACGTCAATTTTCTTTTCATTTAAACGAACGGCAGCGGCAAGGTGATTCACGCGGAATTTCGACGGCATATCATAAAACGACATTGAGTGGACGCCGATATTATACTTTTTCACCTCTGTCTGCATATTTACGGACGTACGAAGATTCACGCTGTCCATATCAAGATGCGTAAAGTCAATGCGGTTCATGTCCGCGTCGCGCTTGCTGGTAGAATCGTAAAAATACACTTTACTGTTTTGCAGGCGGAGATCGCTGATATTGATAGTCCAGTTTGGTGAGGCAGAAGTATCGGTAGAGCGTTTGGCGATCTTTTCAAAATTCCACAAGCTGTCCTGCAGATTCCGTGTAACGCGAACCCGTGCAGAATCAAGCGTCATCTTGTGAACAACAACGGAATTATTAAAAAGCACTTCGGGATTAAAAGACATTTTTACATGCGGCGAATTCACCACAGTATCGCCCGCTGCAAGCAATCTGAACCCGTATAATTCCAGCCCTTCGGTATTCAATTTAAAAAGGTTGATCTTATAATCATCTACCTCGATCTTCCCGTCAAGCCGCTCATTTACGAGATTTAAAGCAAGGTCTTTTATCCAGAAATGAAACCACTCCGTCTGCACTGCAAACCATACAGTGACAAAGGCGACCAAAAGGAAAAGGAAAAGCCCCACCACAATGCGCGCAAGATAGCCCACAAGGCGGCGCCAAAACGGGAGTACACGTTTTTTGCGCTTTTCTTCTTCGGGTTCGGGAGTATTATGTATTTCTATTACAGGCAAAAAATTCTTCTTTAAAATCTTTTTTAAAAATGTCAATATTAATAAACGGTCCGGGCGGAAAACGATATGCCGGATTGTTTTTAAAACGGCAAAGCGGAAAACTACACAAATTCTTTTTAAAAAGACTCCGGCAGCGTTCCGCTTACGACGATACAATGCTTTAAAAGGTTTTAAAAGCAGATTTTTAAAACCATTTTAAATGAAAAACCTGTTTTTAAAACGTGAAATCGCCGGATTTCTCCATAAACACTTTTAGCAGCTCAATCGTTGCCTCGACATCATCTTTATGGCAGGATTCCACCACCGAGTGCGTGTAGCGATTCGGAATTGAGAGCGTACAGACAGGAATCCCGCCGCGGCTCATCTGCATTCCGGCAGCGTCCGTACCGCCTTTTGGCAGAACTTCCATCTGGTGTTTAATATCATTTTTCTCGGCTAATTCGCGGAAAAAATCAACTAGCTTCGGGTGAGAGATCGCAAGTGAATCCAGCACTTTAATTCCAACGCCACCATTCATTTTCACGCAATGATCGCGCTCGTCAATTCCCGGAGTGTCGGCAGCTATCGTAATATCAATTGCAATGCCGATATCCGGTTTTAAACCAAATGACGCCGTTCTTGCGCCACGAACACCGATCTCTTCCTGCACTGTTGCCACAGCGTACATATCATCATCCGAGTTTTTAAAACGTTTAAAAGCTTCGATCATCACGTACACACCCACGCGGTCGTCAAGAGTTTTTCCTGTGTAGAAATCGCCCATTTCGATCAGCTCGCGCTCCATGGTAACAGGATCACCCACCCGGACAAGTTCCTTGACTTTATCAGCAGGCAGGCCAAGATCCACAAAAAGATCATCCAGCGGAATTACCTTGTTGCGTTCCTCCGGCGTGGTAAAGTGCGCGGCTTTTATAGCGATCACGCCATCAAGCGTTTTGCGTCCATATACCTTCACGCGCTGCGCAATAAGCGTGCGCGGGTCGAATCCGCCGAGCGGATGCAGATACAGAAATCCGTCTTTGTGGATATGCCGCACGACGAACGCGATCTCGTCCATGTGCGCAGCGATCATTACTTTGCGCGGGTTCTTGCCTTTTCCTTTTTTTAAAAAGAAGGTGTTGCCCATGGAATCGGTCGTGATCTCATCAGCATGGCCTTTCAGTTCTTCGATCACAACTTCGCGGAAAAGCTCTTCGCGGCCGGGAACGCCGGGTGTGGCGCATAATTTTTTTAAAAGGTCGAATGACATGGGTTTGGTCTTTAAGAGTTTTAAAAAGTTTTTAAAAGAAATCTTCTGCAAAACTACGTGAAAATTCAGAAGAAGTTTTAAAAAGAAAAGTAAGAAATCATGAATTATATATTTTTAAAAAACATTGATTATCTTTGCCGCACTCCCTTCGATCCTTTTAAAAACAAAACCGATGATATGCCAAAAAGTAATGCCATGGCGACAGATGACACTGCTGCGCGGCTACAAGAGATACACGATTTCGCAGCGAAGAACCACATAACCGACCCGGAGCAGGTAACGGCTCTATTGGCGGAAGCTGTAAAGATCGCACGCGAAACCGGCGACATTCCTATGTTGATAAAGGGCTTGTGGCGGCGCGGTATCGGGCTTCGCACACTTTTAAAAGAAAAGGAGGCAGTGGAGCATTTGCAGGAAGCTTTGCAATATGCTGAATCGTACGGTACAAAAAAAGAAGTTGCCGGGATCAATGAAACGCTGGGGCTGACATATTTCACTTTTAATAAGCATAAAGAATCAGTAAACTGCCATGCAAAAAGTGCTGAAATATTCAGTAGCATTGGTGCGTATCAGGAGCAGGCAAAGGCGATTTCCGATGTAGCTGGTGTGCTTTTTCATGAAGGAAATCTGCCTTCAGCCGTTGAATTTTGCAGGCAGGCATTTGCGATCTGCCGTGAGCATGATGTTATTCCGCCGCTTCAGCTCTATCATACTAATGCGCTGGTATATGCAGAAGCAGGCGAAAATAGCAAAGCCCTCGAATATCATTTTATAGCTTTTAAAGAAGCTGAAAAAATGGGGAATCTGCCTTTTCAGGCATCTATACTGGGTTCTATTGCTAATATGTATGAGAGAAACGGTGATATTGAGCTGGCGGATGAATATTACCGGAAAGTGCTGGACCTGCATAAGCGATTTCAACATTTCAGCACAAAGACACTGGCGCTGGTAAACCCGACAGATGTTTTGATCCTGCTTGGTAAATTAGATGAGGCGGAAGCAAATATTGCCGAGGCGTATCGTATTGTGGAGCAGAATGATTTTAAAGCGAGACGGCAGCTTGTTTTTTTTGCTGACGGTACTATGCAAAAAGCAAAAGGAAATGTTTTAAAAGCGCATGAGCTGTTTGATAAGGCGCTTGCAGTGTGGAAAGATGCCCATGAGCAGCGGCTGAAAGTCAAAATCTTCCTTTTAAAAGCGGATATCTCGGACGGCAAAGAACGTGAGAGATTACTTTTAAAAGCTCTGCGCGATACCGTAGCCATGAAAGGGAAGGAAATGCTGCCGGACATATATCTGGCGCTATCGGAATATTATGAATCAGCCGGTGACGTGGATTCTGCCCTGAAATATCATAAAATGTTCCATGTTTTAAAAGAAGAAATACAGGGAGAGAGATCCAAGCGTCATTTCCAGATATTACAAGTGGAGCATGAATCTGAACGTAAGGAAAAAGAAGCTGAAATTCTTCGGCTGGAAAATGAAAAGCTGGCGCAAAACCTTGAGCATGGGAAAGAGCAACTGAATACTCTGACTTCCTATATCACACAAAAAAACCAGATGCTATCAGCAATTCAGAAAAATGCCAATGATGCTATCAAAGTGAAAGGCATCAGCCAGAAAGCATATCTGCGCCAGATTTTAAAACTGTCTATGGAAAGCAGCGAATCGTTTTGGGAGCAATTTGAAAAGCATTTTAAAACCGTGTATGGAGATTTCCATGAGCGCCTGATCCGTAAGCATCCTGATCTAACCCCGATGGAGGTGCGTATATGTATTATTACCAGAGCGAGCCTTCCCAATAAGGAAATAGCCGAATTGCTTTCGATCTCAAGCCGCACGGTAGAAACTCACCGCTCGAATATCCGCAAGAAGCTCGATCTGGATCGCACTTCTAATCTCACCTCGTACTTAGCCATTCTTTAAAAAAAACGTTGCTTTTAAAAGAAAGTATTGTAAGTGTTTATTTGCAAGTGACTTACGTTATGACTACGTGTTTTTTCCGTAGTAACTATACTCCTGTTGCGCTCTGATGTGTTTATGCAATATGTTGGTATGTAATGACTTGGCTGTATCGAGTGTTATTTGTGAAATGTTGAAGATTAAGTAATTATACTGATAGATACCTAAGAAACTGTATCTATCTTTGTAATGCCATTACACCTGAATATTTTAAAACACCACACCGGCATATCATGAAGAAATTTCTTTTACTCTGTTTTATCGCATTCTTGTCTCCGGTTTTACAAATATCAGCACAGGATCTGCAATCGGATATAAAAACCACTGCTGCTAATTTTTTCACCGGGGACGGCTATACGCTATCCTGGACTATCGGTGAGGCTGTGATCCTGACAGTAAGTGACTCTTCATTTACCATGACGCAGGGATTTCAGCAGCCCAAATTCAGGAAAAAATACGTAAAGTCAGACCTTCCTAAAAAAGACAATATTGACGTCGGGCCAAATCCGGCAGTAGATGAAGTCGAGATAAAGCTGGACAGGCCTATTGATAAGAACATCCCGATCAAAGCAGAGATATTCGATGCCATCGGCAGGCGGGTAATTGTGAAGGAATTCCATGGACAGAGAGTAACAGTAAACATCAGCTATCTTGCCAGCGGCGTTTACTTTGTACGGCTCACTGTAGATGGGGTTGACATCGGAACGCAGAAGCTTCAGAAACTCGATTAATTTTTTAAAAACACCATTTCGTAAAAAATCACCTTACAGAATATTGTAACCAGGAATTATCATGAAAAAATCACTACTCTTTTTGACTGTAGTTATTTCATTTGTTTACAGTGCTGCTTTTGCGCAGTCACCTAATTCACCCGTTATGGACCTGGGGAAAATGCCGCAGGCATTCCAGTACCAGGCTATCCTGAGAGATAATGACGGGGAGGCAATTATAAACCAAAAGGTAAAGCTCCGCATTTCTATTCTGAAAGGGGATGACCTGTCCAATCTTGATCCTGTGCCGGCGTATTCAGAGATTCATTCAATCCTCACGAATAAGTATGGGCTTATCAATATTGAGATTGGCCGCGGTGAGCTCGTGAGTGGAGAGTTTGAGAAGATCGGTTGGGGCAGCACGCGCTTTTTTATCCAGATCGAAATGGATATTACCGGCGGTGATAATTACAAAGTATTGGGAAGCTCAGAGCTTCTGTCTGTACCGTATGCGCTGTACTCTACAAATTCAGGTTTTGCAGCAGATGTTTCCGAACTTTCCACGACGATTGTAAAAGAGAAAGAACTACGCAAGACTAGTGATTCAGGGCTCGTGGCAAAGCTTGAAAAAGAGAGCGCAGACCGTAAAGCTGATCTTGATAAAATTAAAGCAGACTATGTTTCAAGTGATTCGCTTCTTCAGAAATTAAAAGATTCACTGGCTGCAGAGCGTTTCGTTCGTGAAAATGCAGAAGCGGTCTTGCGTGATCTGATCAATTCAAAAGATGGGGCAGTATATGGAAAGATCAGCTCGGATAGCCTTGTCCTCCTCGGTCAGATATTAGCTGAAATAAACCGGGCTACAGGTGCGGAAAATGTTTTAGCAGGGAAAATCAAAGCCGACAGCCTGACATTCGCGCAGCTTTTTGCTCAATCATCAAGTGACCTCGACAAGATTCGCGCAAAGCAGAAAGCCGACAGCGCCGGGCTCAATTCACTTGTCATCAGTGAAAGCGAAAGAGCTATAGCACGTGAAGATTCTATCCAGGCCGAACTCGACAGAACGGAAAGCACAGGTGGTTTTAATGAAGATGGTACATATAGCGCGGTTGAAAATGCAAATTTCATTGGTTTTGCCACAAGTGCGAAAGAAGCCGATAGAATCCTCGATGTTGTTTTAAAAAACCATGCCGACAGTATCGCCTCACAGCACAATCAGCTGAAAAATGTACGCTCCAAATCCACCGCTGACAGCCTGGCATTTATAGCTCTCAGCAATGGAAATTCAGCCGGTATATTATCAAGATTTACTGCTGACAGCAGTGCGAAGGCAGGACAGATCAATGGTTTGCAAACCCAGGTAACGAATAATCTTACCCGCTTTGGCGCGGACAGCGCGGCGAAAAACACCGTGATCAACAATAACCTTACCCGTTTTAAAAATGATTCTGTTGCGGTTCGCGGATTAATAACTTCAACAAATGGTGATCTGACAACACGCTTTACAGCAGATTCGGCAGCAAAAAATACCGTTATTAATAATAATCTTTCAAGATTTACAGCAGATTCAGCGGCGAAAAATACGAGTATCACCGGACTGCAAACACAAACTACAAACAACCTCAACCGTTTTAAAAACGACTCGGTCGTTGTTCGTGGGCTGATCACCTCAACTAATGGTGATCTGACAACACGTTTCACCGCGGACAGCGCGGCGAAGAATACGGTGATCAATAACAATCTAACGCGTTTTAAAAGCGATTCAGTAGCTCTTCGCGGTTTAATTAGTGCAGAAACAACACGTGCTACGACCGCAGAGAACGGGCTTCAAACCCAGGCTTCAAATAATCTGACCCGCTTTACAGCTGACAGCGCGGCGAAGAACACGAGCATCGCAGGAGTTCAAACACAGACAACGAATAATCTGACACGTTTTAAAAACGATTCGGTAGCGGTTCGCGGACTGATCAATTCTACCAATGGAGACCTGACGGCACGCTTTACAGCGGATTCAGCAGCAAAAAATACAAGTATTGCCGGAGTTCAAACGCAGACAACAAACAACCTGACACGTTTTAAAAACGACTCGGTAGCTGTTCGCGCTTTAATTACAGCTGGCGATAATGCACTTCAGTCTCAGGTGACAAATAACCTGAACCGTTTTAAAAGTGATTCATCGGCTGTTCGCGGATTGATCAACTCAACAAATGGTGATTTGACAGCAAGATTTACAGCAGACAGCGCGGCAAAAAATACAACGATCGGTAATAATTTAACACGTTTTAAAAACGACTCGGTCGCTGTTCGTGATCTGATTAAAAATGGTGATGATGCTCTTCAGTCACAGGTAACAAATAATCTGAACCGTTTTAAAAGCGATTCATCGGCTGTTCGCGGATTGATCAGTACCAGCACCGGGGACTTGAATACGCGATTTAAAGCAGATTCGGCAGCGAAGAATGTAGTTATTAATAATAATCTTAGTCGCTTTGCAGCGGACTCAGCAGCAAAAAATACAAGTATCGCTGGAGTTCAAACGCAGACTACAAATAACTTAACTCGTTTTAAAAACGATTCGGTTGCAGTTCGCGGATTGATTACTTCTGCCAATGGAGATTTAACTGCACGCTTTACAGCGGATTCGGCAGCAAAAAATACAAGTATCGCCGGAGTTCAAACGCAGACAACGAATAACCTGAACCGTTTTAAAAACGATTCGGTAGCTGTTCGTGATTTAATTAAAAACGGCGATGATGCACTTCAGTCTCAGGTGACAAACAATTTAAATCGTTTTAAAAACGATTCAGCAAATGTTCGCAGCCTGATAAACTCTACGAATGGTGATCTTACAGCGCGTTTTGTAGCAGATTCCTCAGGAAAGCAAAATCAGCTGAACAATAACCTGGCCCGTTTTAAAAACGACTCAATTGTAGTTCGTGATCTAATTAAGAATGGCGATAATGCTCTGCAAACACAGGTGACAAATAACCTGTCGAGATTTACAGCCGATAGCGCCGCAAAAAATACGAGCATAAACGGACTTCAATCTCAGGTAACGAATAACCTGACACGTTTTAAAAATGATTCGACTGCTTTACGTTCGTTAATTAATTCAACGAGCGGTGATATTACGGCACGCTTTACAGCAGATTCGGCAGCGAAAAATACCGTTATTAATAATAATCTTTCGCGCTTCACCGCCGACAGCGCCGCAAAAAATACAGTTACTACTAATAACCTGGCACGCTTTACGGCAGATTCGTCAGCAAAGAATACCGTCATCAATAACAACCTTACGCGTTTTAAAAACGATTCGGTAGCTGTTCGCGGATTGATCAGTTCTACCAATGGTGATCTGACAGCACGCTTTACAGCGGATTCGGTGGCGAAGAATACAAGTATTGCCGGAGTACAAACACAGACTACGAATAACCTGACGCGTTTTAAAAACGATTCGGTTACAGTTCGCAGTTTGATCACCACATCTGAAAACGGCCTGCAAACGCAGGTAACTAATAACCTCAATCGTTTTAAAAATGATTCGACGGCTGTACGTGGCCTGATTACTTCGGTAAACGGCGATCTTACGGCACGCTTTACAGCCGATAGTGCGGCGAAAAATACAACGATCGGAAATAATCTTACCCGTTTTAAAAACGATTCAGTCGCTGTTCGTGCTTTAATTAAGAATGGCGATGATGCACTTCAGTCCCAGGTCACAAATAATCTTTCGCGTTTCACAGCGGACTCTTCAGCGAAAAATGCAGTTATTAATAATAACCTTTCCCGCTTCACGGCAGATTCAGCTGCAAAAAATTCAGCAATTACGAATGTTCAGACACAGGTAACAAATAATCTTTCAAGATTTACTTCGGATTCAGCAGCAGTTCGCGGATTGATCAATTCTACAAATGGCGATCTGACAGCACGCTTTACAGCGGATTCGGCAGCGAAGAATACAAGTATCGCGGGAGTTCAAACGCAGACAACAAATAACCTGACTCGTTTTAAAAACGACTCGGTAGCTGTTCGTAATTTGATCAAGAATGGTGATGATGCGCTTCAAACGCAGGTGACAAATAATTTGAACCGTTTTAAAAGCGATTCATCTGCATTGCGCACATTGATTAGCAATTCTAATGGTGATGTACTTTCAAGATTTACGGCAGATTCGGTAGCAAAAAATACTGTTATTAATAACAATCTTACACGCTTTACAGCTGATAGTGCATCAAAAAATACGATTATCAATAATAACCTGACACGCTTTACAGCCGACAGCTCGTCAAAAAATACAGTTATTAACAATAACCTGACACGTTTTAAAAGCGATTCGGTTGCGGTTCGGACGCTGATCACTTCCTCTAATACTGATATCCTTTCACGCTTTACAGCCGATAGTGCAGCTAAAAATACAAGTATCACGAATAACCTGACGCGTTTTAAAACTGATTCTGTGGCCGTTCGTGATCTGATCAAGAATGGTGATGACGCACTTCAGACGCAGGTGACGAATAACCTGAACCGTTTTAAAAGTGATTCATCAGCGCTTCGCACATTGATTACTAATTCAAATGGTGATATTCTTTCAAGATTCACGGCAGATTCTTCTGCGAAAAATACGGTCATTACCAACAACCTGACTCGTTTTAAAAGTGACTCAGTAGCTGTTCGCGGATTAATTACAACAGAAACAACTCGTGCTACGACTGCAGAAAACGGATTGCAGACAAATATTACCAACGAAGCAAACCGCGCAGGCACAGCAGAAAGCGGATTACAAACCCAGATCACGAATAATCTCACGCGCTTTACGGCCGATTCCTCATCAAAAAATACGGTTATTAATAATAACCTGACGCGTTTTAAAAACGACTCGGTGGCAATTCGCGGATTATTGAATTCTACAAATGGTGATCTGACCACGCGTTTTACAGCCGACAGCGCAGCGAAAAACACGAGCATTGCCGGAACGCAAACACAGATAACGAACAACCTCACCCGTTTTAAAACGGATTCTGTAGCCGTTCGCGCACTGATCACAGCAGGCGATGATGCGCTTCAAACGCAGGTGACGAATAATTTAAATCGTTTTAAAAGCGATTCGTCGGCATTGCGCACGCTCATTACTAATTCCAGCGGTGATGTTCTTTCCAGATTTACAGCAGATTCAGCGGCGAAGAATACGGTTATTAATAATAACCTGACACGCTTCACAGCCGATAGCGCTTCTAAAGAAACGATTACTAATAATAATCTGACGCGTTTTAAAAGTGACTCGGTAGCAGTTCGCGGTTTGATAACAACAGCACAGACGGGGCTTCAGACTCAAATTACCAATGAAGCAAATCGTGCCGGAGCAGCAGAAAGCGGATTACAAACGCAGATCACGAATAATCT
>JAZKFS010000082.1:42809-45007 GCA_040386315.1 Bacteroidota bacterium
AAACACGACTCGGTGGCCGTTCGCGCATTAATCACCGCCGGTGACGATGCACTTCAGACACAGGTAACAAATAACCTGAACCGTTTTAAAAGTGATTCATCTGCACTTCGTACGCTGATCAATTCAGGTAATTCAGATTTGACGGCACGTTTTACCGCTGACAGTGCGGCGAAAAATACTACGATCAATAATAATCTGACTCGTTTTAAAACGGATTCTGTAGCAGTTCGCGCATTGATCACAGCGGGTGATGATGCTTTACAAACGCAGGTAACGAATAACCTGTCAAGATTTACAACCGACAGCGCGGCGAAGAATACAACAATTGTAGGGATCCAGACGCAGGTAACGAATAACTTATCCAGATTTACATCTGATTCTACTGCAGTGCGTACGCTGATCAATTCTGCTAACGGTGACGTTCTTTCAAGATTTACAGCCGACAGCGCGGCGAAGAATACTACGATCACGAATAACCTTACCCGTTTTAAAAATGATTCGGTAGCCGTTCGCGCACTGATCACAGCAGGTGATGATGCGCTGCAGACGCAGGTAACGAATAACCTTACGCGTTTTAAAAACGATTCGACTGCGTTGCGTACGCTGATCACGTCAGGTAATGGTGATGTTCTTTCAAGATTTACAGCAGATTCAGCGGCGAAAAATACGGTTATCAATAATAACTTTTCACGCTTTACAGCCGACAGTGCTTCTAAAGAAACGATTACTAACAACAACCTGACACGTTTTAAAAATGACTCTGTAGCTGTTCGCGGATTAATTACCTCAGAAACAACTCGTGCTACGACTGCAGAAAACGGATTGCAGACAAGCCTTACCAACGAAGTAAATCGTGCCGGTACAGCAGAAAGCGGATTGCAAACGCAGGTGACGAACAATTTGACTCGTTTTAAAAATGATTCGGTAGCAGTTCGTGCTTTGATCACAGCAGGAGATGATGCGCTTCAGACGCAGGTGACGAATAACTTAACTCGTTTTAAAAATGATTCGACTGCGCTTCGCACATTGATCACCGGCGCCAATGGAGATGTCCTTTCAAGATTTATGGCAGATTCGGTAGCGAAGAATATTGTAACTGGTAACAATTTAACACGCTTTACATCTGATAGCGCTACAAAAGCAATTGCAATTGCAGCACTTCAGGCAGACGGCTCAGTTACTACAGCAAGAATTGCAGCAGGAGCCGTAACAACAGCAAAACTTGGGGACGCATCAGTATCAACAGCCAAGATCATAGACGGTGCAGTTACGACAGCAAAAGTGGCTGACGGTGCAATTACAACAGCAAAAATTACAGACGATGCTATTACAACAGGAAAAGTAGCTGACGGTGCGATAACGAATGCAAAAATCGCAAGTGGTATCAGCTATTCAAAATTAACCGGAGCGCCGACAGCACTTCCACCAAGCGGATCAGCAGGCGGTGACCTTACCGGAACATATCCAAGCCCCACAATTGCTGCGAGCGCAGTAACTTCCGGTAAAATAGCTGACGGAGCGGTCACTACCGCTAAAATCAGCACAACCGGAGCTGCGAGCGGACAGGTTCTTAGCTATGATGGCACAAATGTTACATGGACAACGACAACTAATGCAGGATTACAGACACAGATCACAAACAACCTGACGCGCATGGTTGGGGACAGTACAGTGCAGGCAATCGCCATCGCGGCACTTCAGGCAGACGGATCAGTGACTACAGCAAGACTGGCAGATGGTGCGGTAACGACAGCAAAACTTGGTGACGCCTCGGTATCATCAGCCAAGATCATAGACGGTGCAGTTACGACAGCCAAAGTGGCTGACGGAGCGATTACAACAGCAAAAGTAACTGATGATGCTATTACATCTGCGAAAATTGCAAATGGAACAATTGTTAACGCAGATGTAGCGACGAATGCAGCAATCGTATATAGCAAACTTGATCTTACAAATGCTATTCAGGCCACTGATATTATGAGCGGAGCAGTAACTACGGCAAAGGTTGCAGATGCGGCAATTACAATAGCTAAAATCAGCTCAACAGGAGCTACCAGCGGGCAGGTCATTAGCTATGATGGTACGAATATTATCTGGTCAACACCTACAAGTACGACAGGATTACAGACACAGATCACCAATAACCTAACACGTATGGTCGGTGATAGTGCAGTGCAGGCAATCGCAATTGCGGGACT
>JAZKFS010000083.1:0-759 GCA_040386315.1 Bacteroidota bacterium
CTGCTTTCGCGTTGGATTTGCTCGTTTTTTAAAGCGACGAGAAATTCGTTTTGCGCCTGTAAAATTTCGGGGCTGTGGATTTCAAAAAGCGGGCGTCCTTTTGCGATGACGTCGCCGGTATTGCGGACGAAAAGACGCTCGACGCGGCCGGAGATACGCGCGGTGATGACGCTCCGCCGCTCTTCGGCGAAGTCGAGGTAGCCGGATGTGGAGATTTCGCGGTAGATGGATTCGTTCGTCACGCGGACGGTTTGGACGTTTGCGAGAACGACGCCCCGCGCTTCGACTTCGAGGCCTTTAAAACTCGTGTCGGTCATGGTTTGCCCGCTGCCGCGCTTGACGAGGTCCATCTGGCAGATGGGACAGATGCTTGGCTTGTCGGAGGTGACTTCCGGGTGCATTGGGCAGTAGTAGTCGTGCGATGCGTGGTCGCCAGCGGTTTCGCTTTTCTCGCAGCTTGTGAGGAATATGGCTGTGATTGCGAGAAATATAAAGATGATATTTTTAAAAGTGTTCATGATATTTTTTGTGTATTTTCTTTTCTTTTAAAACGGGTACTCTTGACGGCAAGGGTGACCGCTGCTGATGCCTGAATGATGTACGACCGAACCCAAAATTTTCTTTTAAAAATCTTTTTAAAAACCGGTGATGGACAGGATTTCGGCGTGCGCCATGGCGGCTTCTTCCTGTGCCATGATATAATCCATTTCCTTCATCTGGAGCATGCGGACGATTTCGAGAACGCTCGTGATGGTCGCG
>JAZKFS010000083.1:769-24487 GCA_040386315.1 Bacteroidota bacterium
GAAATCTGTGCTTCGAGCGCCTGGCGGTAGAGCGGAACAACGCTGGTTTTAAAAAGCTCCTGCTGGCGTTCGGCATTTTTAAAACGTTCGGCGGCGGCGGAAATGCGCGCGCTGAGCATACGTTCCATGTCGGCGATTTCGAGTTCGGTTGCTTTTATGTTTGCTTCCTGTTCCTGCGATTTAAGTAGATATTTGTCGCGCGACCACGGGGCAAACGGCAGCGTGACGGACGCCATGAGCGAGTACATATAGTCGGTTTCGGGCGGGCCGGCGGCGGCATGCGGGTCAATCGGCTCGCGCGGGTACATCGTCATGACCATCCCATTTGGCATGCGCATGAGCATGGCGCTGAGCATGAGGTCGGGGATTTTTTCACGCTCGGCGGCAGTGATTTCCGCGCGGCTCATGTCTATCATGCGCTGCATCCGGCGGATTTCCGGGTTTTGTGCGATAGCTTTTAAAACTTCGTCATTCGGCAGATTTCCGTGTTCGAGAATTTCTTCAGTTGTTGTGATTTCCACCACGCCGCTTCTGCCGAGAAATGACGCGAGCATGGTGAGTTGCGGTTCGCGGCGGTTTTTTAAAATGTCAATTTGCGCGCGTGTGGAGGCGATTTCGGCCTGGAGCATGAGAAGGTCGGCTTGCATTGCGCGGCCGGTTTCGTATTGTGCCTGACTTGCTTCGAGGAGGATTTTTAAAACCGACTCATTACGTTTTTGCAAATCAATTTGGCGGTCAATTGCCCAGAGCGAATAATACGCCATGTGGATTTCGCGCTCAATTTGCAGCTGTGCGACGGACTTATTTTCCTCTTCGATTTTTCCTTTTAAAGCTTCGGCGTCGCGCATGGCGCCCAATTTGCCGCCGAGCATGAACATCTGGGAAATTGTGATATTATTTGAAACGGCATCGTTGAAAATATTGACGGAATTGAACGGGATTTGCTCGAATTCTACGCCGATTTCCGGTGCAGGCCATGCGGCGGCGGCGTCAGCGCGGTTTTGCGCGGCTTGGATTTTAAAAGCGTATGATTGCAACTGCGGGTTGTTCGCGCGCGCTTCTTTAAGCAGCTCGTCGAGCGTTTGTGCGTCGGCTGCGAATGTTTTTAAAAGGAAGAGTATTCCGACGGTTTTAAAAACTTTTAAAAATCTCATTTATTCACCCTCCTTTGCCCACGAGGCGATTTTTGAAACGTCGAGTTTGCCCTTTTTTAAAGCGTGTTCTTTTGTCCAGATGAAAAGCAGCGGTGTGACGACCAGCACGTGAACTGCTGACGTGAGCAGGCCTCCAATCATTGGCGCGGTGAGCGGTTTCATGATGTCTGCGCCGGTGCCGGTAGCCCACATAATCGGGATGAGGCCAATCATGCTGGAGGCGACAGTCATGAGTTTTGGGCGCAATCGCATGACGGAACCCTCGACCGTGGCGTCGTAAATATCCTGTTTCGTGATTTCGCCGCGCTGCCCGTTTTTAAAAGCGCGGATACGTTTGTCGAGCGCTTCGTGGAGGTAAATTACCATGACAACGCCTGTTTCGACCGCGATGCCGTAGAGCGCGATGAAGCCGACCCAGACCGCGACAGAGAAGTTGTAATTGAGCGCGTAGATGATGTAGATGCCGCCGATGAGCGCGAATGGCACGGACATCATGACGACTGCGGATTCGACGACGTCTTTGAGCGTCATGTAGAGCAGGCCGAAAATGAGCAAGAAAACTATCGGCATAATGAACATGATGGTGCGTTGTGCGCGGATTTTATTTTCGTATTGCCCGCTGAATTCGTAGGTGTAGCCGCTTGGCAGATTGAGCTGCGTGCGGATTGCCTGCTGCGCGTCATCCATCACGCTTCCCATGTCGCGGCCGCGCGCGTTCATAAAGACGATGGAGCGTAATGCGCCGTTTTCGCTGGAAATCATCGGCGGGCCGGTGACGACTTTTATGTCGGCGATTTGTTCGAGCGGCATGTAGACCATGTTGTCAGGATTTGAACTTTTTAAAAGCGAATATTTTGCGTCGTCTTCGTTTTTAAAAACAGGTTGCGGCGCGGGAGAATTTCCACCGCCCATCGAACCCATGCTTTGCGGGGCCGAATTTGAACTCATTCCGCCACCGGAAGCTGAACTTCCCATTGAACCAGATTGCCTACCAGACGTATTTCCAACGCCGATAACAAGCCGTTTTAATTCATCTATATTATCGCGGAACTGCCGCTGGAATCGCACGCGAATAGGGAATCTCATGCGGCCTTCGAGCACCACGCCGAGATTCTGCCCGCCGATTGCCGTTTCGATAACGTCCTGCACGTCGGAAATATTCATGCCGAAGCGCGAGGCGATTTCGCGCTTGATGCTGATGTCAAGATAGTAGCCGTTCTGCACGCGCTCTGCAACGACGTCCGCCGCTCCGTCAACCTTTTTTAAAATCTCTTCCCCGCGAATGGCGTAATGCTCAAGCGTATCGAGATTTGTGCCGTAGATTTTTAAACCCAAATCCGTGCGAACGCCTGTTGCCAACATATTGATGCGGTTAATAATTGGCTGCGTCCAGCCGTTGCGCACACCGGGAATTTGCAGTTTGGAGTCCAGCTCGGCAATAATGTCTTTTTTTGTAATTCCCTCGCGCCATTCGCTTTTCGGTTTTAAAAGCACGATGGTTTCAATCATGCTGAGCGGCGCGTTGTCCGTGGCTGTTTCCGCGCGGCCTGCTTTCCCGAGGACGTGAGCAACTTCCGGCAACGATTTTATAATTTTATCCTGCACCTGCATCACGCGATTAATTTCCGTGATGGAAGCATTTGCTAGCGTCACCGGCATGAAGAGAATTGAACCTTCGTCCAGCGGTGGCATAAATTCCGAACCCGTCGAAAGCGCCATTGGAATTGCAATTATCAGCGCAAGAATATTCACGCCAATCGTCAGCTTGCGATGTTTTAAAACCCAGCGAATAGCGGGTTCATAGAGCTTATGAAAAAATTTCGTGACAGGATTATCCTCTTCCTTGCGGAATTTCCCGCGTGTGAGCAGCGTCATGAGAACCGGAATCAGCGTGATGACGACAATCGCCGACGCCAGCATCGCAAATGTTTTTGTAAAAGCGAGCGGTTTAAAAAGCTTGCCTTCCTGCCCCTGTAAAAGAAAAACAGGGAGGAACGAAACGAGAATTATCAGGTCAGAAAAGAATATCGCGCGGCCAACCTGTTTCGCTGAGTGAAGCGAAATATTTTTAAAATCTTCGTTTGTCAATTCACGTTCGGCTGAGGCGTGAGCGATGTTTCGATACGCATTTTCCACCATCACGATGGACGAATCCACGATAACACCAATCGCGAGAATTATCCCGCCGAGGCTCATGATATTCGACGTAATTCCGAACGAATACATGAGAATGAACGCCATGAGAACGGCAATTGGGATTTCGATAATAATGCGGATAATGCTGCGGAAATGAAGGAGAAAAAGCATCACGACGATAGTAACTACGATGCCCGCCTCAATCAGGGCGCGCTCCAGCGTTCCGACAGCTTCATTAATGAGTGTGCTGCGGTCGTAGCTTGCTTTGATTTCCACGCCTTCGGGTAAACCCGGCGATATTTTTTTAATCTCGGTTTTTACCCGCTCAATTACTTCACGCGCATTTTCGCCGCTTCGCGCAACGACAATCCCGCCGACAACTTCACCCGTTCCATCTTTTTCAAGCGAACCGCGGCGGATATCGGAGCCGATTTGCACAACACCAACCTGCTTAATCAAAACCGGAACGCCGGAATTTGTTTTTACAAGCGTATTTTCAACATCTTCTTTTGAAGTAATATATCCCTGCCCGCGCACGAAATATTCTGCGTCGCTCTGCTCAAGAATTTTCCCGCCGACTTCGTTATTTCCACGTGTTACGGCATTTACAACGTCGGACATTGTGAGATTAAGCGAGTGCAATTTATGCGGGTCTACATCCACCTGGTACTGCCGCACAAAACCGCCGATACTCGCCACTTCCGCAACACCTTCAACCGCTGCGAGCTTGTAGCGTACGTACCAGTCTTGGAGGGCACGAAGCGTTCCGAGGTCATGCTTATTGCTCTCGACCGTGTACCAGTAAACATGCCCGACGCCTGTTCCCTCCGGCCCAATCGTCGGCACCACGCCGCGCGGCAACTGCGCTTGAACGAGATTCAGCCGCTCCAGAACACGCGCCCGCGCAAAGTACAAGTCCGTCGCATCGTCGAAAATCACAAAGACAAACGACATGCCGAACATCGAGCTCGCGCGTACCGCCTTCACCTGCGCGAGCCCTTGCAGGGCGGACGTGAGCGGGTACGTCACCTGATCTTCTACGATCTGCGGCGAGCGCCCCATCCACTCAGTGAAAACGATGACCTGATTTTCTGACAAATCGGGAATCGCATCTACCGGCAGCCGCGCCGCTGAGTAAATCCCGACGCAGGTGATGATGACGTATATTCCGAGCACGAGCCACCGGTTGGCCGCACTCCAGTCTATTATTTTTTCAATCATTTTTAAAGCTCTTGGCTGTTAGCAATTAGCTGTTGGCTTTTTAAAAGCAAATTCATACGCTTGTCATTGCGAGCGTAGCGTGGCAATCTGATTTTTAGATGAATTCAGGATTCTTTTAAAAGAGTTTTTAAAAGACAAAGCAGACATAGCGGTGCAATTCCACCACTTTTTAAAAAGAAGGGATGTTTAAATCAGGAATGACTGGATGAAGACGGGAATATCACGCGCTATCGGCGGGGAGCCGCGCATGTCATAGGTAAAATCTATCGGATTTTTTAAAACAATCAGCGGCGCAAGTTCGCGCGAAAGCAAAAAATCAATTTTTAAAACGGGTGTGTCCGTTTTAAAAACTTTTAAAACATAGTCAGATGAGAATTTTTTAAAAGAGAGCTCATCTTTGCAGCAGTCGTCTTTCGGCGCTTCCTTTTTTTCGCAGCACGTTTTGGCTTCATGCATCGGGCAGCTTTCTGTTATCTGTTCATTCATCTCGCAGTAGTGCTCAAGCACAGGCGCGCCGATTGCCGTCAGGAATGACGACAAAAGCATTAAGCAAGGTATGATGAAGGAAAGCCGTTTCATTGTTTGAATGACGAATGAGTTCGTTTTAAAAGCTTTACAAAAGTAAAAAGATTTTGCGCTATAATATTATATAATTCTGACAAAGTTTATCAGAATTTTCATATTGGTTTTAAAAACAAAAAGCAGATTTCTTTTTGATGGAATCTGCTTTTTACATTTAGCTTTTTAAAAACTATTTCCCGTTTAAAACAGGTGTCTGCACGCGGCGTAGCTTTGCGCGCGGGCCGACTTCACTGTCATAGACTTTTTTCACACCGTCGCCCATAGCTGCTTCAATGTCGCGGATATTGGAAACGAGTCTTTCAAAACCGCCGATCTCGACGGATGCGGCTTGGTCTGTTCCCCACATTGCGCGGTCAAGCGTAATATGGCGTTCTACGAAAGACGCACCAAGAACAACTGCAGCCCACGTTGGAGCTAAGCCCACTTCATGGCCGGAATATCCAATTGGGGTGTTCGGATATTGCTCGCGGAGCGTGGTTATCATTTTTAAATTCAGCTCTTCCACTTTGCACGGATATGTGGAAGTCGAGTGTGCAATCATTAGGTTTTCCAGACCTGTCAGTGCAACGCCATCCACGATTTCTTCCATCGTGCTCATGCCCGTCGAAAGCATCAGTGGTTTTCCCGTAGCTTTCAGCTTTTTTAAAAGAACCTCGTCCGTCAGCGATGCCGAGGCAACTTTGTAAAAAGGCGTTTCAAATTGCTCGATAAAATTTACAGCTTCTTCATCCCAGCATGATGCCAACCAGTCAATTCCGGCTGCTTTGCAATACTGGTCAATTTTCTCGTAATCTTCTTTTGAAAATTCGACTTTGTAGCGGTAGTCAATATAGGTCATGCGGCCCCATGGCGTATCGCGCTCAATTAACCGCTGATCCTGCGGCACACAAAGATCGGGCGTACGCTTTTGAAATTTCACTGCATCGCAGCCCGCACCTGCTGCACCTTCTATCAGCTTGCGCGCGTTTTCCAGCGAACCGTTATGATTTATCCCGATTTCCGCAATTACATAAGTCGGCTCGCCATCGCCGATGAATCTATTGCCAACTTTTACTTTGCGTTCAGCCATATTTTTAAAACCTTATATTTTTAAAAGAATTACGTAAATATAAGAAAGAATTTGGTAACTGGGGACTTGTAACTCGTGACTGGTTTTTAAAACTCACTCCCAACACTCACAGAACTCACTAACTCACAGAACTCACAAAGCTCTCTACCATGCCGTCCAACCGCCGTCCACAACGAGGTTTGCGCCCGTCATGTAGCTTGACGCATCGCTCGCCAGAAAAACGATCGCGCCTTTATAATCCGTCGGTTTTGCCATGCGCCCGAGCGGTGTTTTTTTAGAATAATTTTCAATAAAATATTCGTCCTGCGAATTTTCCACGCCGCCCGGCGACAGCGTATTCACGCGCACTCCGGCACTTCCCCAATACGCCGCAAGAAACCTGGTAAAATTAATCACCGCACCCTTAGTTGTCGGGTATGCCGGGGATTTAAAAAATGGCTGTGTACCGTCAGGGCGTTTGTAAATGGACTGGTCAGGCGCGACAATTCCATACGTCGAAGCAATATTGATAATGCTGCCGCTGCCCTGCCGCGCCATTTCCGAACCCAAAATCTGCGAACATAAATACATTCCTGTTACATTCACGTCCAGCACTTTTTTCCAAAGCTCCAGCGGGTAATTCTCAAATTTTGAAACTTCCGGGTCAGCGTTTGGATTTTCCACCATGTCATTGATCGCGGCATTATTTACGAGAACATCTATTTTTAAAAACTCTTTTAAAACAGCGTCTTTCAGCGCACGAACGGATTCCTCATTCGTAATATCTACGCTTTTCGCGAATATTTTTCCTTTTAAAGTTTTTGCAAATTCCTCGCATTTTTCTTCATTTTGATCGGCTACGACAACACTCGCTCCGGCTTCTGATAAAGCTCGGCAATGTTCCTTACCGATCAAACCCAGCGCGCCGGTCACAACGGCGACTTTTCCTTCAAGTGAAAATATTTCCTGTACTGTCATTTTGTAAAATTAAAGATTTGATTTTAAAAGCGGTTTTAAAAAGTGGTAATGTTTTTAAAAGTTATTTGGTTTCTTTCAAAAGATTGTCAATTGTGTCTCGAAGATAAGAAGGTTCTGAATCTTTAAAACGGGAGATTTTTTTCAAAAGAATCAGTTTCTCGTTATCCTTAACACTAGAAATAAAAGTAACAACTTCCTCGTTGTCTGAAGCTAAATAACCAATTCCCATTCCTATAATTCCACCACCCAGTATAAAAGGTAGAAATGGAACTCCTTTTCCAATATTTAGACCGCTGCCAGAACCATTCTTTATAATTAACAGATTAAGTGCGCTGATGCCACCACCAATTAAGCTACCTGTTAGTAAAAAATTATTTTTTAGAATATGAACCTTATATAATTCTGAGAATTTAACTATAACAACATGTTCAGGATGCGCCGCTATATCCTCATCTTGCGAAATCGGCTCTACAGCAATCGCCATAAGCGAATCACGCACAGAAAGCAATTCTCCTTTCACTTCTGTCGAATCTTTTAAAAGAATTACAACATCGCGTCCACTTGCCTCACTTTTAAAAGTAGAAAAGCTAAAAAATATTAGGAAAATCAGAAATTTTACAAGGGTCTTCATTTCTGTGCTTTCACGAGATTATCAATTATATCGCGCACATATCGCGGCTCGCCTTCATAAAGCCGTGCAAATTCCTCCAGATACCGTATCTCCCCTTTTGCCAAAGGCCGGATGGTTTCCTCATCTTCCGACATAAATGCACCTACCAGCCATCCAATACCTGCACCAAATATCGCTCCTCCGGCAGCTGATATAAGTACATTTCCTATATCGTCCCCTCCAAACACAGCTACGCCAAAGGCTGTATAAATTCCTCCCCCAATCAGTGCTCCTGTACCGGCGCCGGAAACATCATTTTCCTCCACCCGCACCTTGTCAATATCTTTTAAAAAAGCTATGGCTACAATTTCAGGATGATCTGCTATATCTTCATCTTCCTCTACAGCTTCTTTTAAAAATGATATGAGTGAATCACGGACCGACAGTAATTCGCCGGATTTTTGCGTTCCGTCTTTTAAAAAGAGCGTTACTTTACGCCCATCTGCATATGCTGCAGATGAAAATGTAATAAGCATCGCGCTGATAATAACAACGCTTTTTAAAAACTTTCCCATTGGTGTTTACTCATTTAATGTTTATATCAGAACTATATGTGCAAATTAGTACTTTTATTTTTATAAAGCAAGTGTTAATTTAAAAGTATAGAAGATATTAAAAAAATATGTGTTATTAAATCTCTATCTTCGGGATTGTAAAAGCTCGTTAATAAATTTCTTTATAAAATCCGGTTCTCCTTTATTAAAGCGGGCAGACCCCTTAATTTCTATAAGAGCATCTATTGATGTTGGGCGGATTACCTCTTCATCTTCAGATTGTATTGTGGCTACAGCCCAACCCGCTACAAATCCAATGGCAGCACCTCCGAAGATATTTGTAAACAATGAAGATATATCCTCGTTTTGCGATTGAATGCTATTCGACTCATAATCCGATGACAAAAAATCTATCGCGCTTACTATTCCCCCGGCACCAGCTCCTAACCATGCTCCATTTATAGCGCCTTCCACCTCAACTTTATGCAGTAATACTTTATTAATTTCCTTTACAAAAGCAAATTTCACTAACTTTGGATGATCAACGATCTCGTGCATTTTCGCCACTTTATTTGTCATGATCGCTATCACAGAATCCCTGACAACCAAAAGCTCACCCGTTTTCTTCGTACCGTCTTTTAAAAATATCGTTACTTCCCGCCCCTGTGCAAAAACATTAATTGTAAGAAAGATAAAAATTCCACCGACAATCAACAGATTTTTAAAAAGATTCATCATAAAACAAATTTAGCTTTTAAAAAGAATTTCCTTGTTAAAAGCTAATCTACATTTTTTCTTTCAGTTTTAAAAACAATGTTCACATCACCTGACTTCTTTTAAAAGTCCATTGATAAATTCTCTCATATATTTGGGCTCAGAGCTGCCAAAGCGCGCGCTTTGCTGTATATCGTACAGACCCCGGGGAGTAATCTGAACAGTTACTTCATCTTCTGACCTCATAATCCCAACAAGCCATCCTATACCACTACCAGCCGCAGCTCCGCCTAACATACCAAGAATAACACCATCAATCCCACCGCCTGCCTGTTGCAGGCTGAATACTGATTTAATTCCTACCAACCCTGCACCTACCAATGCTCCTGTAGCAGCACCGTTTACTTTTACTTCGTGTAAAACAACAGTATTAATATTATCTATAAAGGTAAAATCTATAGACTCAGGAATTTTTACAATATCGCGACTATTATGAACTTTAGTTTTTAAAAGTATGATAACAGAATCCCGCACTATTAAAAGCTCTCCCTTTTTCTGCGTACTATCTTTTAAAAATATCGTTACATCACGTCCTTGTGCAAGAATATTCGTTGTAAAAAAGACAAAAATTCCACCGACGATCAGCAGAGTTTTAAAAAGATGTGCCATAAAACAAAATTAGCTTTTAAAAAGAATTTCCTTTTAAAAGCTAATCTACACTTTTCCTTTGATTTTTAAAAACTCCTACGCCTGATTCACCTCAGCCGCGCGCTTGGGTTTCATATTGAAATTTCCCGTTTTGCGGAAAACAGCTTCCACAGCTTCTCCTTTTAAAAAGCTTTTCACATCGCCTGATTTCACCGCTTCTTTTAGAATCGGCAGAACTTCGCGATAAGCGCTTAACGTGAATTCAATATCCGCGTCCGTATGCGAAAAGCTCATGTTGTGGAAACCGCCCCACAGCACGCCGCGCTTTATCATTTCCTGTTGCACGAGCGTTTTCAGCTCCAGCGGATTTCCCGCGCTCGCGTCAAAGCTCATGATTGTCCGGCAGTTAAATCCTGCGCATTTTGTGTAATGATTGATACCGAGTTCAGTCGCGATTTCGTTGTAACCGTTCTTCAGTTTTTCGCCCTGCTTATCGAGATATTGCGGCACGTTTTTGTCGCGCAATTCTTCCATCGTCGCCTTTGCAGCTGCAAGCGAAAGCGCTTCGCCGCCAAACGTCGTGAAGAAGAACACGTCTTTTTCTAATAGCTGCATGATGTCGCGGCGTCCGGCGAGAATCGAAATCGGCATTCCGTTAGCAACAGCTTTTGAGTAGCACGCAAGGTCAGCTTTCACGCCGAAATATTCCTGCGCGCCGCCCAGAGCAAGGCGAAAACCCGTCCACATTTCATCAAAAATCAGCACAATTCCGCGCTCGTCACAGAGCTCGCGCAGCTTGTGAAGGAAATTGTCTTTCGGCGCTTCAAAAACAATCGGCTCAAGAATTATCGCCGCCGTATCATCATCCACCGCCGCGAGCACCGAGTCAAAATCGTTATAACTAAAAGTGTATGTCAAATCCTTCGTTTCCTGCGGAATGCCCGCGCTGCGGTCGGTAACGCCGATATACCAGTCATGCCAGCCGTGATAGCCGCAGCACAAAACCGTGTTTTTGCCTGTAAACGCGCGTGCCAGGCGAACCGCCGCCGTCGTCACATCGCAGCCCGTTTTGCTGAATCGCACCGACTCTGCATTCGGGATAATTTCCTTCACCAGCTCGGCCACTTCCACCTCCAGCGGGTGCATCAGCGAAAACGTAATGCCGTCCGCCAGCTGCTCGCGAATCGCCGCATCCACCGCCTCATAGCAATACCCGAGCGACAACGGCCCAACCGCCATCGTGTAGTCAATATACTCATTGCCGTCCGCATCCCACACGTGAGCGCCCTTGCCTTTCGTCGCATAAATCGGCGCAACGCCTTTCGTGTGCTGTCCCGGCCCTTTTGCTAACGTCTGCGTTACGCATGGAATTGACTCAAGTGCGCGTTTGTACAATTCCTGTGATTTTTTAATTTGGGGAAAATCGTTTTGTAAATCGGGTTTATTTGGCATATTTTTCTTTCTAAAAATGTTATTTGTGTCTCGTTTCAATTAGTTTTAAAAGCTCTTGAACTTCTTATTGCAGTATTATTGGAAGATTGATGTTTCTATAATTATACATTTCTCTTTTGAAACTGTAAACTCCACAAAACCGCCTATAGTGGTTGGACTTTTGTGCGTATATGAGATGATAAAATTTTCACTATCTTCATAAATTGCAACATTTAATTCGTTTAAATCATCTCCTAAACGTTTTACTTTGTCATCGGTTAACAGTTTTGCATACTCCTTGGTACAATTATTTAAGTAATTATTATTCAATTGACAACTACTTAAAAAAATAAGCGCAATGGCAAAAATATACTTCATTAATTACCTCAATTTGCGGCTATCCAGTTTGAATTTTATTTACCAAGATTAGATGCGAATGTATATTAAAAACTCTACCGCACCACCAAAAATCTATTCTCCACCTTCTCCGCAATCTGCGGCCCGGTAAAGCCCTCAAACTCCAGCACAGCCGGAAGCAGCGCGGGTTTGAACCACTTATTATCAAGCGCTATCGGCAGCACATTCGCGGTTTGTTGATTGTCGAGGAGCGTTTCGGCAACGATGCTGTAGAGCCCGCCCGTTTTAAAATGGTCTTCGAGCGTCACAACGAGTTTCGTTTCGGCAGCAGCTTTTAAAATTACATCGGTGTCAATCGGCTTCAGCGTTCGCATATTCACTACGCGCACTGATATTCCTTTTCCGCTGAGAATTTCCGCCGCTTCGACCGCTTGTTTTAGCAGCATTCCGTACGTTAGAATCGTAATATCGTCGCCTTCGGAAATCGTCTCCGCCTTCCCGATTTCAAAATCCTTCGAGTGCGAAACCGCCGGTTTTAAATTATTATAGCGAATGTAAAACGGCTTGTCGCTTTTTAAAACCGTTTCCAGCCCGATGAGCATATCCTCCTCGTCCGCCGGGCAAAACACGCACATATTCGGGATGCCGCGCATAATCGCCACGTCCTCTATCGCCTGGTGCGTCGGGCCGTTCGCGTCCGAGAGAAATCCCGGCACGCCGCCCACGAGCTTCACCGGAAGCCCCGAAATGCCCACATCCGTGCGGATAAATTCATACGCGCGCATCGTCAGGAACGCCGCCAGCGCATGTGTTACCGGTATCCGCCCGCGCAACGCAAGCCCCGCCGCCGCGCCAATCATCGTCTGCTCTGCAATTCCCACATCAAAAAAATGTTTACCGATTTTCGACGGCAGATTGCGGATAGCCGCGCGGTTTTCCGCCGTCATTACGATAAACCTGTCGTCGGATTCCACCAGATTTTCTAAAACGTTTTCGTATGTCATTTTTAAAAGTAGTTTTGAGTTTTTAATGTTGAGTTTTAAGTTCTTTAAATTTCCAGCTTTTTAAAAATCGAATTCTTTCTTCGTAGGGGCAGGTTTAAAACCTGCCCTCTTATAAAGCACTTCGGCATTAGCCCTTATGCAACTTCCAACGCAGGGCGGGTTTTAAACCCGCCCCTACCAAGACTATTGCCAATTTTCAAAGTTTATAATTTCTTTTTAAAAATTTCATGCTGAGCCAAGTCGAAGCACGAAATTTTCCAACAGGTTTCGTGTTTTTAAAAACGCTTTTAAAAAGCTGACGCAACCTTTTGACGCGGCACTTCGACAAGCTCAGTGTGAAGATTTTAAAAAGTTTTTAAAACCAACTATAAAATAAATCATTGTTGATTTTTATATCATAATCTCCTTTTTCATATTTCAGTCGTATATAAACCTTAGATAACTCTGAAACATCGTATGATTGCTTTTTGGACCAGCTATATTCTTTTTTATTTTTTCTATCTATAATACCTATAGATATAATAGCTAAATCATGCAAATCGCCATAACACAAATCCGGAATTTCAACAGTGGATTTAAATTTTCCTAAATAAACTATACCGTGTACTGAAATTATTAAATCGTATTTACTTAGGTCAATTTCATCTTCATGTTCAATGAAAAATTTAACTTTTCTTTTTAAAACCTTATCAGACTCCTTGCAATCTCGCTTTTTCGCTTGAGCTAATTCATCTTCATCATACGGCCAAACGTTAGCACCAATCCCTCTTTGTTGTTTCTCACAGCTTAGGAGATTAAAAGCACATATAATAAAAGATATGTAGAGAATATTTCTTATCACTTCTTTTAAAAATATATTTCCATTTTTAAAATCCTATTTTAAAAGCCAACCGCTAACAGCCAATCGCCAACACGCTATCTTACAATCAGCACTTCGCTTTTCAGCTCATCAATCGTTTCGCCATGCAGCTCGCGCAGCAGCATTTCCACTTCGTCTTTCGGGAAGTTGCAGAACCAGCGGTCGGCACGCTCCTGGATACTTTTCACGCCTTTTCCGCGCAGGGTATCGGCAACCACCACGCATGGTTTCCCCTGTCCGAGAGCGAGGTTTTTAAACGTGGCATCCATTGCGTCGAAATCGTGGCCGTCCACGCCGACAGCCGTCCAGCCGAACGCCTCAAATTTATTCGTAATCGGCTCCAGCGGTATCAGCTCTTCCGTGCGGATATTCGCCTGGAAATGATTGCGGTCCACCACGGCGATGAGATTATCCAGCTTGTAGGCCTGCGCCGTCAGGCACGCTTCCCACACCGAACCCTCGTTCAGTTCGCCGTCGCCGAGCACCACGAGAATTTTGTTGTCCGTGCCGCGCATTTTGCAGTCGTATGCCACGCCAATCGCCACGCTCAGCAGGTGCCCGAGCGAACCCGAATGAAACTCAATTCCCGGCACATTCCGGTTCGGATGCCAGTACACCGAGTCATTCGTTTTCAAATGATTTTGCAGACGCTCCGCCTCCATCCAGCCCAGTTCCACAAACGTCCCGTACAGCGCCGGAACGTCATGCCCTTTCGACAAAAAGAGATAATCGCGCTCGGGATTTTTAAAATTATCGGGCGAAATATTGAGATAATTCGTATAAAGATACACGAGCAAATCCGCGCACGACAGCGACGCACCCGTAAAGCAGCCGCCATCGGTCGACATTTTTAAAATATGCTCACGCACTTTTAAAGACATTTTCTGTAATTCAGCAACATTCATATTTTTTTGTGTTTTTAAAATCGTTTTTAAAATTTGAAATCTTTCTTATTTAATAAATTTATTCGTGCTGTCCGGCTTTGGACTAAATTGTTTAAAATGATACGTCAATCTTTCCGGATAAGTCATCCTACTACTATTGTTTACCCATTTTGTTTGTACAAAGGTTGTATCATTAAGTATGTCACAAAAAAAGCTGAGACTAGAAATCTGGTGGTAATCATTATTCCACTTTTCAAATTGAAGAGACTTATCGTCTATCTGAAATACGCCAATTTGGTCAGGAGTATTCCAGTAACGTGAAATAAGGGCTTTATCGCCAAGAATTTCATTCTCAATAAAATAAAATGTATCCTGACTTGTAGGTTCTGCTAACGAATGTAAACAAACACCATCTTTATAAAATACTGCTATACTGATTGTACCGCTTTGTCTTGGAGTTGAATAATAATAACCATCGGTTCTCAGTTCATTCCCAGAATATTTGATTTTGGCTATTTTTAATGGAAGAAGTTCTTTCTCATCATTATCATCGCCACATCCAATCAGCACAATTGCCATTAAGATAAATATTCTTTTAAACATAATTTTTAAAAGCTTAATGAATAAGAACCTAAATTATCTTCGTATTCTCCGCACCAACCGTTTTTTAAAAGCCGTCATTCTGAAGCGCAGCGAAGAATCTCTCTTCCTGCATTTTCCTTTTTAAAAACGTTTGCCATAACGAAGAGAGATTCTTCGTCGGAAGACCTTCTCAGAATGACGGCCCGAGGAAATTCGTGCAATTCCAAAAATTCTATAAATTCAAGTTCAGACCATTCAAATGCGCAACCAGAAAAATTCGCGCAATTCCCAAAATTCTATAAATTCGAGTCAATCTTCGTATTCTCCGCACCAACCGTTTTTAAAACATCAAGATGATTGCGATACCAGTTCACTCCGCAGTAATGTTCGTTTATCGCGCAAATATCCGGACGCTTTTTTAAAAGCTCCAGAATATCTTCCAGCGAGAAAAGCGGATTCTTCGGCAGCAATTCCTCGTACACAGCTTTGATAAAGTCGTAATCTTCGGGGTAATCAATCGTCCAGCGGTGGCTCATGGAGTAATCCAGTCCGCTTTCCCACTCGACATTGAGCATTTTAAAACGCTGCGGATTGTCCCAGATAAACGGCGTTGTGTGCTCGCGCTCATGCTCCCCTTTTGCCTCTTCCCACGCCGTTTTTAAAACAGTCATCGGCATCACTTCCACGTCATTTCCATCAGGATACGTTGGCGGATGAAGATTGCTCACGAAGTCCACCTTGCCCCAATTATCTTTAAAAACCTGCAAAACCTTGTCAATGATGCGCGGGTCAATAAGCGGGCAGTCAGACGGAATTTTCACCACAGCATCCGCGCTAAAAGCCACTCCCGCATGATAATGCCTGTCAAGCAAATCCGTCGGATGGCCGCGAAAACATTCGATTCCAGCTTTCCGGCATAATTGCTCAACGGCATCATCGCTTGCGTCCGTCGTCGTAGCAACAACGCTTTTAAAAGCAAGCTTCGACGCCATCACGCGCTCCATCTGCCGCTCTAAAAGCGTTTTCCCGCAAATATCCATCAGGACTTTTCCGGGAAGCCGCGTCGAACCTGTTCGCGCCTGAACAACGATGAGAATTTTCATGAAGGAATGTTTTTAAAAACTATCTTTTGAATGCGGTTTTAAAATCTTCGCGAGCGCAGGCACGAGCTTTCCCTTATAGCTTTTCTCCAGTTTCCTGACCGGAGTTTTTAAAAGCGCCGAGCCGTTATAAAAATCACCATTCATCACACTCCGGCAAATCCGCGCGATATTTTCCGCCGAGCGGCAGCCATTCTGAATCGGCGTCATCCGGCGCAGTTCCTCAATATCAAACTCCGAGTACACTTCTTTTCCGAGAGCAATTCCCACGTAGACAACAGTCGAGAAGCGTGTAATCAGAACGTCGCAATTCGCAATCATGTGGTTTGTATTTCCGCTGGAATACACCAAAGCTCCGGGCGCATATTGATTAATTTCACGTGTCGCGCGCTCGATATTTTCGTTTGGATGAAGTTTAAAAATCAGTTGGCGGCCTTTGGCAATTTCCACAGCTTTTAAAATGAACGCTTTGCGGTTCTCATATTTAAAAGTTTCCCGCGCGTCACTTGTAGCGATGAGTACATAGTTTTTATGAGGAAAATCATTTTTAAGATTTTCAGCGCAGTTGTCATAATTCGGGATTCCTGTTACAGCGATCTTTTCGGGGCGAACTCCCTTGCGGATAAAATGGTCGCGATATCCTTCCGACGCCACGCAGAACACATTATACGCATCAGAAAGCCCTGTTGTAGAAGTACTCGCGAGATAGCGCGGAAGTTTTAAAAACTTCACCAGATAATACATCATGTTTTCCGGGTCGGTCATGCCTTCCTGCACGAGAACGATTTTTTTGTCGCAGATATTTTTCGGAATGACGAGGTCGCTGCACGTGACGACGAGATCATAATCATTATGCGACCCCCCGTAGTCAACGGGGAGATTATTTTCAGCAAGATATTTTTCAGTATTTCTGCGCTGGGGGCCGCCCATGACGGTAAAATCCAGCAGGCCGCGATCAGCTAAACTTTTTAAAAAGCCATCGGTATAATACGGCGTAAAAAACACTTCGCACTCCGGCAGATGATTTGCGATCTGGTGCATCATCGTCGTTTGGTTCAGCGAACCGCAGATAAAAAGTATTTTTCTACGTTGATTCATTCGATGTTTTTTAAAAGAATATACGTGTGCAAATGTACATAAAAATTAATCTTTTTTCATTTTTTAAAACGGAAATTTCTCAATTATTCCACCAGCGAAGCCCCGTAATATGCTCCTGCGCCAAAATACAGGAGTATAATGGTAATTACAACAGCAGCAAGCAGATACGCTTTTCGGCGGCCAGCATTTGCATAAGCGCAGATGGCAAGCGCTACGGCGGCATATTGCCAAATAATAAAAACATCCACGCGGCTCAAAAATGCAAATAAAAAAGGATGATCATACGCATTGGTAAAAGCCGCCAGGCTCGGATCAACCCACAACTTCCCTGCTATATAATGCAAAATTGTTTTAAAAAGATTCCCTGCGGCGTCAATGGCATTGCCAAAACTGACAAATGCGAGCGTATAAGTGAATGTCAGCGACTCTTTTAAAAGAAAGTTCTGGATCAGCCATACTAACGCCGTCGTAGCAAGCAGCCACACAGCGCCGATAGGCAGAGTAGCAGTCAAAGCCGTAGAAAGGACAAAGCGGTAATTTTGCTTCATATCACGTAGTTGTTCTTCGGCTTTGGCTTTTGGTAATTTCCCGTTCTGCTGCGCCATTTCTATCGGCCTGGCGCGAAGCAGGTAGTTTTCATCTCGCAGCGCAGCGCTTGAATCGGTGATATATGCCGAAAGTATCGCGCTTAGCACATACATCAGCAGCGCTGTCGCAGCAACCTTCCCAACCGGAAATGGAGCATGCCTGATAATTTTTCCGGGCGTAAAAAAAATGTCTTTAAAACCCAGAAGCCAGGATTTACTTACAGGTCCAGGTTGAATTTCAGGTTGAATTTCAGGTTGAATTTCAGTCAATTTTTTAAAGGAAAAAGTTTTAAAAGGTTTTAAAAGATTGGTACAAAAATACGCTTTTTAAAAGATAGTTCTTTTAAAAACAAAACTCCGAATATCAGATGCTGACATTCGGAGTTTTTTTAAACAGGTTTTAAAAGTTTTTAAAAACTATTTATTTGCAGGCGGTGTGAATTCATCAGGGATCGGTGTGTTCATTTGATATGCATTATCAAATGTCACCGTGAACATTGATGTTTCTGTTTTCATCGTTTTCGGGAGCCGGATGCCATTCACGTCCATATAATCCTCAAATTTCTGTATCATCGGCATCGGGCCTTGTCCCATGTCCTGAAGAGACTCAATTCTTTTTAAAAGGAATGATTTTTCATCGAAAACATAGCTTTGCTCTTCTTGTGACGGCGATAATACTTTTACCCAGATCTCACCATTTTTCTTTCCGATCGGCTCTGCTGTGTGGCCAAGCTCCAGCGCGCGAACTTCTGCCAGGAGCGTACCTTCAAAGATCGCTTTGCGCAGATCATCACCTTCCTGTGCCATTACCGGCGAGCCCTGCTGCGACATCCATGCTTTGCCGTCACTTACCCACATATTTTGCTGTATTACCATCGGCACGTTTAGCTCCCGCATCATTTTTCCGCCAGAGGTTTGCTTTACGATTGCAGTCCCACTTTTTGACTGGCCACTCATGCTGAATGTTACGTTAGAATTCGTGATAAGGCTATTGATCGAATTGATCTTCGATTTTCCACCAACTGCCTCAGCATAACGGTCAAAAATCTCTGGTGCACTCATATTCACTTTTTCCATGCTCACCTTGTCCATCGGCTGGAGGTCCAGATTGTACTCATAGATCGGCCCGAACTGCTTTACAGATTCCATTACGTCAGGATTGCCCACCACAATTACATACAGTTGCTCAGGTGAGATATACTTTCTGGAGATCATACGCATATCTTCGGAATTCATCGCCGCTAAGCGCTGCGGATATCCCTTCATTTTTTCAAGTGAGATCCCGTTAAAATCAGCGCTTTGAAGAAGTGTTGCCAAAAATTCCGGCTGCTCGAATGAAAGAAGGTATTCTCCAATATCCGAGCTTTTAATAAGTGACAGGTCTTTTGCTGGAGGCGGATTTGTATTCACTTCAGCAAATTCTTTTAAAATCACATTGATCGCTGAATCTGTGACAGCATTACGAACTTCTGCCCCCGCTACAAAGCGGTTCATAAGCTTTGCACGGCTCATAAACCCAAATGGCGTGTATGTATAGGAATGTGTTTCGCGGAGTGTGCGGAAAAGGCGTCCGCCAAATCCTGAACCAAAGTAGCTGGAAAGTAAACTTAAAGTCTCATAATCCTCGCTGTTGTACGGAACAGCCGGAGCTGTCACCATAACCGCTGACTGTACTGCGCCCGGACGACGGATAAAGTACACGCCGCGAGGCATTGCCTTTGGCTTTCCGATCGCAACCGGAGGAATGCTCGCTGGTTTCCAGTTACTAAGTGCTTTTTCAAGAAGTGGTACGATTTCTTTGGCCGTGACATCGCCAACAATTGCCAGCGTTGCATTATTCGGACGGTAGAAATTCTTGTGAAAATCACGAATATCATCAATTGTAATTGAATTCACCGACTCTTCAGTTTTCTTCAATGCATAAGGATGATTCTCGCCATAGAGCGCTTTCCGTGCCATGGATTGCGCTAATTCTACTGCGTTCGTTTTTCCTGTTTTGATGCCGCCAATGATCTGTGGCATTATTTTCTCGCGCTCTTCATCAGGAAAAGACGGAGTAATAACTACATCAGAGAAGATATCAAGCAGGAGAGGCATATGCTTTTTTAAAGACGACGCAGTAACGGTTGTCAGATCACCGATCGCACTTGCGCCAAGGCTTGCACCAACGCCATCAAGCGCTTCGGCTATTTGTAAAGCATTGCGGCGGTCACCGCCTTTTGTTAAAAGATTCGCTGTAAGGTCGGCGGTTCCGAGCTTTCTGTCGGACGTTTCACCGGAATTCACCTGCAAACGCATTGTAATCGTCGGCTGTTCATGATCTTCAATAACAAAAACTTTTAAACCATTTTTCAATTTTACTTCGCTGTACTTCGGGAAGATAAACTTCTTTCCCGGAACAGGATCAGGGCGCTTTGTAATGTCCGTCTGCGCGCTCATCACAACAGCAGACATTAGAAAGAGTGATAAAATTATGCGGAATTTTTTCATAGTATTTTAAACATTGTATTCTTTTTAAAAATCTTTTTTAAAACCGGTTTTAAAAGCTTTTAAAAAACCAGTCACAAGTCACAATTTACCAGTCACCAAAAACTATTGCGCTTTCGGCATGAATGTCAGGACAACGCGATTATTGGCAATAAGGTATTTCTCCGCTACGCGCTGAATATCATTTTTTGTTACAGCCATATAGCGGTCAATTTCCTTATTGATCAGCGAAGCGTCGCCGAAATATGAGTAATACGAAGCAAGAGCCATCGCTTTTTCAAGCGTTCCTTTTTTGCCCTGTACGAATCGCGCTTCAATAATATTTTTTGACTTTTCAAATTCCTTATCACTCACGCCTTCGCGTTTTACTTTTTCAATTTCTTCGTAAATTACTTTTTCCACATCGCTAATATCTTTTCCCGGAGCAGCCACTCCAAGCGCTATCAGTGCGCCGGACTGCTGGAGGTCAAATGGAAATGTCTGTGCCGCTACAGCGATCTGATCCTGATCTACCAGGCGACGGTACATGCGTGAGCTTTCACCATTTGAAAGAAGATCGGTAAGCATTTCCATCGCATAAATATCGGGATCGCCTTTTTTAGGGCCGCGATAGCCGATAAATACTGCCGGAAGCTGCGCTTTCGTATCTTCAATTGTCTGGCGAACTTCACCGCTCATTTGCGTAAGGTTTAAAGGATTGCGCTTGATCTCGCCGGAGCTTTTAAAACCACTAAAATATTCATCAATGAATTCCTTCGCTTCTGTTACATTAAAATCACCTGCAATTACGAGAGTTGCGTTATTCGGCTCATAGAATTGATTATAAAACTCGCGAAATTCATCAATCGTCGCCGAATCAATATGCTGGGCGCTGCCGATCGGCGTCCACGAATATGTGCCGCCTTTAAAAAGATTTTTAAAAATCAATTCCTGCCAAGCACCGTACGGAGCATTGTCATAACGATTTTTACGCTCTTCTTTTACAACGCCGCGCTGGGTTTTTACACCGATCTCATCTATCAAAAGCCCTCTCATACGCTGGGATTCTATCCAGAGCGCAAGTTTTAATTCATTTGACGGAAGTGTAAATTTATAGACCGTTTCATCAAACGAAGTATGTGCATTCAGATTACCACCTGCTTCCTGCACATAATTACTCAGGGTAGCGCGCTTGATATTCGTCGTGCCTTCAAACATCAGATGTTCAAAAAAATGTGCAAAACCGGAACGGGTCGGATCTTCGTCACGAGCGCCAACGCGGTAATGCACTACAGTGGAAACCACCGGTGCTGACTGATCCTGATGCAGGATCACATGCAGCCCGTTCGGCAAATTATATTCGCTGAATTTGATCGGCTTGAACTGCGCTTCAGCCGGCGCAAATACCAATACAGATGCTGCAACCGCAATAGCGAAATATTGCAGACGCAAAAAACCCGGATATTTCATAGAAAAGATCCTTTAAAGAATAAAATCAACAATTATAAATTATCTTTTAATAAGCGAAATTACAACGTCTTACGAAGTTTTTAAAGAGAAGTTTTAAAAAGTTTTCAAATCCTTTTTAAAAATACTCCTGCCAGCAGAGCCAAAACCGAAATCCCTGTACAGATCTGAGGTAACCAGTCACCGAAACGATTATACAATGATCGTTCTTTTAAAAGCGGAATTGTTTCGGCAATGCCGATAGTCTGATATGGCGGAGCGAGTTTTAATGCCTGGCCAGTTGGCGTAATAAACCCTGAAACGCCCGTATTTCCGCAGCGTGCTATATAGCGACGGTTCTCGATTGCTCTCATTGCGCCGATCTGAAAATGCTGTTCCGGTCCCGGCGTATTGTCAAACCACGCGTCGTTTGTAATGATCGTCAGCATTTCTGCACCCTGCGCTACGAAATTCCGTACAAAATCGGGATAAATTGATTCAATGCAGATCACGCTTCCGATCTTTGCATCACCGGTTTTTGTTTTTAAAAGCAGCGTTTCCTGTTTCGGGCCTTTACCATAGCCGGAAATCCCCACTCCCCACTCAAACCATGACAGCGCAAAGGCAAACTCGTCTGCATATGGCACGCGCTCGGCAAATGGGGTGAGTTTCATTTTTCGATAGGTCTGCGGTTCACCAGCCGGATTTAAAAGAAATGCTGCATTAAATGTGTCGTAATGCACGCCGGAACCATCTTTCATCACTTTCGATGAAGCCGGAGCTCTTAAAGAATCTTCATAAAAAAACAGATCAGGGAAACCACTCAATAATGCAGTTTGAGAGGAATCAATCCATGTTTTTAAAGATGAATATCCGATCTGCCCTTCCGTGGGCGCGAGAATATAAAATGGAATGGAGGTTTCGCTCCATACAGCGAGGTCGAGATTTCCGAAAGTATTTTTTAAAGAATCCTGCATACGTTGATGAAGAAATATCTGGTCTTCCGGCGCTGTTTTCCATTTTTGCCAGGGATTGATATTTGGCTGGATTATTCCGACCGATGCCTTTTTTAAAGAGCTTTTTAAAAGATTTTGATGATCGTATTCACCAAGTTTTATTTGGCTGTAAATGAACGGCGAAATTATCAATAATGCGATCAGCCCGATTCTTTTAAAAGAATACGAAGTTTTTAAAAAGTCTTTAAATGGTATTTGGTCATTTTCTTTAAAAGCAAAATATAACTGCGCCAGCAGGGAATTCACCATCACGATCACAAACGTCACACCCCAAACGCCCGCAATATCAGCAAATTGTACCCAATGAGAATGGTACATCTGCGTGTAGCCAAGTGAAACCCAGGGATATGAAAATTCTCCTAAACTATGCAGCCATTCTAATGCCGTCCATAAAAATGGCAGTGACCACAGCGCGCGCTCACGCCCGAATTTCCCTTTTAAAAAGAGATATGCAGCAATTGGAATCATGAAAAAAACCGGGTGGCCAATTGCCAACGCTACTCCTGATGCCACAAGATATGGATCGGCCTCCGGCTGCCAGCTTCCAACCCACCAGTTCGCTATGCCGTGATAAATAAAAAATGCGAGGTATAATATTCGCAGGGTCTGCCCGATTGTCCGGGGATTTTCCAATGCTTTTAAAAGGGGTATAAAACCGATAAAAGCGAGTATGCCAAGTGGGAACGGGGGATAGGAAATTCCCAGTAATATGCCCGAAATAATTGCAGGAAGATAAATATTTTTAAAAGACATGGGTAACTGGTAAAACCGGTAACTTTTTAGTGATTATATTAGTATCACCAAAGATAAGGTATGTTATTATAATTTACTACAATTTTTCCTGAGCTGACAAGTCACACAACGTGTTTTTAAAGACGTAAAGTATTGTAATATTAATTTTGTAAAGGCAGCAAATATTCATGAAATCCGATTATAAAATACAGACACCGGAAAACATTCAGAAAACTATCCGAAGAAAGTCAATGGTGAACTGGATAATTTTCATTGTACTTTTAGCTTTGATTACCGTAGGGATTTTGGAATTGATTAATTTTACTACAAAATAATATAACTTGACAACGGCTATTCTGGAATAGCTCAACATGATTCTACATATAAAAGCCAATACTAAATGATTGTATTGGCTTTTTAGTTTTTAAAACTGTCTTTGAAAATATTTCTATAGAATTTAAAAAAGAAGAAAGCCCGTAGTAAATAAATACTGCGGGCTTTCTTATTTAAG
>JAZKFS010000084.1:0-20326 GCA_040386315.1 Bacteroidota bacterium
TTTTTGGTAAATTCCGCAATTTCTTCAATCTCCGCATTCTCATCTTTTAAAAGCATAACAGCGTTCGGCAAAAACAAATGATTTAGCTCTTTTAAAAACTCCTCAGCTTCCGATTTCTTCCCAACGACCACGATCTCGCTCGATGGCCCGACAGCAAAATCCAGCCCAACCATGAACTGTGTATAAGCCGACGGCGCCCTAAAAACCTGCGGCGAAAACGCGCGATTAATTTCTTCTGCCTTTTGTAAAAACTCCAGATCACCAGTGATCTTTGAAAGCTTTAGCAAATTCAGCATCGCAACAGAATTTCCCGACGGAACTGCGCCATCGTAAATTTCCTTTTTCCTCACAAGCAATTCCTCCGCATCATTTGCCGTGAAAAATAATCCGCCCGTTTCATCATCCCAGAAATGCTCCAGCATCGTTGTATTCAGCTCAATTGCGCTTTTTAAAAATGGGGCTTTAAAAGTTGCTTCATATAATTCAATCAATCCCCAAATCACAAAAGCGTAATCGTCCACATTGCCCGTAATCGTCGCCTCGTCATCGCGGAATCTGTGTAATAATCTCCCGCTTTTTAAAAGATTTTCTTTTAAAAAACCAAAGCTTTTCTCCGCTGCTTCCGCGTATTTTTCTTCGTTTAAAACTCTTGCGCCGCGAGCGAATGCTGCCATCATCAGCCCGTTCCAGTCCGTCAGGATCTTATCGTCTTTGTACGGATGGATTCTTTCTTTTCGTTTTAAAAATAATTTTCCGCGCAATTCCTCAATTTTTTCTTTAAGCACATCTTCGCTCAGATTGAGTTTTATTGCGTGCGCTTCAAGCGTTTCCGCCAGGTGCAGAATATTCCCGCCGGTTTTATGTCCTGTGGCTTCTTCCGTAAAATTCCCGTCCGGCTGCGTGGCAAAAACTTCTTTTAAAAACTCCGCATCGCTGTCACCCAAAAGCTCACGCAATTCGCTTTCCGTCCACACATAAAATTTTCCTTCTTCGCCTTCGGAATCCGCATCTTCCGCCGAATAAAAACCACCATCCGCCGACGTCATATCACGCAATATGTATGTGAAAATCTCTCGCGCGGTTTCTGCATAATTTTCATTGTGCGTCGCCTGGTACAATTCCAGGTACGCCAGCGCCAGCATCGCCTGGTCGTACAGCATTTTCTCAAAATGGGGAAGAAGCCAGTTGCGGTCGGTCGAGTAGCGGTGAAAACCAAAGCCCACATGATCGTACATCCCGCCGCGACGCATTTCCTGGAGCGTTTTTTCTACCATCGCCAGCGGCGCAATATCGCCCGAACGCTTCCACCAGCGCAGCAAAAACGAATACATGTGCGGCGTCGGGAATTTCGGCTTCGTGCCAAACCCGCCGCGCTCATTATCAAACGATTTTAAAAGCTGTTCAAACGCAGTTTTTAAAGACTCCTCACCGAGAATTTCTCCCGCACCAATACCGTCCATTGATTCTTTTAAAGCTTCAGTAATTTCTCCCGCAGAATTTAAAACCTCGCTCCGCTGAGCCTTCCACACATCCGCGATCTTCGGCACTAATTCCACCATTCCGCTCCGCCCAAATCTCGCCCGCGGCGGAAAATACGTTCCCGCAAAAAACGGTTTTTTGTCCGGCGTCATAATTACCGTCATTGGCCAGCCGCCGTGTCCCGTCATCATCTGCGTCACCGCCATGTACACATGATCAATATCCGGGCGCTCCTCGCGGTCCACCTTGATGCACACAAACGCATCATTCATCATCTGCGCGATCTCCTCATTTTCAAATGATTCATGCTCCATCACGTGGCACCAGTGGCACGTCGAGTAGCCGATGGAAAGGAAGATCGGTTTGTCTTCCGCTTCTGCTTTTTTAAAAGCGGCATCGCTCCACGGCATCCAGTTTACGGGATTGTGCGCGTGCTGGAGCAGGTACGGGCTTTTTTCGCGGGCGAGCGCGTTTGTGTATTTTGGTTTGGTTTGGTTCATAATTTTTGATGGAAATTTCTTTTAAAAGCTGAATAGAACGATTTGCAAAGTTAGTGTTTTAAAAAGTTTTCTTTTGCATATAATTGTCATTTCTGCGCAGGCAGGAATCTCACTCCGGCATATCGCGATAGCATGATGTGTCCTGCTGCCATGAGATTCCTGCCTGCGCAGGAATGACACATGAGAGGAGTTAAATCATTACACCGCTTTTAAAAAATCAGTTTCAAAAACCGCTTTCCGCGCAATAATTTATTTCGCGTCAATCGTCTGAATATGGGAGCATTTTTAAAACTCTTCTCACTTTTAAAAAGGTTTTTCTTTGTCCGTACTGCGCAATTCTTTTAAAAGCTTTCTTTTTACAATTCTCTTTGCCGCAGGATGTTCAGGCGCGTTTGCTCAAACTCGTGATGATAACTGGCGCGACGATATTTCTGCTTTTAAAAACAATCTCACCGGACGCCACATTGACCTTTTTAAAAAACTCTCCAAAAGTGATTTTGACAAAAATATTGCTGAATTAACACAAAAAATTCCACAGTTGCAGGATTATGAGATTAGTATTGAATTGATGAGAATTCTGGCGAAAATTGGCGATTCGCACACAAATATTTCGCCGTGGCAGGCTGGAATATTCCGGCAATATCCGCTCCAATTTACGGTTTTTAAAGACGGGGTTTTTGTAACAGCGGCGAGCGACGAACGGCTTTTAAAAGCGCGTTTAGTTGCAATTAATTCTTTTAAAATCGGAGATGTTTTAAAGAAATTAGAAACGCTTATTCCACACGAAAATTCGCAGCGCGTAAAAGCTATCGTTAATATTCTATTGCAAACGCCGGAAGTTTTAAAAGCATTGTCCATTGTTGGAAATATGGAAAGCGCGGAATTTTCCTTTGAAAAGGCCGGCGAAAGTTTTACAGAACATATTCAGCCGCAAATAGAAAATATCGTTTTAAAAAGTTCGCTTGATGAGCTTGGCGCAAAAATTCCCGCGTATCAGCAGAATGACGCTGCGCCGTATTGGTTCGGGTATTTTGAGGATACGCGCACGATGTATGTGCAGTATAATTCATGCGTGGAAATGCCGGAGAAATCTTTTAAAAACTTTATCGACGAGGTTTTTGCTTTTGCGGAAAATCGCGGCGCGAGGAAGTTTGTGCTGGATCTGCGCAATAATGCGGGCGGCGATTCGCGCATCATTCACCCGATGGTTTCCGCTTTAAAAAAGAGCGCGGTTTTTAACAGAAGGGGAAAATTGTTTGTAATAATCGGCGAGCAGACATTTTCTTCGGCGGTTTTAAATTTGGCGCTTTTGCAGGATAATACGCAGGCGCTTTTCGTTGGTGAGGCTACAGGCGGTGCACCGAATCATTTTGGTGAGGTGAAAACTTTTTCATTGCCAAATTCTGCTTTAAAAATCACGTATTCGACGAAGTTTTTAAAAACATCGCAAACGTCAGCAAATACTTTTTCGCCGGATATTCCGGCAGATCGTAGCAGTTCTGACTATTTTAGCGGGCGCGATGCAGCGCTGGAAGCAATCCTCCGGTACAAAATTAGCCTTCGATAGACAAAAAAATGGCTTTTAAAAGAATATTTCTTTTAAAAGCCATTTTTAAAAACATGATTATTACGCGGCCTGAAGCTTCATACTTTCGTGATCTGACCGCCTTTTGATAATCTCTGCGAGCGGTACATTTTCTATTTTGCTATCCAGCCACGGCAGTATTTCAAACGTATTGAGCGCTGTCTGCTCCAGTGGATTGTCGCGGCTGATCTTTAAAAGCTGTTCGCGCAATTCCCGGAAACTTTCGCTTAATAGAAATTTATTCGTAATTCGCGGCAGGCGGCGGATAAAATCAAGCGTAATATTTTCAAATTCAAAAAGCTGGTTGCGCTGCGAGAGGAAGCGATAGGTGGATTTGACGCTGTACTCAAGATAATCGAGATTGCCGAGCTCAAAGTGGATGATCAGGCAGAAAAGTTTGCCCATGCAGTACATATCGCGGCGAACACGGATCTCGTCGGAATTGACCACTTCATTAGTCCAGTACAGCGCGTCGCGGAAATTCCCCAAAATGAAATGAGCGAGTGACATATTGAATTTTAAAATCACCGCTTCACCCGGGCTTATCTTGTCTTCCAGCCGCACCAGGTTTGATTTTACCTGTTCAAGCAGTTCAGCCGCGCCGTCCATTCTGCCGATGCGGTGGAGCAAACTCGTTTCCATCGTAGCAACGGTACTGAAGATACGCGCTTCCAGATTCGGGTTTTCTGCCGGAAGTGAGCGCAGCTTATCAAGCGTTGCATACAGTTCGTCAAAATTCCCCACACCGCAGCACGCATCAATGAAATTATGGAGCATGTTCACATAGCGGTTGATCTCCTCGGTCCTGTGTGCCGGATTTTTTTCTATAAGCGCGATCATATTCCGGCTATTCTCATAATACGCCTGCGAATCGCCGCGCGCGCGGGCAAGTGCTGCGCGAATATTATAAAAACGCACGCGCGCTTCCTCTGAGAGAGCAGTGGATTCTTCCCGGAGCAGTGGATGCTGGCTCAATTCCAACATCTTTTTAAAATCTTCTGCCGTCCGCGGATTGCCGTGCCGGTGATGCGCCCTGAATATTTGTGAGGAAAGCACATTATATTCGTGCAGGTTTTCAAGGCACTGCATCACTATTTTTTCTTCTTCATACAGCGCGTCAATCTCATCATCGTCGGTAGAAGCTGCTACCAAAGTTTTGCGCTGCCACTCTATCAGGATGAGCAAAACCCTGTATTTCTGATATTCACCGGCAAGTTCTTTCGCTTTAAAGATCGCTTTTTTGCACTGGTGCTCCATCCCTTTTTCATAGAGGAATTCAATATCCTGGAGCATTTCCTGCAAACGTATTTCAATCGTGGCGCCGGAGCGGTACACGCGCATACTTTTTAAGATCAGCCCGTGCAGATAATTTTTTGTAACCGGAAGCTGTTTTAAAAAAGTTTCCCCTGAAAACTGCTTTCGCAATGCCTCCTCATCGTACTTTTCCTGTGCATCTATCGCTTTAAAAAGGCGCAGATAATTATTCTGCTCGCCGATCACGTGCTTCGAAGCAAATATCGTGAAATGGCGTTTTTCTGATTTTGTAAGAGATTTTATCAGTTGAAATAAGTCGCTTGTGGTTTTCATGGCGCAGCTTTTTTAAAAGATACCGGAAAAGTAGTATAGACTTCTAATGTAATAATGGTTTCTGTGTAGTTTTGTTACACAGAAATTTTGTTAAAAGTCAATTTCCTTTTAAAATCTGTTTTAAAACCAATGTTTTGCGGAAAAAAATTACGCCTGTTGTGAGAATTCTTTAAAAGCAACATGGCTCTCGTCCGCTGTGTGATACGGCGGGAGCCCCAGTATAGGAAGGATAATTCCGGCTAAGTCCACAATGCGCGGATTGTCAGGAATAATTGAGGTTTCCGGCGCTCCGGCTACGATTAGCGGCGCGATAGAATCCATCGCATGAAGCGAGCCGTGCGAACCGCCGCCGTGATGAACTGCGCCGTCAGTAATGCTGCATTCATAGCCGAGGCGGGCAGTCACCCAGAGGTCGCCGCTATTTTCACATTGCAGCCCGGCGGCGATCCTTTCAAAAGCATTCGGGTAGTTTTTAAAAGTAATGGTGCCGTCTTTTAAAAATCCATCCACCGTTGCTAAATTTCCAACCCAGCTCCAAGCGCAGCCGTAGACATCGCGTGCGGTATTTTCGCCATCATCTCCCGCCCAAAAATACAGAGTTCCCCGGTCGCGCGTAGCGATATGCCAGCCGGCTGCGTCGCTTTTAAAAACTGAGCCACGCCACAAAACCTGGTCAATTCGTTCGTCGGCGAGCAGGCATGACATTACTTTTTCAATATGCTCGTGCGAAGAATTGCGGAAATAGAGCTGCGCCACGCGGAGATTCGGGCAGACCATGATCTGCTCGTCGCCTTCCCACGTATTGCCGGGCGAGGCAACGGAGAATTCTTTTAAAACATCGTCAATCAGGATTCCCGCACTTTCTTCAGGAAGAATATCGCTTTGGGAGTGGTCGCCCGTGAGAATTACGCAAAATTCCTCCAGCATTTTTTCAATGCCGCCGAATGTTTCTGCAACTTTTCCGAGTGATCCATCAACTTTTTCAATTGCTTCGAGCGCATTTTCAGGGCCGACGTGATGGCTGAGATGATCATTGTCAGGAAAATATGCGAGCGTAAAATCAGGAAGCGATTTCGTTTCAGCGAGTTTTAAAAGAACGTCCGCCGTGCAGCTGTCTTCAAAACCAAACCTTTTAAAAACTCCGCCATCGGTTTCAAAAACCGTTTCCGTATTGCGCAATTCCGTAGAAACAAAATCGCCGAGACATAAAATTGACGGGCCTGAAACTTTCGTTGTAAACGGGACGCCCGGCAGCATTCCGAGCAAAAACGGAGTGTGAACGTCGTGCTCATGCCGTCCGTGATAAATAAAAAAATTGATACACGCAGCTTTTAAACCGCTGTCTTCAATTCTTTCAAAAAGTGTGAGTCCATGCAGGCGGCGGTGATTTAATTTTACAAGAAAATCCTCAAAAAATTCACCCAGCCCGTGTTTTAAAATCACCCAAATGTCATCGCCATAATACGCGACGTCGTTCGTTTCTGCATCGTACCAGTATGCGCCGATAATTCCGTGTTCCTGCGGGTATGTGCCGGTAATAATACTTGACGTCGCAGCTGGCGTAATGGACGGAAAAACAGAGATACATTCGTCTTTTAAAACGCCGTGCGCAATAAGTTTTTTTAAAACAGGAAATCTGCCGGACTCTATAGCAGGAATGACAACGCGCGAAGAGCAGGCATCTATGATTATCAGGAGAACTTTTTTCATGAATGTATAATAACGATCGCAGTAATATCTTTTTTTTTAAAATCGTATCTTTTTAAAACTCATGCTTTTAAAAAGAATTATCCCCGGCAATATGTTTTAAAAGTGTAGTTTGCCGCATCACAAGGGGGAACATTCTCGTTTTTGGCGGCGTTCCAAGAGACAGAAGCCGGATAATTGAGGATTAAATTTTTTTAAAACCCGAATAACAGGAAGCGATACAACACAAGGAGAAAGTATTATGCAAAGTGTAAAAGTAATGAGAGCGTCCGAAGCAATTGGCGAAACAGTCATCAATGCCCAAGGCGAAAATCTGGGCGAGATCGCTGACGTCGTGCTGGATGCGGAAAGCGGGCAGATACGTTATGTCGTATTATCATTCGGCGGATTCCTTGGAATGGGCGATAAATTATTTGCTATTCCGTGGAATTCTTTTAAATATGTGCCGGATGAGAAAATTTATGTTCTCGATATGGATCGCGAGCGCCTGACTGCAGCGCCGGGATTTGACCCTGCGCACTGGCCGGATATGGAAGACGCGAACTGGGGCGAGGAAGTTCACGAATTTTACGGACATAAACCATTCTGGCAGATTTAAAAAAGTCTTTTAAAAAGCTTTTAAAACCTCATTGCAATAGATTGCAGTGGGGTTTTTAATTTTAATTTCTTTTTAAAACTTTGTAAGATCAATCTCGTCCGACGGGCGAATATCCGCTTTTAAAAGCCCTTCTATTTGCTTCAGCGCGTAGTCATTGTCCAAAACTTCATTCGACGCGCAGCAGTCGGACGGCACGAAAAGTTTGAAGTCGTACATATACGCGTCATTCGCTGTAAAAAGCACACAGATATTTCCCGCAAATCCCGCCATTATCAGGGTCTTCACTTCCAGATATTTTAAAAGGATCTCCAGCGACGTGTCAAAAAAACCGGAATGTTTTGGTTTTAAAACGAAATAGTCATTTTTATTCGGTTTTAAAAGTTTTACAACAGGTTCGCCGCGAACACCGCTTTTTAAACAATGCTCAACAAGCTTATTGAAATCCGAGCGCCATTTCCCAAAATTGTCATTGACATAAATCACAGGAATTCCCGCTTTCCGCGCTTTTCTTTTTAAAACTGCAATTTTCCTCGCTGCTGGCAACGCATTCGCTAAAAGCTTGTCGCCATCGTCAAATTCCATGTCATTAATAACATCTATCAGCAACAAGGCAACAGGCGATTTATCAGGCGCGCTTCCGTGAAGGTCCTTATTTTTGGCGGGCATTTTTAAAAAGTGTTGAGTTGTGAGTTTTTAATGATGAGTTTTTTTAACGCGTTACGAATTACGATTTACCATTCACGAGATTCGCCAGTGCGCCTTCGATGATCGGATGTTTAAAAGAAAAACCAATTGTTTCTAATCTGTCCGGCGTTACTTTCTGGCCTTCGAGCACGATATAATCTGCTTTCTCTCCAAGCATCATACGAACGGCAAATGCCGGAACAGGCAAAATAGCCGGGCGATTCATCGCCTCAGCTAAAGCTCGTGCAAATTCATGATTGCGAACGGGATTTGGTGCAACAAGATTGAAAGCGCCGCGCGCATGGTCATTCTCCATCAGAAAGCGTATCGCGCGTATCGTATCTTCAATATGAATCCACGACATCCACTGCTTTCCGCTACCGATATGCCCTCCGGCGAACATTTTAAAAGGCAGCATCAATTCTTTTAAAGCACCACCTTTTTTACTCAATACCACACCTGTTCGGATCACGACGCGCCGCACGCCGTATTTTGAAACGTTAGCGGTTGATTCTTCCCACTGTTCGCACACATCTGCGAGGAAATCACTTTGCGATGCCGGATCGGATTCTTCTTTAAAAGTTTTTTCCAAACTGCGCCCGTAATAGCCGACGGCCGAGGCCTGTATCAAAACCTGCGGCTTATCTTCCGATTCAGCGATCGCGTCAATAATTTTCTTCCCGGTTTTTAAACGGCTGTCAATGATCTTCCGCTTTTTTTCGGGCGTCCACTTTCCCTCGCCGATATTATCGCCCGCCAGGTTAATAATTGCCGTATCATTATTGATATTTTCGGGGATCAGATCGTACGGGATCATTTTAAAACGGGTTTTGCCACCCTGCGTATTGCGCGAAACAATGATGATCTCGTGCTTGTCCGAAAGATTTTCAGCAAGCGCCGTACCAAGTAAACCCGTACCGCCGGTAATTAAAACCCGCATTATATTTCCAGATAAAAATTAATCGTTTGAAAATGTATTTCTTTTAAAATCAACATAATAGCTATTCTACAAACCCTAAAACCAAATTTGCGAGTTCCTCAGCTTCCTGTCTGGTCGGAGCTTCGGCGATAGCACGAACAATTGGCTCGGTATTTGACGTGCGCAGGTGAACCCAGCTCTTTTCAAAATCAACTTTTATACCGTCGCGCCGGTCAATTTTCGCATCTTTAAAACGCTCTTCCACCTTTTTAAAAAGCTCCTCCGCCGAACCGGAAAATTCTTTTTTCAGTTTCACCATTTCATATTTCGGCAATCCTTCGGAAACCTCCGAAAGCGATTGATTTTTAAAAGCAAGCAAGTGCAACACCAGCGCAATTCCCACAAGTGAATCCCGCCCGTAATGACACGCCGGAAGGATCACGCCACCTGAACCCTCACCACCAATGATCGCATTGCAGGATTTCATCGCGCCGATGACGTTGATCTCGCCGACGGGAGCGCGTTCTACTTTTGCGCCGAATTGAGCTGCAACGTCTTCCACAGCTCGTGTTGTTGACAGATTGACACTTGCGGCAGGAGGGAAAGTATTTTTAAAATGCTGAAGCGAACTGAAAACGGAAAGCACGGAAAGCGTAATTGTTTTTTCTTCGCCAATCGCGTGGCCATTTTCGTCAATTAATACCAAACGGTCAGCGTCCGGGTCAACTGCGATGCCAATATCAGCTTTTTCTTTTAAAACAGCAGCTGCGAGTTCTTTTAAATTTTCCGGCAACGGCTCGGGCGTGTGTGGAAATTCACCGTTTCCTTCGCAGAATAATTCCACAACTTCGCAGCCCAGCGCTTTTAAAAGCTTCGGTACTATGAATGAACCCGACGCATTCACAGCATCTACGACGGCTTTTAAACGGCGGTTTTGCACGGTTTTTAAAAGCTCATCTTTAAAAATTGGCAGATCAAGAATTGACTGAATATGGCGCTCGGTTGCGTCTTCGATAGTATTGATAACGGCGCGGTGCTGTTTATCCAGGAATTTAAAATTTCCCGAATCAATCACGTCCCACATCCGCTGATTTTCTTCTGCATTGAGGAAAATCCCATCGCCGTTGATAAATTTCAAACCATTCCATGGCGCAGGATTGTGCGAAGCCGTGATAGCAATTCCACCCACTGCATCGGAATGCTCTGTCAAAAGCTGTACGGTTGGCGTTGGCACCATTCCGAGAATCCGAACTTCACGTCCACATGAAGCCAGCGCTCCGGCTACGACGTGCTCCACCCACGTTCCCGACGGTCGGCCATCGCGCCCAACGACGATCGCGCCATCAGGCAATGTATTGGAAAAAGCTGCGCAATATTCAGCGATTTTTTGAGGAGTGAGAGAATCTCCGAGTGTGGCGCGAACACCTGAAATTGAACGGATAAATGGCATGATTTTTAAAAGTGTTTAGTTTTGGGTTGTGAATTTGAGTTTTAAAAGAAAATATTACAAATGTAATGACAAAATTTTCTTTAAAAGCTTTTTAAAAGAATCATAATTTCCCGGCTTTTAAAAACACTTCGTAACCCCTTTAAATTTCATTTGCTTTTAAAAAATGTAATTTGTTTTGCCAAAACCGTCGTTGTTTCGTAATTTTACAGCTATTCTTTATGTAGGTTCATTTCATGTGTAGATTTGTAGCGTATATCGGAACGCCTGTTTTAGCCGATGACCTTTTATATAAGCCGAAAAATTCCCTTGTCATCGCGCAAACGATGAACGCGGGAGAGATGTCTGTGACTGTCAATGGTGACGGTTTCGGGCTTGGCTGGTATGCGCCGGAAATTGACAATGAGCCGTGCGTTTTTCGCGGAATAAAACCCGCGTGGAGCGACATGAATTTGCGGAATATTTCAAAAAAAATTGTTTCGCCGCTTATTTTTGGGCATATTCGCGCTGCGTCGCCGGGAATGTTGGTGGAAGAAGTAAATTCGCATCCGTTTTCGCATGGCAAATTGATGTTCATGCACAATGGAATGGTGGGCGGTTTTAAAAGCATTCGCCGCCAGCTTTTGCGTGAATTGAATGACGTGGCGTATGACGCGGTTCACGGTGCGACCGATTCGGAACACATGTTCGGGTTGTTTTTAAATTATATCCGCGATCCGTTTGGGCCAGTGACGAGCGAAGAAATGGTCGAGGCGATGAATAAAATGTTCGAGCATTTGAACGACCTGCTGATGGAATCGAACGTGCAGATGCATTCGTACCTGAATTTTGTGGTGACGAACGGCACGAGTATTATCGCGACGCGCTACACGACAAATCCAAGTGTGCAGCCCGCGACGCTCTACTATATGTACGGCAAGCAATATACGTGCGAAGGCGATCATTGCATTATGGAGCCGGCATTCAGCAAGCCAACGGCAATCGTAATTGCTTCAGAGCCGTTTACAGCGCGGCGCAGCGACTGGATGAAGGTCGAGCGCAATGCAATGATGATCGTGGACGAAACGATGAAGATCCGTTTTCAAAATATCGAACTGCCGATCGAGAAAATGGAATTTGAAGCGGTACAGAATATTTAAAAAGACTTTTAAAAAACCGTCATTCTGAAGCGTAGCGAAGAATCTCAAACATGAATGACGCGATAGTTTGACGTGATATCCAATGGTAGCGATTCTTCGCTACGCTCAGAATGACGAAACAGGATTGTTTAAAAACACCAAAGCGCAAACCTTTTAAAAAGCGCTTTTAAAAAACGAAATCACTTTCTTCTTTTAAAAAGAACTTCGGAATATGGCTAAATCTATCATTTTTGTTACGTTGCTGCCGCTCATCGGCTTCCTCATCAACGGACTTTTTGGTAAAAAGATTAAAAATGAAAAGCTCATCGGCTTTATCGGGAGCGCGGCTGTCGGCGGCGCTTTTTTAATTGCATTGAGTATTTATTTCGGAATGCTCGGTCGTCCCGCCGAAGACAGAACCTCTATCGTAACAGTTTTTAACTGGATCACTGCCGGAGATTTTTCGGTGAATTGGGCGTACCAGGTTGACCAGCTTTCGATCCTTTTTACGATGATCATTACGGGAATTGGCTTTTTAATTCACGTGTATTCCATCGGTTACATGCACGGCGACAAGAGCTTTTATCGCTTTTTTGCGTACCTGAATCTCTTTATTTTCATGATGCTTCATCTCGTCCTTGGCGAGAATATGCTCATTACATTCCTCGGTTGGGAAGGAGTGGGGCTGGCGTCATATCTGTTGATCGGGTTCTGGTATGACCAGAAATTTGACGGTGTGAATATTATCTGGACGGGTGACGCAGCAAAAAAAGCATTTATCGTAAATCGTATCGGTGACTTTGGAATGCTCATTGCAATGTTCCTGATCTATATGAATTTCGGAACACTCAGCTACGCAGCAATTAATGCGCAGGCAACGACACTTTTTGAAACAGGAAATATCGCAGTTACAGTCATTACGCTGATGATCTTCCTTGGCTGTACCGGTAAATCTGCGCAAATTCCACTCGGCATCTGGCTTCCGGACGCGATGGCTGGCCCGACGCCAGTTTCCGCGCTTATCCACGCCGCAACGATGGTAACGTCAGGGATTTTCCTGATTGCGCGCACATCTGTTCTCTTTGCTCTTTCGCCAACGACGATGGCGGTTGTTGCTGGAATTGGTATTGCAACAGCATTTATAGCAGCGACGATTGGATTAGTTCAAAATGATATTAAAAAAGTTCTTGCGTATTCAACAGTAAGCCAGCTTGGGTTTATGTTCGTGGCGCTTGGCGTTGGAGCATTTACGGCGGGAGTTTTTCACGTGATGACGCACGCGTTTTTTAAAGCACTTTTGTTCTTGGGAGCGGGCTCGGTCATTCACGGAATGCACCACGAGCAGGACATTCAGAAGATGGGCGGTTTAAAAAAATATATGCCGACGACGCATATTACATTTTTGATCGGAACACTTGCAATTGCCGGGATTTTTCCATTCGCCGGATTCTTTTCAAAAGATGAAATTCTCTGGATGGCGTTCGATAAAGGAAATGTAATTCTTTGGGCGGTTGGCGTTGCAGCGGCGTTCTGTACGGCGTTTTACATGTGGCGCTTGTACTCGCTGACTTTTAAAACCGAAGAGCGTTTTGACCACCACCATGTTCATCCGCATGAGTCACCTGCTACGATGACTATTCCGCTTATTATTCTTGCGATTTTCTCAGCGATTGGTGGATTTTTCGGAATTCCATACGCGCTTGGACATTTTTTCAGCCATCACCCAAATATGCTTGAAAACTGGCTTGAACCGATTTTTGCCAATGCAAATCAGGTAATGGGCAGAACCGGACCTCATGAAATCCATTCAATTGAATATATCTTAATGGCTGTTTCGCTCGCTGTTGCAATTATTGCAATTTTCCTTGCAAGCCGCTTCTACACTGCCGGTTCTAAAAAGCCGGATGAAATGGCTGCACGTTTTAAAGGATTGCACAAAGTTCTCTGGAATAAATATTTTGTTGATGAAATTTACCAAAAATCCATTGTAACTCCGACGTACGAAGGTTCGCGCAGTTTCCTCTGGAAAATTTTTGATGTGAAAATCATTGACGGACTCGTGAATGGTTCAGCTCATGCAGTTGGTACAGGAAGCGGGATTTTACGCAAAATGCAGACAGGTGTTGCCCAGAATTACGCGCTTGTGATGATGGTGGGAATTCTGGCGATCATAACGTGGATGGTGTTTGCTTAGACATTCGAAATTGCTAATATCACATATACATTTCTTAGAACGGCTTGCCGGACTTTCTACAGAAAAACACATTCCCGGCTTTTTTAAAGGGTACAACACCATGAAAAAGTTTTTCACCGCACTTTGCCTTACAGCAGCTTTCTCTCTGATGAGCTTTGCTCCGGAAGATCAAACCTATACCTGGGAATATTACAAAATTGAGGTTACGGTCCCGGATGATTTTAAGGTTTCAAAGAATACTGACACAGAATTCGACATGGAAGGCGATGGTATGTCCCTTATGATGTATGTCTTTGAGGAAAATATCGCGAAAGCAGATATGGATGATGCAACTATTAAAGCTGCTAATGAAATGAAGCTTCAAAATATTAATCAGGCAACTGAACTGTCATACAATGGATTTGAAGGGTATTTTGTTGAAGGAACTTTAGATGGTGAACGTGTAACGTTTGCCGGGCTTGTCAATCCAAAAAGCCATACTAATCTTTTTGTAGCAATAACATTCAGGGATGATGATAAAAATGCAGAAGATGCTGCATTTGAGATATTAAATACTATTAAAGTAGTGAATTAATCTTTATATCATAAGTACTTAATTTTAAAAATATCAGAATTCGAACTATTTTAAAAAAGCAATGGCGGCATTATTTGCAACGTTTTTTCTACCGCTTTTGGGTTTTATAGCGGTAATGTTTATTGACAGGGAGCAGGTGCGGGCAATTCGGTTTACTACGATCAGCATTTCGCTTGTCACTTTTGTCGTATCACTTCTGCTTTGGGCAGGATTTGACCACACAAATGGCGGATTTCAGTATCGGGTAGATGCGCTTTGGATACACTCGCTGGACGCGGGTTTCCGCATCGGGCTGGACGGGATGTCGCTGCTGCTGGTAATGCTGACGACGTTTATAATGCCGATTGCGATCCTTTCGTCGTTTGGCTCGATCGTCAAACGCCAAAAAGAATATTATGCGATGCTGCTGCTGCTGGAATTTGGAATGCTCGGCGTTTTCCTTGCGCTTGACACATTCCTGTTCTACGTTTTCTGGGAAATGATCCTGATCCCGATGTATTTCTTAATCGGAATCTGGGGCGGAAAGGACCGGATATATGCAGCGGTGAAATTCTTCCTGTATACAATTGTTGGCTCGCTTTTTATGCTGGTTGCAATCGTGTGGCTTGGTAATTACGCGGCAGAGCACGCAGGTGGATTTACAACAGACCTTTTAAAACTCCGTGAAATTGCGCCGACTATACCTTTTGAAACACAAAAATGGCTTTTCCTTGCATTTGCTGCATCGTTTTTAATTAAAGTGCCGCTTTTCCCGCTTCACACCTGGCTTCCGGACGCACACGTCCAGGCGCCGACTGCGGGCTCAGTAATACTTGCCGCTGTTCTTTTAAAAATGGGAACGTACGGCCTTATCCGCTTTAATCTTGAACTTTTCCCGCAGTCGTCATGGGCGTTTGCAAGCGTTATTTGTATCCTTGCAGTGATCGGGATTATCTACGGCGCGCTTGTAGCGATGGTGCAGACAGATATTAAAAAGCTTGTTGCGTATTCATCGGTGAGCCACTTGGGATTTGTTGTTCTGGGAATTTTCTCTATGACGGCAGAAGGAGTGCAGGGCGCGATTATCCAGATGATCAATCACGGCCTTTCAACAGGAATGCTGTTCCTTTGTGTGGGAGTTCTGTACGAACGCCGCCACACGCGTGAGATTTCTGAATTTGGCGGAATTACCAAAGTAATGCCGGTTTTTTCGGTTTTCTTTGCAATTGCGATGTTCGCATCGGTCGGCCTTCCCGGTTTAAATGGTTTTGTCGGGGAATTTTTAACACTTGTCGGCGCTTTCAATTCTCCGTTTTTAAATTCGCCGTGGTACACGATCGTTGCTGCAACAGGTGTTATTTTTGCTGCTGTATATTTGCTCTGGATGTTCCAGCGCGTGATGTACGGTACAAATGATAATCCTGCAAACCATCATCTTCCTGACCTTTCCCGCAGTGAAAAATGGCAATTAGTGCCGCTTGTGATCTTCATCGTTTGGCTGGGCGTGTATCCGAATACATTTATGAAAATGTCGGAAAACTCAACGCGCGGTCTGGTTGGAAAAATTGAAGAAGCAAATGGTAAACAGGTTTCCTTTCCTCAGAATATCCGCATGGACGAAATCATTGCAGCACCTGAGCACAAAGGACATACAGAAATTATAAAAAAGTAAATTTTAAAAAGAATTTCTTTTAAAAGCTTTTAAAAAGAAAAATAGCGATTGTAAAGTTTAGTCAGAATCTGAACTGTTTTTAAAAACACCTGAAAATTATGGCAACAAGAGATTTCCTTTTATCCGCGCCGGTCCTGCTCATCTCATTTCTTGCTATCGGGGCAATTTTACTGGACGCACTGATAAAGTACAGCACGAGAGTCACATTTATCTTTAGTGTCATTGGCCTGACGGTAACAGCAATTGCTGCGGCAGTAACGATTCCGCATACAGGATATGCATATGCTAACATGATCACTACCGGTGGCTATGCAGCATTTTTTGATATTATCTTTTGTATTTCTGCAATTATGACCATTATTGCAGCGCGGCCGTACCTGGAAAGTCATGATTTTGAGCATGATGAATTCTATTCGTTGATTCTTTTTTGCGTTGGCGGAATGATCCTCATTTCTCATGCAAGCAATCTGCTCGTGCTTTTCATTGGCGTGGAAGTAATGTCGGTGTGTTTTTATGTGCTGGCAGGATATTTCCGCACAACGACACGTTCGGTGGAAGCGGCTTTAAAATACTTTCTGCTTGGAGCATTTTCAACAGGATTTATGCTGTACGGTATGGCGCTTCTGTATGGATCGACAGGCAGCTTAAGCATTCCGGCAATTCACACAGCAGTACAGGGAACCATTCAATTTCCATTGCTTCTTATAATCGGTGTTGGGCTTTTAATTATCGGATTGAGTTTTAAAATTGCTGCATTTCCTTTTCACCAGTGGGTGCCGGATGTATATGAAGGTTCGCCGACTGTAGTAACGGGTTTTATGAGTACAGCGGGAAAAGCAGCTGCACTGAGCGCACTTATTCCGATCATTACCGCCGTCATGCCTGCCAATCCATATAAAATTCAAATGCTCCTTGCGTTCATCGCCGGGGCAACAATGCTTGTAGGAAACATCAGCGCCATCTCGCAGACGAATGTCAAACGTATGCTGGCGTATTCGTCCATCGCCCACGCGGGATATCTGATGATGGGCCTGGTGGCTAATAACTCACGCGGCTGGAGCGGTATGCTGTACTACTCAGCAGCGTACACATTCATGCAACTTGGCGCGTTCGTTATCGTTTCCATTATTGAAAATGATTCTGATAAGAATTTAACATTTGAAGATTATGCAGGATTGAGCAAAGACCATCCTGTTCTGTCGGCGCTGATGGCGATCTTCATGTTCTCGCTGGCAGGAATTCCGCCATTTGCGGGATTTTTCGGAAAGTACGTTTTATTTAGTGCAACTATTGAAGCGGGCTTTACCTGGTTAACAATTATTGCCGTGATCTCCTCGATCATTTCTGTCTATTTCTACATTGGATTAGTAGTTGCAATGTATTTTAAAGACAAGGAAACAGGCGAGCCGATCATTGCTGTCAGCGGGCTTGCGGGAATTACTCTAATCGCTGCTACAGTTGGAACATTCGTCCTCGGTTTCTTCCCAGGATTTCTTGATAGCCTGACGAAATCATTCTTTTAAAAGAAAATTTTAAAAGAGATTAAAATTATTGATAAAAGCTATCCGAAAAATTTGGGTAGCTTTTTATTTTTTCAATAAGTGCGTATGACAGCCGTTTCCTTTTAAAAACCAAACCTCATATTTTAAAACATAGCTTTTAATAATGCGGCTTTTAAAACTGCTTTTCATTGTATTTCTATTCGTTGCTTCGCATGAAGAAATTTTTGCGCAGGAGTCGTATGAGTTTATATATTCAGACAGTACGAATAAGCAGGATTCCATTATTGATTTTGGCGCTTCCGTGCCGGGAAATCCGATTTTAAAAACAATTACTTTTAAAAATCTTTCTGCCGATACGATCTGGATGAAGGAGCGCGTGATTACGTACTTTATTATTCGCGAAGACCCGCTGAATCCTATCGCCGGCGCGTTTAATGAATTTGATGATCTCCGCCAGGGAGGCAAGCCGGATACGTTGATTCCACTTTTTAGCCCGTCGGTGATTCTTCCGCCGGGTGATTCTTTAAAAGTATTTATCCGTTTTAATGCAGATTCTACGGGCGAGCAGGCAGTGATTGGCACCAAATCGGCATTCCTGGAATTTACTTTACGAAAAAAAGGTACAGAAGCAAAAGTAGCCTCACGGACATTCTTTCTCACAGCATTAAAAACGAAAAATCTTTTAGTTGCAAAACTCCCGGTTGTAAAGTTTGACTCGGTGTACGTCGGCGCGACGGCTTTAAAAGATTGGATGGTCATCAATGCGTCCCCGTTCGTCGTTTCTGCAAAGCAAACTTTTTCCTCCCTGAGCAGTGAATTTGGTGTCATAGATACATTGAGTACTGCAGCGCCGGGCCCATCGAGAAATATCCCTATACGTCTTAGTTACAAGCCCTTAAACCGTGGCTTTGATACAGCGAAGATCCAGGCAGATTATATACTTCCTGTCATTCTGGAACGCGATACGATCTCTTCACTTATTACGGGATTTGGCGCCGAGCAGAAAATTGACCTGATAAGCGCTACCGTAAATTCCGTTACGCAACCCATTTTTGATAATTCCCAGACTCCTGATGCAAATGACACGATTGATCTTGACAATATATGGGTTGGTACCAGCCGCCGCGTAACATTTGAATTTACCAACCAGGGCAATATTTCTTTTAAAGCTTTAAAAGACATGATAAGCGGTGATGGTAGCATTGACCAGCCTTTTCTTGCTGCTTCTTTTGGAATTGGACAATCCCGGACGGTGGATGTTTCTATAACGCCCGGCCAGATAGGAAATAGAATTGTGGCATATTCTATCGAAAGTGATATTGCCTCGCGCGTGACGGGAGCGCCTGAAAACGCGCTTCGGCGTGTTGTGTATATACGGTTTCGCGGTATCGCCCCGATCCTGACTTCTGTGAATGAAGTGAGTTTTAAAGAACTGGAAATACTGGAAGATTGTCAGCGCAAAGAGACCAGGGATTTTACTATTACTAATACAGGAAATATTGCTTTAAGGATTGATCCGCCATATCTCGAGTCCGGCTCAAATGGTTTTGTGATTGCCAATCCGATCAGCCAGCCGCTTGATATTCAGGAAGGCAAGAGTTTTGTTGTAAAAATTACTTTTGCTCCAACCTCACTTTTCATTAAAACTGATACATTAATTATCAGCAATAACAGTTCGCAGTCAATGATAAGAATTCCTTTGCAGGGAACTGGTATAGTGCCGCAAAGCCTGAATTTGTCATTACCTTTTGACATACGCGTACGCCCGGGAACGATTATCCGTATTCCAATTATAGGCAAGGCAGACCTTTTAAAACGTGCGGCACGATACGAGGGGATTATTGATTACGATCCGAGTTTTTTAAAACCGCACTTCCCTGAATTTGTCATTACGCAGGGAACGGCGTCAGTCGGCGCTACTTCTGATTTTGATGAAGATTTAAAAGTTTTAAAGATCATGTCGCCGGTTGGTTTTAATGCGAACGATACGCTGGCATTTTTGCAGTTTGACACATTTCTCGGTGATCGTTTAGAAACGCTTGTTGGAATTCGCGAGCAGTCTGTAAAATTAGGAGCCGCAGAGGATGATTGCCCGATGATCTTTAAAGATGTAACCGTTCAGCCTGGGAGAGTAATGCTTGATTCGGCCTGTGGACTGAGTTTTAAAATCGGCGGGGGATCAGGCAGGTTCCGCTTTCAAAGTGCAGTTCCGGCCCCGGCGCGCGAACAGTCGGAAATCGAATATGAAGTTGCATTTCCGACAGCTGTAAATATTACGCTGTACGATTCCTACGGAAGAATGCTCGCACGCCCGGTAGAATCTGAGCATACAGAAGGAATTTATAAAATGGTAATTCCAACAGTAAATCTCATCCCCGGCGTATATTTCTGTGAAATGCGCGCGGGAATTTACCAGGCAGTGCAACAAATCATCGTGGCTGAGTAAACCCCGCTATGGCGCAATTCTTTTTAAAACTTTTTCTTTTCTTTCTCCTGATCTCGCCGGCGTATTCGCAGGGATTCGACTGGCAATATTCTCCGCGGCTTCCTTTTAAAGCTCCCGTGCTTTTCGTCGGCGGCATTGCTCAATATGATCTTTTAAAACATTTTGGCGATGTACAATACATAGAAGGCGTCTATCAATGTGCGGCTTTTAAAAGCGGAAGCGGAGGCGGCTACAGCGGCGGGCTTCATGCAGAATACTGGCAAACGGGTTTTCTCGCACTGACCGGAAGTATTTTGTACGAAAATGTTCCGGCGGCTTTTAAAGCTGATGGTGAT
>JAZKFS010000085.1:0-3018 GCA_040386315.1 Bacteroidota bacterium
GGTTCTTATGAGAATACTCCTTTTTCTTTTCTTATTTATTCCAATAACGATAATTGGTAAGCAGAATAATCAAGTCCTTGCTGTATCTGACAATGATAAGATAAGCGACGAAATATATGAGTATGTCAATGGCTCATGGGTTAAAAAATATTGGGCTAACTATTATTATGGCGGTTCTAGTTTAGGAATGTATACGAAGATTGTACCAAGCTCTGGATATATAAATTATTTGATATATGATGGTAATAATTTAATTAGAAACCTTTCTACTATAAGTAATTACCCAGGGAATAAAAGCCCTACAACTGTTATAGATAAAGATACTATAACTATTCTTTCTGAGTATACTTATAAGTACAAAAATTCTTTAATGATTTTAAGTACGTCGTTGGTTTATGGAGGTTCGTTTGACCAGTATTCCATGAAGCGCACAAGTGAGTTGAATTATACCGATTTTGATTCAGTAGAAACAATATTTAATTATACTTATGTAGATGGTTTTGGAACCTATCCAAATGGTCGACTCGACAATAGTACTCGAAAAACGTATAATGCTGATAAAAAGCCTGCGTTATCAATACAATCATCTGGAACTTCTAAGGATACTATCCGATATATCTATTCTTCAACTGGAATGCTTCAAGAAGAATATAGCAGTTCAAATGCAACTAAAACCTTGTATGAATATGATGTTGATAATAATTTAATATCGGAAATACTATATAGACAAAATAGTAATAAAGAGTTTATTCAATCCTTTAAAAATACGTATGAGTATAATGAAAAAAAATTGATAAGCAAAAAACAACATTGGAAATGGATAGACAGCACTCAAACATGGGAGCCAGGAATTGGTGGGATTTATGAATATTACTATGATTCAGAAAATAGACTGATAGAAGTAATATACTCGGAGTGGAGAAAAAAGATAGTTACAAAAGACAATGATGATGAGCTTTTAGGAGAATTTTCTCCAAAACAAAAGTGGGTCTATAATTATAGCAGTCCATCTTCTATTGAAAATGAAATTGAAAATTCTTTATCTTTAGCTGTTCACCCAAATCCTTTAAAAGAAGGTTCTACAATTTCATACGCTTTCCTACATGATGGTCTTTTAAAAATCACGCTTCATGATATCTTTGGACGCGAAATAGCTATAATTCACAATGATTTTGAAAATGCTGGTAGCCATACGATTCCTTTCAAAAATGAAAATTTGCCAAATGGAATATACTTTTTAAAAATGAATGCTGGTGGGCAGGTTGTGACAAAAAGTGTAAATATTCTGCGCTAGTGTTTAAAAAGATTTATTTTTTAAAAGCGATTTGCGTTTTGGCGTAAGTCGCTTTTTACTTTTTAAAAACCCACCATTTCACGCCATCTTCCAAAAAAATCACAAAAAATTCCCTAAAAATCGGTAAATTGCGGGCTTCTCTTTTTAAAAGAAATTTGAACTCGAATAAAAATGTATAAACCGCTACCGGAAAAATTATCGTATCCCGCGCTTGAGGGCGATGTGTTGGAGTTTTGGGATAGGGAAAATGTTTTTAAAAAGTCGCTCGAGATGCGTGAGGGCGCGCCACGTTTTAGTTTTTATGACGGGCCGGCGACTGCGAATGGCAATCCCGGCGCGCATCACATGATAGCCCGCACGCTGAAAGACCTCGTGTGCCGCTACAAAACCATGCGCGGATATTACGTGCCGCGCCTTGCCGGATGGGACACGCACGGCCTTCCCGTGGAAATCGCCGTTGAAAAGCAGCTTGGCCTGACGCAGAAAAAAGATATTGAAAAAATCGGCGTGGCGAAATTCAATGCCGCATGCCGCGAAATGGTGTATTCCAATATTGAAAATCCCGAGGGATGGCGCACGTTCACGCGCCGCCACGGGCAGTGGATAGACCTCGATAACGCGTATATTACCTGCACGAATGACTATATCGAGTCGGTGTGGTGGGCACTGAAAAGCTTTTTTGACAAAGGGCTGATTTACAAGGGTTTTAAAGTGGTGCCTCAGTCGCCGACGATTGAAACGCCGTTGTCGTCCGCCGAACTTTCGTTGAATTACAAAGATGTTCGCGACCCGAGCGTGTTTTTAAAACTGAAAATTACTGACACGCCTTTAAAAGATTTGGAAGGCGCATCGCTGCTCGTTTGGACGACAACGCCGTGGACGCTTTTTGCAAACGTCGCGCTGGCTGTTGGCGCGGAAATCGAATATTCGCTTATCCGCCACAAGCGCGAAGGCACAGAAGCTTTTGAAAACCTCGTGCTGGCAACGTCGCGCCTGGAAATTCTCGACGGCGAACATGAAGTTTTAAAAACTTTTAAAGGCGAGGAGCTTTTAAAAACGCGCTACGAGCAGATTTTCCCGTATGCGGAAATTGACACGCAGAAATTCCCGAACGCGCTGAGCGTAATCACGGGTGAATTTGTGTCGGACGTGGACGGAACGGGCGTTGTTCACATGGCCCCGGCCTTTGGTGCGGACGATTATGAAATGTCAAAAGTTCATAATTTGCCCGTTTTAAAAACGGTAACGCCGAATGGCCACATGACGGAAGAAATGGGCGAATTTGGCGGGCGCGCAATCAAGAATTTCACATACAACGACAATTCAAAAGAAGAAGGCGCCGACCGCGACATCGTGAAGTTTTTAAAAATCGCGGGCAAAATTTACAAAGCAAGTTTTGATTATTTGCACAGCTACCCGCACTGCTGGCGCACGGACAATCCCGTGATGTACTACGCGCGCGACTCGTGGTTTATCAAGTCGCCGGAGTATAAGGACAAATTAATCGAGCTGAATAAAACCATCAACTGGCAGCCGCCTGAAATCGGCGCCGGGCGCTTCGGCAACTGGCTGGAAGACGTGAAGGAATGGTCGCTTTCGCGCGACAGATATTGGGGCACGCCGCTTCCAATCTGGGTGAGCGAGGACGGCAAAGATTCATTCGCAGTCGGCTCTGTGGCTGAACTGATGGAAGGGATTTACGAGCACGACGGCAAGCGCGTCAA
>JAZKFS010000085.1:3028-13437 GCA_040386315.1 Bacteroidota bacterium
CCGTCCGTTCGTGGATTACATCGTTTTTGAAAAGGACGGGAAAACCTACCGCCGCACGCCGGAAGTGATTGACGTGTGGTTCGATTCGGGTTCGATGCCGTTCGCGCAGATGCACTATCCTTTTGAAAATAAGGAGCTTTTTGAAAAGTCATTCCCGGCGGATTTTATCGCTGAGGGAATTGACCAGACGCGCGGGTGGTTTTACACGATGCATAATATCGGCACGGCGCTCTTTGATAAACCGGCTTTTTCAAACGTGATTGTCAACGACATGATTCTTGACAAAAAAGGTTTGAAAATGTCGAAGTCGAAAGGCAATACGGTTGACCCGTTTGAAATCATGGACAAATACGGCGCCGACGCTGTTCGCTGGTATCTGCTCACGAATAATGTGCCGTGGAAACCGACGCTTTTCAACGAAGAAGATATTTCAAAAACCGTTATCGCCGACTTTTTCCGTTCGCTCACGAACACGTACGCGTTCTTTGCGTTGTACGCGAATATTGATGAATTTACCGGCAACGAAGCGGAAATTCCTTTAAAAGAACGCCCGGAAATTGACCGCTGGATAATTTCAAAAATGAACACGCTCGTGAGCGAATACCGCCACCTGATGGACGGCTACGACCCGACGCGCGCGCTCCGAGCTATCCAGGAATTCGCCGTGAACGACGTTTCAAACTGGTATGTTCGCCGCAACCGCCGCCGTTTCTGGAAAGGCGAAAAGGACGCGGACAAAATCGCAGCATATCAAACATTGCGCGAAGTGCTTTTGACAATTGTAAAAATGATTGCGCCGGCTGCGCCATTCCTTGCGGAAGATTTATATTTGCGTTTAAAAACGGACGAAAACCAACAATCCGTGCACTTAAACGACATGCCGGAGCCGGATGCCGAAAAATTAGACGAAGATTTGGAACGTCGCATGGCAACTGCGCAGCAAATTGTGTTTCTGGCGCGCTCGCTTCGTGAAAAATCGAAAATCAAAACGCGTCAGCCCCTGCGCAGAATCCTTGTGCCGGTGGCAAATCCGCAGGAACGCCGCGATATTCAGCAGGTGGAAGACATCATCTGCGAGGAAATCAACGTTCGCGGCATCGAATACATGAAGGACGACGCGGGCATTGTTCGCCGCAGCGCAAAAGCGAATTTTAAAACGATTGGCAAAAAATTCGGTAAATTGACGAAAGACGTTGCCGCTGTTATCAAAGAATTCACGCACGACGAAATCCAGGAATTGCTTCGCACCCAGCGTTTACAGCGCGACGTGGCGGGCGTTCTTGTGGAAATTGAGCCGGATGATGTGGAAGTGATGAATGAAGACATCGAGGGCTGGCTCGTTGCAAGCGAAGGAAAAGTAACCGTTGCGCTTGATACGGAACTTGACGCGGAATTAATCGTAGAAGGTATTGCGCGGGAATTCGTCAATCGCATTCAGACATTGCGGAAGTCGTCGGGATTTGAAGTGACCGACAGGATTCGCATCAAATTTTCAGCACCAGAAGAAATTGCGGCAGCTATTGAAAAACGCTCGGAGTACGTCATGAGCGAAACTCTTGCGGAAGAGGTTTTAAAAGCTGAGAATGCAGGCGGAACGGAGCTAGATATTAATGATGCAATGATAAATGTCCGGCTTGAAAAAGTCTGATGTTTTAAAACTGAGTTTAAACACTAAAAAATATTCTTTAAAAAGTGATTTTTAAAAGTTAATTTTAAAAGACACCAGTCACATCTTTTAAAAAATTATATTCATACTATATTTCTCGCTTGGAGCGGAGCTATGGCAAAATCAGCAGCAACAACCTCAAAAAATAAAAAAGCAGGCGCAAAGGGCGAAAAGCCAAAAGCTGCCGCAGCAAAAAAACCTGAAGCAAAAAAAGCCGAAGTGAAAAAAGCAGCGCCTAAAAAAACTGAAGCTAAAAAGGCAGCTCCGGCAAAACCCGCAGCAAAAAAGGAAGTTGCTAAAAAAGTAGCAACCAAAAAGGAAACTGCGAAACCAGCAGCAAAAGCAACGAAACCAGCTCCTAAAAAAGCTGAGGCGAAACCTGCTGCAAAAAAAGCAACTCCAAAACCGGCAGCAAAAGCTGTAAAAGCAGCGCCGAAAAAAATTGAAAAAACAGCCGCTAAAACAACAGAAAAAGCTTCACCGAAAAAGGCTGAAAAGGTGATCAAGCACGCAACAACTGAACGAATAGAAGAAATGAGTCCAATGTCTAAAAAAGAAAGAGTTCCTCTAGCCCCGGGCCGCTCGCATAAAGTAACCGTAGAAAATGAATCGCTGGCAATTGCTTCGCCGACACAACACATCGTTGCTGATGATATTAGTGATTCTATCGCAAGTCAGGTGCAGCACCTCGCTGAACCAACGGTAAGCGATCCAAAACAGCCCGATCCTGTCCGTCACGATCGTGAAACGCCAAGCTACGGCGATGCAGATTTAAAAGAATTCCAAAAGATCATTGACAGTGCAAAGGAAGAAGCGATGGACGAGCTTCGTATGCTTCGCGAGCGCCTGGATGACCTGAATAATAGTGATTTTGCTGAGGAAAGCGCGGTATATTCGATGCACATGGCAGAGCAGGGTAATGAAGCACAGGAAAAAGAAAAAACATACGCGCAAATCCAACGAATTAATGATTACGTGCGAAAACTCGACGAGGCAACAGCGCGCATTCACGACAAAACCTACGGCGTTTGCCGTGAGTGTAATATCCTGATAGCAAAGCAGCGCTTACTGGCTGTGCCTATCACGACACTTTCGGCTTCGTGGAAGATCCGCCAGCAGTGCCCGCCGGATGGTATTGATCGTGTGGGTAAGCAGCAATAAAAAAGTAAAAAGGTAAAAGTAAAAAGGTAAAGTTTTTAAGAGCTTATGTGAACTTTTAAAAGCTTTTTAAAAAGAATATGAGATTTTTTGTAATAGTATTTTTACTGATCGTGCTTGACCAGATTACCAAACTTTTGACGAAAGGTTTTAATCTGTTTGGTATAAAGCACGAAGGAATGCGGCTCGGCGAGAGTTTTCAGGTGCTGGGGGATTTTCTGAGAATTACATTCGTTGAAAATCCGGGAATGGCATTTGGGATCTCGTTTGGCTGGGGAAAGATTTTCCTGAGTTTGTTTTCCGTTTTGGCAGCTTTTGGACTTAGCTGGTATTTGTACAAACTACGCCCATTTTCAAAATGGGTGCAGTTCGGTATTGCGCTAATGCTGGCGGGAGCAGTTGGTAATCTGATCGACCGTGTTTTCTACGGAGTTTTTTATGGTGAAGCGCCGCTTTTTTATGGAAAGGTAGTTGATTTTATTGATGTGAATTTACCGGATATTGCCATTGGCGGTTTTGAATTGTCGCGTTTCTGGGTGTTTAATATCGCAGATTCATGTGTGACATGCGGCGTAATTTTGCTGCTATTGGTGAATGATAAAATCCCGACGTGGGAAGAATTAAAAGCCGGAAGAAGGATTGTACCGGATACACAGCCGATAATGACGAATGATATGCCTGCGCACGAAGCGGGGTTTTAAAAGTATTTGTAGAGACGGATAATTATCCGTCTGTACGTTTAACGAGTTTTTTAAAGATATTTTGATGAAAACCTCACACGTTTTTTAAAAGAACTGTGGGGTTTTTAAATTTAGAATAGGTGGAAAGATCATGCAAAAGAAAAAAGCGATAAAAGAAGAAACGGTGGGGACAACTCCCGACCGCAATTATCCGCAGCACGTTGAATATGTGACGGAGTTTAATATTCCTGCAGGCCAAGGCCCGGAGCGCGTTGATACATTCCTGACGCATACAATGGAAGGCGCCACGCGGACGAAAGTGCGCGAAGCAATTGATGAAGGCCGCGTGCTGATCAACGGCCAGCCGGTAAAGCCAAGCCGCAAAGTTCAGCCGGGCGACCACATTGTCTGTACGGTTTTAAAACCACCGCCGCTTCAGCTGATTCCTGAGGATATTCCGCTCGATGTTTATTATGAAGATGAGCATATTCTTGTGGTGAATAAACCCGCCGGGCTGGTCGTTCATCCGGGTTTTGGCAATCGCTACGGAACGCTTGTCAATGCGCTTCTGTATCATTTTGGTCAGCGTGAGGCGATCGAAGTGGAAACACTTGACGAGGAAGATGCAGAAAATTCTGATACAGAATCCGACGAGGAAGTTGAAATAAATCTTGATTTTAAAAGCGATGTTATCCGTCCGGGAATTGTTCACCGATTGGATAAGGACACGTCAGGTTTACTTGTTGTTGCGAAAAATTCCGCAGCCCATGCAGCGCTTGCCGCTCAGTTTAAAAATCGCACAGTGCAGCGCGAATATAACACGATCGTGTGGGGCGTAGTAAAAGAGCAGCACCAGGTGATCGAAAATCAGCTTGGGCGATCGCACCGTGACAGGATGCTTTTCCAGGTTTTAAATCGCGGCGGCAAAACGGCAAAAAGTGAATTTACCGTGCTTGAGCGATACGATTTTGCAACTCTTTTAAAATGTAAGTTGCATACAGGACGTACGCACCAGATACGCGTTCATACAGCGCATATCGGGCATATTGTATTGGGTGACGAGCGCTATGCAGGACGCGAAACAGCCGCCCGCGGTACGGCCTCGCAATTCCGCAAACGCGCTGAAGAGGCCCTTCGCATAATGAAACGTCAGGCGCTTCATGCTCGCACGCTTGGATTTTACCATCCGGTTACGCAGCAATGGATGGAATACACAAGCCCGCTGCCTGAGGACTTTGAAAAGGTTTTAAAACTTCTGCGCGAAACCGCACCACGGAACTAATCGCTTTTTAAAAACATTATTTGTGCTATCATACTTTTTAAAAAGTTTTTAAAAAAACGGAGCACAAACGATGAATAATCTTTTCAGAGGTCTTCTCGCAGGCTATGGCGCGAAAAAATTAGGCGGTGGATGTTTTACAACGATCCTTGTCTTTATCCTTTTGTATTGGCTGCTGGGTAAATTCTAAGGTTGGGTTTTTTAAAGGTTAATTTTAAAAGCAGAGTTTTAACAAGCTCTGCTTTTTTGTTTTTAAAAAGTGGATAAGATTATAAAATTTGTTTTAAAGAAACAATTATTTACCTTTGTTTAAACTTTGATAATAAACTAAACCACAGCACCATGAAGACTTTCATTTTAAAAGCAATAATGCTTCTCATGCTAATGCCAATTAGTGTATATGCACAGGATGTAAAATTTGAATGGGCAAGAGTATTTGGCGATAAGGATGAAGATTATCTCACTGCAATAGCTGTAGATGATGCTGGTAATGTATATGCTACTGGTATGTTTACAGGTCGAGTTGATTTTGACCCGAGTGATTCAGTTTATAATCTAGAAACTGTTAACAACCCAAATTCATATAGTAATTCAGATATTTTTATTGCGAAATATGACTCGATCGGAAACTTTGTCTGGGCTAAACAAATAGGATCTGCCATCAGTGACTTAGGAAATTCCATTGCTGTTGATGAAGCTGGAAACGTTGTTGTTACGGGTTCATTCTGTCGTATTGTAGACTTTGATCCCGGTCCTGAAGAATTTAAACTAACAGTAACAGGGGATACTGTTGCGGGTACTTCTGACATATTTGTATGTAAGTTTGATTCTGCGGGAAACTTCTTATGGGCAAGAAATATGGGCGGTGTAATTATTGATATTGGGAAGTCAGTCACTTTGGATAGGTCAGGTAATATTTATACAACAGGTTTATTTATTGCTGAGGGAGATTTTGATCCGGGTAATGACACTTTTAAACTCGTTTCTCCCTATGCTCCCTATACTGAGTGCAATATTTTTCTTTCCAAATTAGACCCTAATGGAAATTTTATTTGGGCTAAAAGAATGGGTGGTCAATTTAAAAGCTGGGGAAATTCTATAGCTGTTGATGATTTTGAAAATGTTTATACCACAGGAAGATTTGATTCGATAGGAGATTTTGATCCGGGGATGACCAACTTCAATATGGCATCTAATGGGAAAGAGGACATTTTTATTTCAAAACTTGACAGCGATGGAAATTTTGTTTGGGCTAAACAGATTGGCGGTTCTTTAACTGATGAAGCTAATTTCATTACCGTAGATTATCAGGGAAATCTAATCATTACCGGCTCTTTCCAAGGACAAGTTGATTATGATCCGGGTACAGGAATATTATTGCATAATGCAGTACAAGGGGCAGATGTTTTTATTGAGAAACTCAATAGTAATGGTGAACTTATATGGATGAAGACATTTGCAGGAGTTGAGCATTGTTTGGGAAAATCAATTACAACAGATCCATTAGGAAATATCTATTCAACAGGCACTTTTTCCTACAAGATTGATTTTGATCCGGGTACAGAAGAGTTTTTTCTCCAAACAACGACAAAAAATGTAGTAGGAGATACCGTTATTGGTAATTATGATGTTTACATATCAAAACTTGATGAAAATGGAAACTTCATATGGGCTAAAAGAATAGGCGCTTTGAATATGGGAAATAACCATGGAAACTCTATTAAAGTTGACATAACGGGTAGTATTTATACTGCAGGATGGATGCAGGGAACATCCGACTTTGATCCAGAACCCGATACAACAAAAATCTTTGGTAAAGGAATGCGAGATATTTTTATTCATAAAATGAGTCAGCAACCTTTCTTTGCCGCTCCGTCAGGACTACGGGTGCAAACTCAAGATGATGGATTTGCATTGCTCCAATGGAAAGATAATTCAACAAATGAAGTGGGATTTATTATTGAAAAAAATATGGCTGGAGCAGGGTGGATAATTCTCGATTCTGTCTCCAACAATATTACCTCATTTATTGATAGAACTGCAAAATCTGGTGCAGTCTTAACATTTTACCGGGTGTCTGCTTATAATGACTCTGGTAACTCAGGTTACTCTCGTACATCTGTTGTAGATCTTGCACTCAGTATTAATGATGCTATGAGTTTAGATGAAATTGAAGTATTTCCAAATCCTACATCCGGCAGAATCATCATCGAAACCCCTTTTAAAAACGAACAAAACATCCAAATCGAAATCTATACTCTCGAAGGAAATCTTTTAAAAGAATTCTCATCAATGCCACAGTCGAAATTACATATTGACCTCAGCGATCAGCCGCAGGGCACATATCTTTTAAAACTCACCTCTGGAGCAGAAAGCTTTATGGCAAAAGTCAATATAGTGAGATAGGTTTTTAAAAGAAATTATATTGTAGCGAGAAACGACATAAGCCTGTCATATTCTCCCAATTGCAGTTTTTTCCGGATACTAAACCTATGAGTGTCAACCGTACGGGACGATGTGAAAAGAAGATTGGCGATCTCTTTTGATGAAAGGCCGATTTTTAAAAGAACGCATATCTTTAGTTCCGTGGGTGTAAGAGATGGGAAGCGTTCAACAAGTGTTTTTAAAAAGTGAGGGTGGACATTTTGAAACTGCTGCTCAAGCGGAGAATTACGTGCAGCAACTTCTAACAAGCTGTTTTCCGGTGAGGCATCTTCATTTGCTGCTGAGCTTGTAGTAGTAATTTTTAAAGCCATTTCTCTTAGCTGATTATTCTTCTCTTCCATTTCACGTTGAAGTTGCTGATTTTTCTGGCGATAAAGATCCGCCTCCTTACGAACAGTTTCAATCTCATGCAGTAGCTGCACGCTCCTTACGCGTTGCTCAGCTTGTTGCCCGAGAAATTCCTCCTGATGCTGCTGAAATTTTTCATGATATTCCAGTGCTTTTTCAAAATCGCTTTGCCTTTTAAAAACCGCTGTAGCCGTTTTATAGCAGCCGATCATTGTCAATTTTGAGTTTAATTCCTCCGCTACAGAAATCGCGTCCAGAATACATTCTTCAGCTTTTAAAAAATCGCCTGAATCAAGTCTAATCCTCGCCACAGCATGAAATCCATCTGCAATACCATGCTTATCGCCAATCGTTTGTTTAATTTTTAAAGCCTCTTCAGCGAGCTTCAGAGCTGCTTCGGTATTACCCCACTTGCGATATAGTTCAGACAGGCCGACGATGCCATTGGAATAGAATTTCTGATCACCTGTTTGCTCGCATAGCGTAATTCCTTTTTTTAAATATTCTTCCGCCTGCTCATATTTCCCGGTCTGCGCAAATATATTTGCGATATTGATAAATGTGCCTGAGGTTGATTTCCTGTTAAAATCAGTCTGCTTTGTGGCAAGGGCTTTAAAAAAGTAGTCGAGCGCTGTATCAAAATTGTTAAGATCCTGATAAATCGTACCGATATTTGAAAGTGTATTCGCGACAGCATATTCTTCCTTCAGCTCCTGCTTTATGGCAAGGCTCTGCTCGCAATAGTCAAGCGCGAGGGCAGTATTGCCCAGGTCTTTGTACATGATGCCAATTGCCATCAGCGCATCCGCCTGCGCCGAAACATCATCAACTTCTTTAAAAAGCAGAAGGCTTTCCTCAAACGTTTTTAATGCTTCTGCAAAATCCCCTGTGCTATAATAAATACTGCCGATCGAGTATAGCGTTCTGGCTGCCTGCAGCTTTTCATTAAACTCAGTGAAAATAGCATAGCTTTCTTTTAAAAAACCGAGCCCGGCTGCATATTCCCCGATAACACTCGAAGCACGTCCCGAGAGCTGAAGCGACTCTGCCATGAGCAATAGTTCTTCGTTTTCTTCACAAATTAAGGAAGCCGCCAGCGCAAGTTCTTTTGATTTATGAAATTCTGCCGTTATATATGCACAAAGGCTGAGGATCATCATGCTTTCGGCTGCTGCAACTTCATTGTTATTCTCGCGGGCGAGCCGGAGCGCTTCTTCGGCAAGGGTGACCGCAGTTCCAGTTTCTGAGCGCATTATTGCTTTCGCCTGGCGAAGAATGTCGGTAAGTTTATCGTGAGAGGGTGCTATTTCTGCAACCATAATATACTTTTTAAAGAGTGTGACTGAGAATTTTCTCTAAAAACAATCCTTCTGAAACTGAATGAAAAAGTTTTGAAAGAATCTTTTAAAGAAAAGCAATTTACAATATCTAATTGAAAAAATTAAAATCTTAAAGAAGAAGTATTAAGATTCAGGTATGAAAAATACAAAAAACCGCTAAAAACCCACATAAATATAACACAGAAATAGGGTTTTAACTTTTAAAAAATATATAGAACTAATTATATAGTTCTGTTTTTAAAAGTGAGTAATGTACAAACTTTGTACAAAGGCATGCCCAATATTATGAACTACGTTGTATTACCAATGTCATAATTTTCATTAGGGGTCTGCTACGTTATCATATTATAATTCAATGATCTTATACCATAACAGGTGTTTATTTGTACTTGTATCAAGCAGAAATTACGTATTTATTACGTATTTCTACGTAGAAATTTGTGCCGCTTTTAAATCCTTCCTATTTTTGGCACTTACGTTTTAACTGGGTGAACATTACATACATCTGTTCACTGTAGAGAATTTTCACCTGTTCAGTTAATACCACCTCTACCTATATACATCACTGGAGAACCTATGCACCGTTTTCGATACCTGTTTTTCTATACTATAGTTTTTTTCAGTCTGCCATTTCTTCAAGCTGCCGCACAGACTCTGCAAAGTAACTTGATGGTAACAGACGGCGCTGTAAATACCACGGCTCTTTCCCAGACAGGCGATACGCTCTATATTGGAGGCAGCTTTACTTATGTCGGCCCTTATATCGGGTCATTTGCTGCGATAGAAGACAATTCCAATTCGGCTGATGCCTCATGGCCAAAGGTAAATGGATCAGTCAGGGTAGCCGTATCGGACGGCTCAGGGGGCTGGTACATAGGAGGAACCTTTACTACTGTAGGGGCAGTGACCCGCAATAGGATTGCCCACATAAAAAGCGATAAAACGCTTGATACGGATTTTAATCCTAATGCAAGCAGTGACGTTTATGCCCTTGCTGTAAGCGGCACCACCGTCTATGCAGGAGGAAATTTTACTACTATCGGCGGGCAGAGCCGCAACCGCATAGCAGCACTTAGCTCAACCGACGGTACTGCTACATCATGGAACCCGAATGCAAGCGCCTTAGTCAATGCCATAGCTGTAAGCGGCACCACCGTCTATGCCGGAGGAGATTTTACCACTATAGGCGGTCAGACCCGCAACCGCATAGCAGCACTTGATGCATCAACCGGCAATGCCACATCATGGGATCCGAATGCAGGCAACACAGTCAATGCCATAACTGTAAGCGGCACCACAGTCTATGCAGGAGGAAGTTTTACCACTATAGGCGGACAGAGCCGCAACTATATAGCAGCACTTAGCGCGTCAGACGGTACTGCCTCATCATGGAACCCGAATGCAGGCCACTTTGTCTATACCATAACTGTAAGCGGCAGCACCGTCTATGCAGGAGGAAGTTTTACCACTATCGGCGGTCAGACCCGCAACCG
>JAZKFS010000085.1:13537-32140 GCA_040386315.1 Bacteroidota bacterium
CATAGCAGCTCTTGATGCATCAACCGGTACTGCCACATCATGGAACCCGAATGCAGGCAACACAGTCTGGGCCATAGCTGTAAGTGGCACCACCGTATATGCAGGAGGAAATTTTGTTACCATAGGCGGGCAGACCCGCAACCGCATAGCAGCTCTTGATGCATCAACCGGTACTGCCACATCATGGAACCCGAATGCAAGCGCCTTAGTCCGTAGTATATCTTTAAGTACATCACAACAGAAGGTCTATATTGGAGGAGACTTTAGCTCTGTTCTTGGTGACCCCTCAGGATACCGTCTTGCAGGATTAACCAACCCTGAAGATATAGCGTTGCCGGTAGAGTTATTAGACTTTGACCTTATCCCACGAAAAAGCGCTGTTCGCCTTCAGTGGGTAACAGGAAGCGAAGTGGACAATGCAGGCTTTGAAATATTCCGCTCACAGAATGACAGTGAATCTTTTAAAAAGATAGCAAGTTACATCACCAGCGGTGACCTTCGCGGCCTCGGCAGCTCACCTATAGGAAAGAGATACAGCTATGATGATACAGACCTGCGATCGGGACATTATACCTATAAGTTAGTGGATGTTGCTTATGATGGTACACGAAAAGAGCATGAGCCCAAGAGTGTTGTTTTGGAAGACTATAGTAACATACAACAGGCGGCTCAGATAACACCAAACCCTGTACAGGAAATTGTAACAGTAGATTTTACTTTAGAAACAGCTGGAACAGTAACACTGGAAGTTTATTCCTCAATAGGTGAAAAGCTAATTACAACTGAAGCAAAAGAATACAGGGAAGGCAATCACAAAACTCAGCTGCCTGTTCGTCAGCTATCGGAAGGAATGTATATCATAAAAGTGATAACAAGTGATCATACACAAACAGCCAGCTTTGTTATTGCCCGATAAACAGCAGAAGGAAATAACCGCACATTCTAAAAGCAGAGTTTTAAAAAAGCTCTGCTTTTTCTTTTTAAAAACAGTTCTTAAAAGGAACTCTCGCAGCGTGCTTTTCCTTTAAAATATTCTACCATGAAATTTTAAAAATAGTTTTTAAAAGAGAATTATTATGAGTGAAGAAAAAAAGAATCAAACGCAGGATGATGAAGGAAATAATATTTCCGTCTGGCATGCAACGGCTGAAACACCGGAATATCCGGCATTAACAGAAAATATCACTGTAGATGTGTGTATCATTGGTGCGGGGATTTCCGGACTGACAACGGCGTATCTGCTCACGCGCGCGGGAAAAACTGTAGCCGTGGTGGATGACGGCGCGATAGCAAGCGGTGAGACGGGACGCACAACGGCGCATCTTTCCAACGCGCTGGACGACCGCTATTACGAGCTGATCCGGCTGCACGGCGAGGAAAAAGCAAAAATGGCGTATGGAAGCCACACGGCGGCAATTGATGAAATTGAAGACATCGTAAAGCGCGAGCATATTGACTGCGATTTTAAAAGGGTGGACGGATATTTGTTCACGCCGCCGGACGAAAATGAGGAAGAATTAGAACTTGAAAAAAAAGCGCTCCAGAGCATTGGCGTTCCGAATATGATCATCGTGCATGACTCTCCGTGCAAGTCGCTGAAAGCCGGGCGTTCGCTGATGTTCCCGAAGCAGGCGCAGTTTCATCCGCTGAAATATCTTTCAGCTGTGGCACAGGCAATTACAAAAAAAGGCGGAAAAATCTTTTTAAAAACTCACGCGACTGAAATGAACGGAGGCGCAAATGCAAATGTCAAAACGGAAGGCGGCGCGGTAATCTCGTGCAGTCATATCGTAGTGGCGACGAATTCTCCGGTGAATGATATGCTTGTCATTCATACAAAGCAGGCGGCATACCGCACGTATGTGATCGGCGCAAGGATCGAGCGCGGTTCTGTGCCGCTGGCGCTGTATTGGGATACGCCTGATCCGTATCATTACATCCGCGTGGACAGCGATAAAAACAAGGACTATGATGTTTTAATAATTGGCGGTGAAGATCATAAAACCGGGCAGGAGGACAATCCTGAAGATCATTTTAAAAGTCTGGAAGAGTGGGCGCGCGAACGCTTCCCGATGATCGAAGCGATTGAATATCGGTGGAGCGGACAGGTGATGGAGCCGATAGATGGAATGGCGTTTATCGGGCGCAACCCGATGGATGAAGATAACGTATATGTTGCAACGGGTGACTCCGGTAATGGAATGACGCACGGGACGATCGCCGGAATGCTTATTACAGATCTAATTTTAAAACGGAAAAACCCGTGGGAGGAATTATATGATCCTTCACGCCTGATCCCGCTTGGCGCAACAGGCGAGTTTTTAAAAGAAGGCGCAAATATGGCGGCGCAATATGCCGACTGGGTAACGCCCGGCGAGGAAGATTCTACTGCGGCAATTGAGGCGGGTGAAGGCGCGGTGATACGGCGCGGGCTTTTAAAGATCGCTGCTTTTAAAGATGAAACGGGAACGGTTCATGAGCGTTCGGCGGTTTGTCCGCATTTGGGCTGTATCGTTGCGTGGAATTCATCGGAAAAATCGTGGGACTGCCCGTGCCACGGATCGCGTTTTGATTGCTATGGAACAGTGGTGAATGGGCCGGCGAATGTTGATTTGTCTGAAGTGGAAAAATAGTTTTAAAAAGAAATTTTAAAAGATTTACAAGGTTTTAAAAAGGAGAAAATGGAGTTTTTAAAAAGTTTTAAAAAGCTGGATTTTAAAAAGAAAGTAATATACGTCACAGTAGTTTTTGCGGTGATAATTGCGGCCTGTTCGGGTAAAAAGAAGCCGGGACAGATCGTGCCACTTACGCCGGAGCAGGATAGCATAATTACAAAAGATTCCGTACAGAAGCCAAAGGTGACAGACGACGACCTGAAATATCTCGACTCGCTCGTCACAACGCCGGAGCAGGCAAAAAAAGCGCTGGACGATACTTTAAAAGCAGATTTTAAAGGAACGGTGGGAATAATTAAAAATCATGCGCCGCAGATCCAGCCGTTGCTTTTAAAAGATGTTCGTACGGGAACGCATGGAGGATTTGACCGCGTGGTCTTTGAATTCAACGGCTCGACGATGCCGGGCTATGAGCTGGAATATATTGATAAACCCGTTCGGCAGTGCGGCTCCGGAAATGTAGTGCAAATGGCCGGCGACGGCTGGCTGCGCGTGAAATTCACTCCGGTAAATGCTCATACTGAAGCCGGAAAACCAACGGTTTTAAAACGCGAAATATACCCGAAATATCCGAACATGATCGACATTAAAAGTATCTGTGATTTTGAAGCGGAAGTGGCGTGGGTAATTGGCGTGAAATCACCGAAGCAGTATCGCGTACTGGAGCTTTTAAATCCGACGCGTGTGGTTGTGGATGTGAAACAGTAAGTGAGTTTTAGGCGTATGATGAGTTTTAAAGCGAAACAGTTTTTAAAATTGCTTCGCTTTTTTATTTTCGTAGTGTTTTTAAAAAGTTTTTGTAAGTTGCTTTATGAAAAAACACACTATTGCTTGGGATTGATACGATGAAAAATCTATCTTTTATATTTCTTATTGCTTTAATTCTCTGTTCAGGCTGCGGTGCTGAATTGCGTGATCAGCCACCTATTGTCGGACCCGTATTTGCGCAACAAACAATGAGTGCCAAGATCAATGGTGAAAACGCAGAATTCGTTACTGTTGGTGCTGTTGGAAGGAAAACAACAGATTATGATCTTATGATTGTAGGGCAAAAATATAACGGGCCAGAAGCAAAAGGTGTCATGGTAGCAATCAGGGTACTCAGCGATGCAACAGAATATACAATACTTGACACAAATTCAGCATTAGACGGTGGATTTTCTATTATAGATAATACCAATACAACCACACAATATACCGGGATAAGCGGCAAACTTATATTTACATCAAGAACTAAAAATTTCGCATCTGGTGTATTTGATTTTATTGCTGTAAATAATTTCCAGACTTCCGATACAGTAACAATCACAGAAGGAAAATTTAAAGTAGAGATACTTCAGTAGAATAATGTGAAGCTTTTAAACAGCGGAGCAGTTTTTAAAATTGCTCTGCTGTTTTGTTTTAAAAACTATTCTTTCATAAGAGTTAAATCAAATCTGAAATTATCCGTCAATACAGGATAATTTTTTAAAGCTTTTGTAAATTTGTGTATTCACCAACTTTTAAAAAGAATAACCGGCAATGAAGCGTAAACCTGTAAAACCATATCGCGTTCTGTTATATTACAAATATGTTGCTATTGAAAACCACGAATTGTATGCACAGCGCCATTTAAAATTTTGCCAGTCGGTGGGGTTAAAAGGGCGGATCATTGTTGCGCCGGAAGGAATCAATGGAACGGTATCGGGTACGATAGACCAGACGGAAGCGTATATACAGATGCTGCTGATGGATCCGCGCTTTCAGGATATTGTTTTTAAAATTGACCATGTGGATGATCATACTTTTAAAAAGATGCACGTGCGCCCGAAGCGTGAGCTGGTGACGTGGCGACTTGAAAAAGATGTAAATCCGAATGAGCTGACAGGAAAGTATTTAAAGCCGGCGGAATTTTATGAGGCGATGCAGCAGCCGGACACGCTTATTATTGATGCACGGAATTATTATGAATACGACCTCGGGCACTTCCGCAATGCGATAAAACCTGATGTGGCGACATCGCGTGAATTCCCGCAGTGGGTTCGCGAAAACCTGGGTAATTATAAAGATAAAAAAATCCTGACGTACTGCACGGGCGGCGTTCGCTGTGAGAAGTTCACGGGATTTCTTTTAAAAGAAGGTTTTAAAGATGTGTCGCAGCTGGAGGGCGGCATTGTTTCATATTCTAAAGATGAAGATGCAAAAGGGAAACTTTTTGACGGGAAATGTTATGTGTTTGACGAGCGGATCTCCGTGCCGATCAATACTGAAGAAGAATTGATCATTTCATATTGCAGGCATTGTAATAAGCCGTCCGACCGCTATATTAACTGCGCAAATCTGTCGTGTCATTTCCAGCATTTCTGCTGTGAGGATTGCGAGAAAATTACGCATCAGTCATGCTCGAAGGAATGTGCCGATACAGCCGGGCACGACATTTCCGACGATGCATTTAATGGAAATATCGGGCTTTTAAAAGAAATGACGGAAGTTTTTAAAACCGCCTAAGTACCAGCAGCCAAATCACCTTGCGGATAACGGAACTAAACTTATTGTAAGATTGGTTATAACCTTTGAACGCGCAAAACAAGCTAATCACAGCTTCCAAGCGCATACCAAAGCAGTCACTCTTTCAATTTTTTATTTTCAAAAACGGAGGAAGTTATGGATTTAGGTGGTATCATCTGGTCACTTATCATCGGCCTTATTGCCGGTGCAATTGCGAAACTTCTCATGCCGGGAAAAGATCCGGGTGGATTTGTTATTACAATGCTTTTAGGCGTTGCAGGTTCATTCCTTGGTACATTTCTGTGGTCGTTGCTTTTTCAAGGAGATACCGACAGCCAGGCCGGACATCTTATCGCAGGTATTATTGGAGCTCTTATCTTATTAGCTATCTACCGTATGGTAGCGCGCCGAAATGATACTCCTGTAGTGTAAGCTTTTTCTATAAAAAGAAAACAAATCCCGCTTATAAAAATATTTATTAGCGGGATTTTTGCGTTTGAAATAAAAAGATTGTAGGTTTGAAGATAATTTTATATTACAATCAAATCTTATCACCATACAGTAGTATTGCTATGTACAGAAAAATCGATGATTTCTATCAGGACTGGCACCATGAAGGTGAATCTACGGCAAAGGTTTTAAAAAACCTTACTGATGGGTCCCTACGGCACACTGTCATGGAGGGTAGCAGATCCATTGGGTTTATAGCGTGGCATCTGGCGATATCTTCCGGTGTATTTGCACAAAACACCGGTTTGAAGGTTGAGCTTTTGCAGCAGGATTCACCTCCATCGAGCGCACAGGAAATTGTAGATGCCTACCAGCGGGCTACTCAATCTTTTGAAGATGAAGTACTGAAAAAATGGACAGATGATTCGCTTGTAGAAACAATCAATATGTTCGGACAGGAAATGACTAAGGGTAAACTTCTTTCTTTCATGATCCTGCACCAGGCTCATCATCGCGGCCAGCTTACGGTGCTGATGCGCCAGGCGGGACTTCGTGTTCCCGGAGTGTACGGTCCGGCTAAGGAAGAATGGGAGGCAATGGGCATTCCTGCAATGAAGTAAGGTTTTAAAATAATGCTTTTAAAAAGAAAAAGAGAGCCGGGGGAAATTCCTGACTCTCTTTTTAGTTTTTTAAAACCTTCAGAAGAAATTATACAACAAAGTATTTCTGAACTGCTGCTACTACTGCATCAGCTGTAAGCGGCTCATCGAACGCCTCGCTTACTGCATTGCCTGTAATGGAAAAGTTACCATTTGAAAACTCTTCGCCGCCGTATGCTTCCGGTGCTCCACCACCATTTTCCTGGCCGCTGATCCATCCTTTAAAACCGCGTAGGCGGCGAATCTCCGCTGCGTGACGTGCTTCTACCGAGTGTATCTGAAGTGCGATAGTTAAAGTATTTTTATCGGACATCAGTTCAGCAGCGCGGCCTTTATATGCACGAACTCCTGTATCTTCCAATGTTTGGGCTACTGCTTTATAAACATCATAGCTGGTAAGAACAGTTGTAAAAACTTTGTCAAGCTTTACCGTACCGCCCAGGTCCAACGCAGTTGCACCGACTGATTTTAAAAGAGCTACGTGAGCTGCTTCGTGCTTGCCGATCTGAGTGAAAATTGGCTGGTCAGCTGCAGGAATTAAGTTTGAAGCGGAATTACCTGCTTTGTAAAACGCGTCTTCTAAAATTTCTAAAGTAAGCGCATAATTTAAAACATCAATCACTGCCTGCGGTGATCTTTTTACCGATCCAAATGCTTTGGTTGTAGTAGCTGCAAGCATTGCAGGAAGCGATCCCATTGCCGCCACAGCCAGACCGAGTTTGCCCATCGTCGCCAGTGAATTGCGGCGTGAAGTCAGCCGTTCCATGATCTCCGGCTCGATAGTATCCAATAATGGTGTTTTCATATCCATGATATATTTCTCTCCTTTTAAAGATTACTTGGTTGTTATTTAATATTATTAGCTGTAAGCGTCACATAGAGATATTGATTTGCGATCGCCAATACGTCTTTTGGCTCTCTTACCACATCAAGCCCTGTAGCCACTGCTACTACATCATCTCCTGCAAAGCTTCCTGTTGCATTAGAGCGCGGCACCATAATATCACGGATGATCGCAGCATGGCGCGCTTCTACCGAAACGATCTTGCCTGCTGCAAGTAAATAATCTGCATTTGAAATATATTTTCCGGCGCCGTTATATGCACTCACACCAAGGTCTTCAAAAGCTTTTGCTGTTGCTAAAATACTCGCTCTGTTATTGAAATTAATAGCCGTGAAATTCACCTGCGAAGCAAGTAAAGTTTTTGCATTTGTTGTTCCTAATGCCTTAAAAAAGAACTCACGGTGAATTACTTCGTGATCTTTAATATCCGTGAAAATTGCCAGCTCATCGCTCGACAATCCTGTCGCCGTGCCTGTAGCAACTACTTTTTCATAAAACGCTGCTTCAAGTTGCTCAAGCGCATACGCGTAATTTAAAACGCCCGTATCGCCGCTTCCCAGGTCAATCGTTGTCGTCGTAGGAGTGACCACATCATCATTGTCATTACAGCCCACCACCGTCATGGTTGCAAGCGCCGCTGCGCCAAATCCCGCCACTTTTAAAAAGGAACGCCGGTTCAATTCACGATCTTCACCGGGTAAAATAATGTTTGCCATGTGCTACCTTTTAAAAAAAAATAATAATTGAAAATAAAGAGGAAAATCTCTTTAAAAGGAAGGTACGAGAGAAGTTTTAAAGCGGTTTTTAAAAATACCGGAAATCTAAAAATTTTTCCGATTATCTTGTAAAAATATACCGATAGCGGAGAAAATAGCTTTTAAAAGAAGAGGTTTTGTAAAAGAAATCGGGTGATTTTAGAAGTTCAGTTCCAATCTTGTAGGGGCGGGTTTAAAACCCGCCCGGCGTCAGAAGATCGCGCCGGATGCTCAGGGAAGGTTTCAAACCTGCCCTACGAAGAAAGTAACCTTTGGCGACTTTTAAAAGCAAATCACACAAACTGTCCGGCCACAAAACCCGAAGCCCACGCCCACTGGAAATTATAGCCGCCCAGCCAACCCGTCACATCAACGACTTCACCGATAAAATATAATCCCGGCACTTTCTTCGCTTCCATCGTTTTTGAAGAAAGCTCATTCGTGTCCACGCCGCCAACAGTTACTTCCGCTTTTAAAAAACCTTCCGTTCCATTTGGCAGAATTTTCCACGACGTCAGTTCTTCTACGATTTTTAAAAGCTCCTTCGGCGAATACTGCACCATCGGTTTTGACTTCGTAAATTCCTCACACCACACCTGCACAAACCGCTTTGGAAAATGCTGCTGCAAGATCGTCGAAAGCTCGGCTTTGCTGCGCGAATGTTCTTGTAAAAACTGCTCAACGTCAAGATTCGGAAGGAGATTAATTTCAATCGGCGAATTCCTGTCAGAAACCCAATACGAGGAAATTTGCAGAATCGCCGGGCCGCTCAAACCGCGATGCGTAAAAAGAATATTTTCACGAAAGGAAATGTTTTTAAAACTAACAATTGCATCAGCCGAAATGCCGCTCAGCGTTCCGAATTTCTTTGCATAATTTTCTGAAAACGTCAGCGGAACAAGCGCCGGAAGCGTTTCCTTAATTTTCAAACCAAACTGCCGCGCGATCTGAAAACCAAAATCCGTCGCACCCATTTTCGGAATGGAAAGTCCGCCACACGCCACGACGAGCGATATACTTTTAAAAACTCCGTGCGACGTTTCAATCTCAAATTCATCGCCATTTTTTAAAACTTTTTCAGCCGTGCAATTGAGCAGAATTTCCACGTCCGCATCACGGCATTCGCGCTCCAGCATCGCGATAATTTCCTTTGAGCTCCTGTCGCAAAAAAGCTGTCCGAGCGTTTTTTCGTGGTAGGGAATTTCGTGCTTTTCGACGAGTTTTATGAAATCGTCCGGCGTATATCGCGCCAGCGCCGACTTCATAAAATGCTCATTATGCGAAATGTAATTGCGGTACGTCGCGCCAGTATTGGTGAAGTTACACCGTCCGCCACCGGAGATGCGTATTTTTTTGCCGACAGCTTCCGCGTGTTCGAGGATGAGAATGGAACGCCCGTGTTTGCCTGCTTCAATAGCGCACATCAGCCCTGCCGCGCCCGCGCCGATAATAATTACGTCTTTAAAAATCATGCTGCAAAGTTACGGAGGAATATGACATGGAAACTGCAAAATCGTAAAATCCCCTCCTCGGAGGGGTGCCCGTAGGGCGGGGAGGGTTTGCGTCAGAAGGACTCGCGATTGCTGACGATTGCTACCGTGAACCCTCCCCGGCCTGCGGCCACCCCTCCGAGGAGGGGAATCGCAATTACGACAAACATTTAAAAACTTTTCAAAACATCCCTATCTGCTCGCCCGGCCGCTGAAACGCATCTGTCGAAAGATGAATATTCGTTTCATTTAGCCCATATTTTTTACACGACAGTTTAAACATCTGCCGGATCATTTCCGCATGCGCACCTTCGCCGACCATCCGTTTACCAAATTCCGTTCTATTCAGTTTTCCATCGCGCATTTCTTCCAGGCGGTGTGCTATTTTCTCCGCACGTCCCGGCTCCTCACGCGAAAGCCAGTCAAGGAAAATCGGCTTTACAGCAAGCGGCAGCCGAACGATGACATAGTACGCATTGCGCGCGCCGGCCTCAGCAACACTTTTTAAAAGCTCGGGAATTTCATTGTCCGTCAGCCCCGGAATAAGCGGCGCCATCATCGCGCCAACGGGAATTCCGGCAGCAGAAAGTTTTTCAATTGCTTTTAAACGCAGCTCCGGCGTGGACGTACGCGGCTCCATTCTTCGCGCTAAATCTCTATCCAGCGTCGTGATGGAAATAAAAACCGACGCGAGATTTTCCTTCGCCATTTCCGCGAGAATGTCAATATCACGCAGCACAAGCGTGTTTTTCGTGATAATGCTGATAGGATTTTTAAACTCGTGCATCACTTTTAAAATTTCTCTTGTAATCCCGAATTTCCGCTCACACGGCTGATAAGGGTCGGTCACGCCGCTCATGGAAACCACCGTCGGCTGCCACGATTTTTTCATCATTTCCGCACGGGCGAGTTCGGGCGCGTCGTATTTTACCATGATTTTTGTTTCAAAATCCAAGCCTGCATTAAAACCCAGATATTCGTGCGTAGGTCGCGCATAGCAATACGTACAGCCGTGCTCGCAGCCGCGATACGGATTTATCGAGTGCGAAAAGGGAATATCCGGCGAAGTGTTCGTCGCAAAAGCCGTGCGCGACGTATCTTTAAAAAACTGCGTACGCGGGTCAGATTCTTCTGCAAAACTCTCCCAGCCGTCGTCGAATTTTTCAATCGATGTTTTTAAAAAGCGGTTGCCTGTGTCGAGCGTCGTGCCGCGTTTGCTCATGTTGTATGTTTAGCGTAATTTGACGAAGTTTTTAAAAAGAATACGACGTTTTAAAACGATTTCCATGTTCCAAAATCTTCTCGTAATTGAACTTGCATCTGTCCTCGCCGGGCCAAGCGTCGGCATGTTTTTCGCTGAACTCGGTGCACGGGTTTTAAAAATAGAAAATCCTTCGACAAAGGGTGATGTAACACGTTCGTGGAAGCTCGCGTCGGAATCTGCGGAGAATGACATTTCCGGTTATTTTTCTTCAGTGAATTGGGGAAAGGAATCAGTTGCGCTCGATTTGGAAAGTGAAAATGACCACGCAATTCTTTTAAAAATGATTGCAAAGGCGGATATCGTTATTGCAAGTTATAAGCCGGGCGATGCGGAGAAGCTGCGAGTGGATTATGAAACATTTAAAACAATTAACCCGAAAATAATCTACGGACACATCACCGGTTATGGCGAAGAAGCGCGCGTCGGCTACGATGCAATTATCCAGGCAGAAGCTGGCTTCACGTTTTTAAACGGGGAAGAAAAACCGACAAAAATGCCGGTTGCGCTGATGGATGTGCTCGCGGCGCACCAGCTGAAAGAAGGTCTGCTTGTGGCGCTTTTAAAAAAGGGAATGACGGGCGAAGGAAGTTATGTTGGAGTTTCGCTTATTCAGTCGGGCGTCGCGTCGCTTGTGAATCAGGCGGCGAACTGGCTTGTTGGCGGCGAAATTCCGCAGCGTATCGGCAGCGAACATCCGAATATTGTGCCGTATGGTACGATTTTTAAAACCAAAGATGATATGGAAATTGTGCTTGCGATTGGGAGTGATGCGCAGTTTTTAAAACTGTGCAAGGTCTTAAAAATTGAGCTGGACGAGCGTTTTAAAAGCAATCGCGGGCGCGTGAAATTTCGTACAGAAGTGAACAAGATTTTACAACATTCTTTTAAAAATTTTACGCGTGATGAGCTTTTAAAAGAGTTTTTAAAACGGAATATTCCGGCGGGTGCGATTCATAATATGCGTGAGGTTTTTGAAATGCCGCAGGCACAGGAAATGATTATTGAGGAAAAAAATATAAAAGGCGTGCGTAGTATCGCATTTAACGGTAAATTTGAAGAAAATGTTTTAAAAGCGCCGCCGCATTTTGATGAAGATGGTGAAAAAATTCGCCAGGAATTCGGGTTTTAAAAAACATTCAGGAGAATCCCCTCCTCGGAGGGGTGCCTGAAAGGCGGGGTGGGTTCTGCGCTGGATAGTCGCGATAGAAGAATCTTCTAACGCTAGGACCCACCCCGGCTGCGCCACCCCTCCGAGGAGGGGATTAAAAAAAACAAAAAAAACATGAACGATTTTAAATTCACGGAAAAGGACACCACGCACGCGCCGAGTGTGGAAGAATATCAGCGGCAGATTACCGAAATCAAAAATTATGCAAAAAATCTTTTAAAAGATTTGTCTGAAAGTGATTTCAACAAACAACCGTCAACGGGCGGCTGGTCGGTGGGCGAATGCTTTGAACATATGAATATTCTCGGGCGCGGCTATGTGGCGAATTTGCAGAAAGCAGTTGCTGAAGGGCGCAAAAAAGGTCTGACGGGTTCGGGAAAAGTGAAGTACGGTTTTTTTGCGAAGAAATTTATTTCGAGCATGGAGCCGCCATACAAGATGAAATTGAAAACAACGTCGGCGATGCAAACAAAAGACAAAAATCTTTCAAAAGAAAAAGTGCTGGCGGAGTTTTTAAAAATCCAGGATGAAATGCTGGAGATTTTAAAAAGCGCGCAGGGTTTGGATTTTAAAAAGATTACCGCGCCTTCGATGTTTTTCCGGTTTTTTAAAATGAATGTAGGCGAGTGGTTGGGTTCGATGGCGTCGCACGAACGGCGGCATTTGTGGCAGGCGTCGAATGTGAAGAAGAAGTTGGGTAGTTAGTGAGTTTTGTGAGTGCAGTGAGCTTAGTGAGTGAAATTTGAATTGTTTTAAAAATGAGTTTTTTAAAAGTTTTTAAAAGAAATAAATGACAATCTGGTATGTAATTTTTACGGTTTTCGTGCTGGCGATGCTGGCGCTGGATTTAGGGGTTTTTCACAAGGAAAATAAGGAAGTTTCGCTGAAGGAAGCGCTTGGCTGGAGTGCAGTCTGGATCTCGCTTGCAGTATTTTTTGGGTTGGGCGTCTGGTATTTTATGGGCGCGCAGAAGTCGCTGGAATTTTTTACAGGTTACCTGATCGAGGAGTCGCTGAGTGTGGATAATCTCTTTGTGTTCCTGCTTATTTTTTCGTATTTCCGCGTTCCGGGCGAGTATCAGCACAAGATCCTTTTTTGGGGAATTATAGGCGCGCTGGTGATGCGTGGTATTTTTATTGCTGTCGGCGCTGCGCTTATCATGAAGTTCCATTGGATACTCTATATTTTCGGTGCGTTTCTTGTGTATAGTGGAATTAAAATGGCATTCCAGAAAGATGATGCTATCATGGAACTAGAAACAAACCCGGTTTTAAGGCTTTTTAAAAAATTCGTGCCTGTGACGGACAAATATCACGGCAATAATTTTACGGCAAAGATCGGCGATAAAACATTTGCTACACCAATGCTCGTAGTGCTGGTAATGATCGAAACGAGCGATCTTATTTTTGCGGTTGATTCTATTCCCGCAATTTTTGCGATCACGCGCGATCCCTTCATCGTGTACACGTCGAATGTTTTTGCTATTCTTGGCTTGCGCTCAATGTATTTTGCGCTGGCGGGCGTGATGAATATTTTTGAATATTTGAAATACGGACTGGCGTTTGTACTGAGTTTTATTGGTTTGAAAATGCTCCTGATGGACGTTTATCATATTCCGATCGGGATTGCGCTGGGAGTTGTAGCGGGGATTTTAGCAACATCAATTATCGCATCGCTTCTGCATAAAAAGGAAGGCGAAAAGTAGAAGGTAAAAGTAAAAAGGTGAAAATATTTTTAAACTTTACTTTACTGTGAGTATTCTGAGTAATAAAGAACTGCTTTTAAAAAGTTTCCCAAATTTCCGGCTTTTAAAAACCATGAAAAAAATACTTTGCTTTACGTTTTTATGTGGAATAGTTTTGTCGTCGTGTGCGCTTAATTCCAACCAGGGAATTTCTAATCTGCAACCCGAAAAGGCAGTTTTAAAACCAAAATACACGGCTGAAAATCTCCAGATCACTCTCGAAAAAACACCATGTTATGGAATGTGCCCGACATATTCTTTGAAAATCTACGGAGACGGAAAAGTTGTGTGGGATGGTACGAAAAACGTAAAAAAGGAAGCGCAGGACAGCGCCATGATCTCGCAGGATGAGATCGTAAAACTGGTCAATTCTTTTGATGTGAATAATTTTTACAGCTTCAATGACCGCTACGAAAGCCGCATGGTGACTGATCTGCCTTCCACTACGGTCACGATCGTTAAAAACGGGGAGCGCAAAAGTGTGTATAGCTATTTCGGTGCGCCGAAGGAATTTACCAATGTAGCGCGCGCGATAGAAGATATTGCCATTGCACAGGGCTGGCTGGAACGGAACTAGCAGAAATTGTGGAAACACTCACCAACAAAATACCCTTTTTAAAAACCGGAAGCAACGCCGGTTTTTTGCTTTTCATCGTCACGCTGCTGGGCGCAATCCTCCGTTTTTACGGCCTGGCGCATGAGAGCTTCTGGCTGGATGAAACGGCGTCGGCGATCTGGGCGCATAAACCTGTTGCTGAAATTCTGCAAATGCAGGGCGAAGTTCATCCGCCGCTATACTATCTGCTTCTCAGCTTTTGGGTGAAAGTATTTGGTGGTTCGGATTTCAGTCTGCGTGCGGTTTCTGCGATTTTCAGCACAGTTTCTATTCCGCTTTTATATTTCACCGCACGTGAACTTTTTAAAAATAAAAACACTGCGCTTATCTCCTCACTGTTCCTCGCTGTTGCACAATTTCACCTCCAGTTTTCGCAGGAAGCGCGCAGCTATACGATGATGGTTTTCCTCGTGATCGCATCCATGTATTCGGTGTTGCGGTTTTTAAAAACGGGTTCTTTTAAAAATGCAATTCTCTATATTTTCACTTCAGTTTTGCTGCTGTATTCGCATAATTTTGGGGCGTTTTTTCTCATCACGCAGAATATATTTTTCCTGATTTTTAAAAGGGAGTATGCAGCTTCTTTTAAAAAATGGATATTGGTGCAAAGTATTATTGCGCTCATATTTCTGCCGTGGCTTGGCGTGATGATGCGGCAGGCGGCGGCTATCGAAGGGAATTACTGGATCGAGGCGCCGGGCATTATGTCGCTGGCGCAATTGCTGCTGAATTTTTCCGGTTCGCTAACGGTGTGGGGGATTATTACGCTGGTCGCTTTCCTTTCGCTGATCGGGCTTGCGTTGTGGCACAAACGTACTTCTTTTAAAAGTTATCCGGCGTTTGTCTTTGTTCTGCTGTGGTTTGTTCTTCCTTTAATCATTGCGCTGATCGTTTCCATCGTAAAGCAACCCGTTTTTATGCCGCGCTTTCTCATTGGAACACTTCCTGCATTTCTGCTGCTGGCGGCGTGTGGAATTGAGCTTTTACAAAAGAATTCTTTTAAAAACATCGCTGTCGCAATTATTACGATCTGCTCACTTATCAACTGCACAATTCTTTTACAAGAAACCAACAAAGAGCGCTGGCGGGAAGCGGTGATATTCACGGAAAACCTTTTAAAATCCGATGACACGATTATTTTTCACGCGGGATTTATAGATGGCGCATATAATCACTATACTTTTAAAAATAGCACCGAACAAGTCCAGTTTCCCCGCGAAGGAAATGACATTACGCCGGAAAATCTGATTGAATTACAAAACACAATCCGCGATAAAAAACGCATCTTCCTCGTGCTCTCGCACAGCCGCGATACCAACGGCTACATTGTAAAAGTTTTAAAAGAGAGCTTCGCTGAAAAGCAGCACCGCGTGTATGCGCATCGCTCGGCGGGTTCGCATAAAGAACTGGTGGGCGTGGAGGTGTATGTCTTTGAGAAATAGCAATTTGCTTTTAAAAGAAAATGGCGTAAGTTGCAGAATACTAAACCGGAGATAAAATATGCGCTTTCCACTTGTCATTATTGCTTTTGCACTTTTTGCCGTACAGCTTTTTGCGCAGCCGAAGGATTTGGGGTATGAGTCGCCTGCGGGGTGGACGTATATTATGAATCTGGATTCAGTAGATGTCATTGGAATGCATGTCCATAATGACACTATGGTTCTAAGCGCAGAGAGCCGCAGGATTCCAACGCCGGAACAAGGGAGATTTTTTACTCTTTATTCGCTTAACGGCGGTTCGACTTGGGATACACTAGTACCGGAAAAAGAAGCTGACAATGTTAACTTTTTAATACCCGATCAATACTTCCCCAATTCCAATAAACTTTATCGTATGATTTTTACACAAGACACCTCGACACTTGTGCGGCTTGTGTCTTTTAAAATATCAGAAGATTTAGGAAGAACATTTACCACACGCTATGACTATGATACGGTCATGTCACGAACACTGGAGGGGCGTAGTGCCGTGATGCAATTTCATCCGCTTGCTCCAGATGAAGGATTTTATGTGCGGTCAAGCAATTCTGTTTTCTTTAGTGTTTTCAGAACGCATGACGGCGGGAAAACATGGCAGTATCAGCCGCTTCCGCCTCCGCGCGACGGGCGTGGAGTATATTACCAGATATTACCGGATATACGAAACCCGAAAACATGGAATGTCTGGGTCAATGGAGCAGACCATTCGTGGGTAGATGACTTTTATCAGACGCGAGATGACGGCAAAAGCTTTTCATATATTGACCAGTGGGGCGAATATGCAGGTATCGGATATGAAGGTGAAGTCAGAAGCTGGTGGAAAAAAGATTATTATTCTAATATTGGGATTATTTCAAGTGGAGATAAAGGCGATTCGGTAAAAATCCCTTGGCTAAAAAGAATGGCTCCTGAGAAACCTGATCCCGATTTTGATAATGAATATTATTATACGATCTATGATGGTAACTATAAATTTCTAGAACACAAACCAGATACAGCATTTACAGGAGTTTGGGAAACAAAATGGGAAAAGGGAACCGATAGCATAAAGTTATTTAACTCTTATATTTACCGCACTTATAATGATGGAGAGACTTGGGAAAATATTTGGAATAGTCCGATAAGTGCAAATCGAATTTATGTAGATCAGAAATTAGAAACTGTTTGGACTGTAACTGCCGATTATAGACCTAAGAAATTCAATGATGCACCGAATAACTTGCCTTTATATAGTTTATATAAACAGCAGATACATACTTCAATTGAAGATAAAAAACCAAATAACAATTCTATTTCAAATCTATCAATCAGCCCCAATCCTGCTGAAAATCAAACGCGTATAGAATATACAAATACAAAAAGCGGAAAGGTAAAAATCATCCTTTACGACATTCTCGGCATAAAAATCCGCACCATCTATTCCGGCATTCAAGAAGCAGGTGAGCAAAAAATCCTTTGGAATATCCCGGCAGCAATTCCTTCCGGCACATACTTTTTAAAACTGGAGTCAGGCGGGCAGAGCGTCACAGAGAAAATCGTCATTACGCGGTAAACTTTTAAAAACCTAATTCTTCCGACCCGCCAGCATTTCCAAAAGATACGCAAGCATGGCGCGGCCTTCATTATCGGGCAGTTGTAAAAGCGCATCATTCGCTTCCTGCGTGTAGCGGCCAACTTCACCCCGCGCATCATCATACACGCCCGTTCTTTTAAAAATATCCTGCATCGGCGCGATATATTCTTCCGGCAGCCCGCCTTTTGCGCAGAATTCTTTAAGCAGCTTTGTATCTTCCGGCTCAGTTGCTTTTTCGAGCGCGCGAACGATGAGGTAGGTTTTTTTTCCTTCGACAATATCCTGTCCGACCACTTTGCCGAAGTCGGTTCCCGTTGCCGTCACATCGAGCAGGTCATCCTGAATTTGAAAAGCAATTCCCATTGCACGCGCGTATGTTTTTAAAGCCGCGCAGTCTTCGTCCTTTGCATTAGCGATCTGAGCGCCGATCTCTGCCGACATTTCCAGCAGGCGCGCGGTTTTTTTCTCAATCATCAGGAGATAATCGCTCATCGTGATATTTTCGATATGGCGAAAATCCACGTCGTACGCTTGGCCTTCGCACACTTCTATCAGCCCGCGCGTGAAGCTGCCCATGATCGCGCCAAAATTTTTATGCTCCTGATAGCTGTTTAAAAGCCGGTAGGCAAAGCCGATCATCATATCGCCGAGCAGGATCGCAGTCGAGTCATTCCACTTTTTATAGACCGTTTCTCGGCCGCGCCGGAGTGGCGACTGGTCCATAATATCGTCATGCACAAGCGTGAAATTATGCAGGATTTCCACCGCTGCTGCTGCATTTGTACTTTTAAAAGCATCACCGCCACACGCCGCAGCGCTCATCATCACCAGCAGCGGACGAACTCTCTTGCCGCCGCCTTCCAACAGGTAGCGGAAAGGTTCGTAAATTGAAGCCGGACTTTGCGGAGAGGCAGTTTCTTTTAAAACTTTTTCAATTTCCGCCTGAAATTCGTGTATTTTTTCCGTCATTCTTTGTTTTTATAATGTGAAATTTTTTCTTTGTAGGGGCGGCTTTAAAAGCCGCCCTCTTATGAGCATCATGCTTGACGCGATATTCTGACGTGCGGGCAGGTTTAAAACCTGCCCCTACGAGATATATTGGGGAATTGTCATTCTGAGCGATAGCGAAGAATCTATGTCAGAAGTTCGTGTTGAGTTCTTCATGCGTGGATTCTTCGCTGCGCTCAGAATGACAAATTTTAAAAGTTAAAAAAAACCTATTTTAAAATTATCACCACTTTTTGTAATTCCGCAATAGTCGCCGAACCCGTCAAAAACATCACATGCCGCAGCTGCTTTTCCCACAGCGCAATTTCCGCATGAAGCGCATCCGCACCCGAATCAACAAATTTTTTTAAAAATATTCGTAAGGGTTCGCTTTTAGAATTATTTGCACATAT
>JAZKFS010000086.1:0-19976 GCA_040386315.1 Bacteroidota bacterium
ATACCACACCGCCCGCCGATGAAGAAGATTCCGGGCAAGCCGGAATGACAAGAGAATTTTTTGTAAATTGTTTTTAAAAACAAAAAAATTTTAAAAAATCATGCACACTTACACACGAACCGTCGAAATCGCCGCGCCAATCGAAAGTGTCTTCCACTTTCACAATGATCCGCAGAACCTTTTAAAAATATCGCCACCGGGAATTAACGTGAAAATCGAACACTCCGAGCCAACAGCTTTAGGCGCAAAAATCATTTTAAAAGTATCGCAATTCGGCATTATCAAAATGCTGTGGAAGATGCAATTTACTGAATACGAGCCGCCGTTTCGCATGACGGACGAAATGCTGAGCGGCCCTTTTAAAACGTGGATCCAGCGGCGCGAATTGTCTTTTAAAAATGGGAAAACCTTTTTAAATGATTCGCTCGATTACGAATTGCCATTTGGCTTTTTGGGCAATATCGCGAACGCGCTCGTTGTGAAATATATTATTAAAAATATGTTTGAATATCGCCAGCGAAAAACAAAGGAATTGCTGGAAAAATAGGTTTTTAAAAGTTTATTTGCCTGGTGATAGCATAATTTCGTTTTTACCTTTTGCACCGCCAAAAATCCCGAGTTCTTTAAAGATCTTATTGGTAATATCAATCCGCGCTTTGGTAAATACTTTCGCGTCGGCAAATTGCGTCTGCACGTTTGTGGCGAAAAAATACACGTTGTCGCCCGTTTCAAACCAGCCCACGAACCAGCCGATATCGAGGTTTCCTTTAATTCCCCAACCGGTTTTTGCGCGGAGTTTAAAGCCGGATTTTTCTTCCTTCAACATTATTTTTTTTGTGATATCCATCGAGCGCTGCGAAAAACTCGTTTGATTGAGGTACAACCGTTTTAAAAAGTCAACCTGCTCCAGCGGCGAGATTTTTAAAGCGTCGTTGAGCCAGAACTCATCTATATCGCCGGAAATATCCATATTGCCGTATTTTTCCTGCGTGATATATTTTCGCATTTGATCCACGTCCACACGGCGCGCCATTTCCTGGTAAAACCAGACGGTGGAATTTTCAAACGCTTTTTTCATGTCCGTATCCTGATCCCAAGCGGGATTCCCGGTTTTCGTGCCGTCCCATTTTATGGGCGTATTTTCGTTGGCAATTACGCCTGTTTCCAACGCGACAAGCGAATTGAAAATTTTAAAAGTGGACGCCGGCGAAACACGTTCGCGAACGCCTTCAGGATTGTATTGAGTATATTTGTTGTTTTTCAGGTCGAGCATTACGAATGAACCTTCGTATTTATACTCTCTGAAAATCTTTTCGAGTTCGGGTTTTGTGATGAATGCCGCCGCCGAAGTAGCAGGTTGCACCACCGGAGGCGGCTGTGTTTGCGGAGTATTTGCCTGCGCCACGGTGGTATCAGGAGAATTTTTTAAAGCGCCGGTTTCCGGTGTAGAATTCTGCTTTTCACATGCGCTGAAAGCAATCAGAGAAAGAACGAGAAGTTGTTTTTTCATTGTTGGAATAGTTTTAAAAAAAGAAATGTTTTTAAAAAGAATATGTCAAATTTAGCATAAATTCATGGAACAGAATATTACAAATAAAATCGAGCAATATCTTCGCCAGCAGCAGGAAATGTACGGCGAAAATTTGTATAAAATCCCCGATGAAAAAGTTTTAAAAGGAACGGAAAACGTCGAAAAACGGGTTTCGGAAGAAGAGGTTGTAAAAGCCGAAAATACGGCGGAAAATCTTTTAAAAAATAGTGAAATATTAGAAATCCAAACGCCTGATGATATGAAAAAGAAAATCAAGGTGGAATTCCCCGACACAAGTGGCGACGACATATTTAATGTAATTCCCGGCTGGGAAATGTCAAAGTCTTTAAAAGAATTAAAAGAGCAGATCGAGCATTGCACAAAATGCCCGCTGCACAAGACGCGCACGAAATTTGTGTTCGGCACGGGAAATCCAAAGGCGGATATCGTTGTGATCGGCGAGGCACCGGGTGCGGACGAGGACGCTACGGGCGAACCATTCGTCGGGCAGGCGGGGAAAATGCTGACGAAAATCCTGGAATCCATTGAGCTGTCACGCGACGAGGTTTTCATCTGCAATATCATCAAATCGCGCCCGCCGGGAAACCGCCGCCCGACTGCTGAGGAAGTGGAAGCGTGCGAGCCGTACCTATGGAAGCAGCTGGAGCTAATAAAGCCGAAATTCATCCTCGCGCTCGGGCTTACTGCCGTCAACACACTTTTTAAAAAGACGTTTAAAATGGGCGATATTCGCGGGCAGCTGATGGACTATCACGGCGTGCAGGTGCTGGCGACGTATCACCCGGCGGCACTGCTGCGCAATCCCGAGTGGAAGCGCCCCGTGTGGGAAGATGTGCAGCTGCTGAAGAAGCTGTATGAGGATTCGAAGAAGGAGAAGTGATTTAAAAACTACTTTTTGTTCTATCATTAAATTTTAAAACTATTGAGCCATCGCCAGGAAAAGCAGCAGTTACGGAGTATTTATCATTTTCTCCATAATACCACGTTGTCATTTGCTCGTCATTAAATTTATATTGACCGAATTTTTTTGTGAGTTCGCTTTTCATCTTTTGAAAACGCTTGACAATTTTTGAAAAAACTATTTTCTCTGTGGGCTTCACAGCATGAAATTTTATATGTATCTCACTCAAAGAATCGTTTTTAAAAGAAACATTGAAAACTTCAACCGGAAACTCATTATACGAAGATAGAGAATATACACGCTCAGTTCCTATACTTTGATCTGGCTGAAACTTCGCTCTGTGTATTTTTAAAACAGAATCAGCTTGAATTGAACTCATGTCGAATGAGCAATCTACCATCCAGTTTACATTTTCCCATTCATTTGTCTGAGCAAAAGTGCAGGTTGTATAAAGAAAGAAGAAAAAGAAAATGACTATTTTCATTCTTTTAGAATTAGTGAAATTAGATAGTGGAATATGGACTTTTAAAAACGAAAATTCTTTTAAAACGGGCGGTTTGCCCAAATCTCGTTATATTTGCCGGCGGTGCAATGTTTTAACAAATGTTGCGCCGCTTTTTTGTTTTAAAAATATAAAAACGGTTTTAAAAACTCCCAACTCTTTTAAAAAACATGAATATAGCTGTACTTCTCGGCGGCATTTCTTCGGAACGTAATATTTCACTTCTCACCGGGCGCGCCATTACGCGTGCTCTCCGCGAAAAAGGCCACACCGTTAAAGCAATTGACCCGATGCGCGGCGCCGACGGGCTGATGACAGACGCGGAATTGGAACAGGTGAAAGCGGCAGAAATTACGGCAGAAGAATTAAAAAAATTCGAGCCGCGCAAGCTGATGGAATGTGTAAATTCTAACCTCTTTGACGATGTGGAAATCGCCTTTATCGCGCTACACGGAAAGTACGGTGAGGACGGCGCAATACAGAGTTTGCTGGAGCTTCGCGGCATTCCATACACGGGAACGAACGTGCTTTCAAGCGCAATTGCGATGGACAAAAATATGAGTAAGATGCTGTTCGCAAGCTCGGGCGTTTCGACTGCGCCGTGGATAGCGCTGACACGTGAGCAGTTTGGTGATACAGATTTGATTGCAGAGGTGCGCGGCGAGCTTGGGCGCGACCTCGTTGTAAAAGCAAATGATCAGGGTTCGACGGTTGGAATGTATATTTTAAAAAATGCTCATCAGGATGAAATCAAGGAAGCGATTGCAAAAGCAGGTGATTTTTCCGATATGGTTTTGATTGAAAAATATATCGCAGGGCGCGAGCTGACTGTTCCTGTCGTTGGTGACGAAGCACTGCCAATTATTGAAATTATCCCGCACGAAGGTTTTTATGATTTTACCAATAAATACACAAAGGGAAACACGGAATATGTTTGTCCGGCAGACCTGAGCGACGATGTGACGGACTTTGTGCAGAATCTGGCGATTGCCGCGCACCGTTCGCTTGGCTGCTCGGTTTTGAGCCGCGTGGATTTCCGTCTGGACGAAGACAATCAGCCGTTCTGCCTTGAAGTAAATACCATTCCCGGCATGACGGAAACAAGTCTTGTGCCGAAGGCCGCGAAGGAAGTAGGGATTGAGTTTGGTGATCTGTGCGAGAAAATTATTGAATTGTCAAAAAAGCGCTAATCTTTTAAAACCTTTCTTATAAAAACGTTTAAAATTATGATAAAAGACATACAACTTTCCGGTTTGGGAAATGCGCTCGTAGATGTACAATTTCAGGTGACAGATGAAGAACTGGCGGCACTTGGAATTCCGAAAAGTACGATGATGCTGGCTGACAGCGAGCGCCAGCACGAAGTTTTAAAAAGCTTTGCGCATTACAAGCCGCATCTTTGCAGCGGCGGCTCAGCGGCGAATACTGTGATCGCGTTTGCGCAGTTTGGCGGGAAGGCGAGCTATTCTACGCGCATTGGTGCGGATAATTACGGCAGATTTTACACTCAGGAATTTGATGAGCTTGGTGTGGAACTTCAGGCGCAGCCGACCGAAGGCGAACATACGGGAACGTGTATTATTCTGATTACATCTGATGCGGACAGGACGCTTCACACCTCGCTTGGCGTGAATACGCTTTTTAATCCTGAAAATGTCAGCGAAGATGTGATCGCGCGTTCGGAATGGCTGTATGTGGAAGGTTATAAATTCACGGAAGAAAGCGGATCGGCTGCGATTGAAAAAGCAATTGAATACGCAAAAAAGCACGGAACGAAGATTGCAGTTTCCTTTTCGGATGCCTTTATCGTGAATGTATTCCGTTCGCAATTGGATAAAGCTTTAAAAAGCGCTGATTTGATCTTCTGTAATGAACTGGAAGCGACAAGCTATACAGGCGATTCTGACGGAGAAGCAGCTTTTAAAACACTTCTAAAAACTTTCCCAAATGTGGCTGTGACGCTTGCAGCAGCTGGTTCGCTGATTCATTGGGAAGGAAAAACGTATGAGATTCCTGCGTATCCTGCAACTCCGATTGATACGACGGGTGCTGGCGATATGTACGCAGCGGGAGTTCTGTATGGCCTGACGCATGGACATTCGCCTGAAAAAGCAGGGCGGTTGGGTTCGTATGCGTCGGCGAAAATTGTTTCGCAGTTTGGTGCGAGACTGGAAGAAAATCATAAGAAAGTGCGTGATGAAGTGCTTTTAAAAATGGTGGATGAGATTATTTAAAGAAGTTTTGTGAGTTTGGCGAGTGCGGTGAGCTTTAAAAGAATCTGCTGACGCGGAATCCCTCTGCCTGCGGCATCTCCCTTAATAAGGGAGACATTCTTCTTGATGTGTCCTTCTTTTTATTGTTTGGCTTTAAAAAATATAGATGAATAAATTCCTCATAATAATCCTCATTTTTCTCGTGCCTGCGTTTTTAGAAGCGCAGGTGGGAATGACGCTGGATGAGCTTTCAAAGAAGATTGAAAAATACTTTGATAAGGAGCTGATCGGCGACCTTGAAAAGCAGCTTCCTGATGCGAAATATGCGATCTGGGGTTGGGATGTTGGGGATTTTTCGGGTGATGGTTTTAGCGATATTGCGTTTACGGTGCGCATGGCGGGCGAGCGCGGGAAGAAGGTGAACGTGTACTTGTTTGCGGATATTGATGGGTATTTGACCAATATTGCGCAGTTCCCATACGAATATTATGAAATTCCGCTGGAAATCGGTGTGGTGATTCGCGATACTACGTGCTACATCACGAAAAAGCGCGAGCAGTTTAACTGGGTGATGCGTGGGTATCGGTTTGATGTTGGCTCGGTGGTGCTGGTGGATGAATTTACAACGAGTAAAATTGATAAATATACACGCGAAACGTACCGGAATTTTCAAACTTTACGGGGGAGCGACCGATTTTTTAATGCTTCGCGCAATAAACCTGAGCTTTTAAGCCAATATTTGACAATTCCAAGCTATCCGAAAGGACGATATATTTATAAAGGTTTTGCAAAGGAAGTTGAGGCGAATTCGATTGATTTTGTGGGTGAAGGCGCGTATTACTGGGGTGGCGATGCCGATGCTTCATATAACGTGAATTCTACGTATGACGAGGAAGCTTTAACGCTTGTGGTGCGCGTGAATGATGATGTCGTTGTGCCAGATAAATGTGATTCCTGCGTTAGTGATTATCTTCAAATATGGCTCGATACAAATCCTGTTGGCAGCGAGCGGCTGTATTCCAAAGAAAAGAAAAAGTTTGCTTTTAGAAAGCAGGGGGATACGGGGATTTTTGCGTTTACAATTCGCCCGGGCGACTTTTTAAAACGGCGTGCGTCGGTGCAGCTTGCTACGGACGATAAATTAACCATAAAACAGCAAGCGGCAGCGCAGGAAATTCGTGCTACGTCGGGCGTTCGTGATAATGGCTATCTTTTAAAAGTGCGAATTCCGTTTGCTCTTTTGGGAATTTCTGTGCCGAAGGCGGGTGAGGCGAAACCGATTGAAGTTGGTTGCTCGGTGGCGCTACATGATATTGATAATGAATTCAGGCCGGAAGAAAAAAGTGTAATTGCAACATCGGTTTTTAAAGCGAATGAGCCGGCGAGCTATGGCGTGCTGACGCTGGTGCCGCAGGAAGCGTGGTATGGCGAGGCGGAAAATGTGTACTTGGATCCGCTTTTAAAAACATTGACGGAATTGGGTTTTTAAAAGCTTTTAAAAGAAAGGCTTTAACGCAGAGAGCGCAAAGGTTTCGCAGAGGAAATGCTCAAGCTAATAAGTATTTTTAAAAGGTCATTTGTGATTGATTTGTTTAAGGAAATATTATGCAGACAGAGCAGGAATATAAACAATTGATCGCAAACTGCCGGATGCAGATTATAATCCTTGAAAATGAATTGAAAGCGATTGACAGGGCTGATGAGCGTTATAATGATCTTGTAGTAAAGCTGGCAAAAAAGGAAAAGCAGATGATCATTCTGCATTGGTGTTTAAAAATTTGCACCCAACCGGCTAAAGATTTCCCGCTTTAAAGTTGCTTTTAAAAAGATGGGCATGAAAATTGTTGAAAGACTGTGGAAGTCTTTTAAAAACTTTTTTTAAAGAAATCTTTAAAAAATGTAAAGAATGCTTTGTCATTTCATTATGAATTAGTTAATTTTGTATTCTGTAAACGGTAGGGGCACTAAAAAATATGGATAATAAACCTTTGCCGCCTTCAGAACGTCAAAGACCCGATGGCAAGCAGAAAATAATGAATCAGGTTGGCCCATATCTGGGGCTTGGTTCTCAACTTGCAGCGGCAGTCGGAGTAACAGGATTAGCGGGTTGGTGGCTGGATAAACATTTTGAAACTAAACCAGTCCTGTTTATTGTTTTCTTGATCTTGGGAGTTTTTGTCGGAATGTATCAGTTTATTTCAACAGTGGCAAAACTCAGCAATAAAAAGTAAAGAAAGACGTTCATAGGAATCTTAATTAGTCATTACATTTATATAATATTAGGAGTAGATTATTTTGGAAAACGGTTCTGTACTTACTTCAGTACTACTTGCCTTAATAATTGGTATTACCAACGTCGGATTAGGATATTTCATCGCCCGTTACGCTTTTCATAAGTCATTGAACATGTGCCTTGGAATCGTTCTTGGCAGTATGGCGGCACGTTTCATTGCTGTGGCAGGGATCGCGTGGTATTGCATCGGCGTTGCACATTTTCATCAGATCGGTTTTGCAGTTACATTCGTAATTACTACTTTTGTACTTCTTATGGCTGAGATCATCTCGTTCAACAACAGCTATAACGGATATAAAGAATACAAAATGCAGCATGAGCAGCTTCGCGCACAGCGTTTAGCTACTGTTGAAATCCCGTCTTCGATTTTTTAAAAACCAACTATAGCCGGATACGGTAGCGATGCCACAGGAAACAACCACTGAGACACACGACGTTCAAGCTGCCGGGCAGCACACCACCGCGACGGCTGGCACTCATAAAGCAACAGCAGACCACGGCGGCGATATTCCAAAAGAAGAGGTTTTTTCCCGTCTTCTGGGTACACTCGGCGATCACCATGAATTTGCTTTCGGCCCCATTCACGCTCCGCTTCCTATAATTCTTCTTGATCAGGGACAGCTATATACGTATCCGTCCGAACACGCGATGGAAGATGCGGGGAAATTTACCCTACATAAAGGTTCGGTTGTTCATGCCGGTACGGAAGTTGTGGGCAAAAAAGCAACGGGAGTTGATTGGGATTTTTCCATCACGAACTTTGTCGTGTATGAATGGATCGCAATTATCCTGATTTTCTTTGCTATCCGCTCCGTAGTTTCTAAATACAAAAAAAATCCTTTAAAAGCGCCGAGTGGTTTTCAAAACGCAATCGAGGCAACTGTCCTCTACGTGCGTGATGAAGTTATCTACCCGAATATTCCTTCGCGCGCTGCGGCTAATCGTTTGATGCCGTACTTTTTAAGCTTATTCTTCTTTATTGCAGTTTCAAACCTTATCGGTTTGCTTCCGGGCGCACACGCTACGACGGGTGCGGTTGGCGTAACGATGGCGCTTGCAATTACAGCATTTTTTGTTGTGAATTTTACAGCAATTAAAGAAGCGGGTATCGGACACTGGTTTCATCACCTGCTTGGTGGCGCTCCAATCGGACTTGCCCCGATCATGGTTCCGATCGAGCTTATCGGACTTTTCACCAAACCCTTCGCTTTGACAATTCGTCTTTTCGCGAATATGACTGCGGGACACGTTGTATTGGTTTCCCTCGTTGGTTTGATATTTTTCTTTAAATCATTAGGTCTTGGGGTTGTTTCTGGTGTTGCGATTGTTTCCGTTGCATTTTCTGTATTTATTTATGCACTGGAATTGCTCGTTGCTTTTCTACAGGCGTATGTATTTACGATCCTGACGGCAGTATTTGTTGGGCTTGCGATCGGTGAAGGACATCATCACGATGAAGAACACGCGCACGAAGAACATAAAGAATTGGATTTAAAAGACATGCCTGCAACACCTGTAACAGCGCATTAAATTGAACTTTAAAAGCATGTTTTAAAAATGCTTTTTAAAAACTCGAGATTACTTTCACAGAATATATATTTAGATTAACCTTTTAATTTCCCGGGAGGATTCATGGGTATGGATAACGCAGCAATGGCGTACCTGTCAGCAGGTATTGGAGTAGGTATCACTGTATTTGGTGTAGGAACAGGTATTGGCCGCCTGGCAGCAGCAGCTCTTGAAGCAGCAAGCCGTCAGCCGGAATCAGCAGGCGACGTTCGTACGACGATGATTATTGCGGCAGCTCTTATCGAGGGTGTTGCACTTTTCGCGTGTGTGATCTGTATCCTTCTTGCCGTAAAATAATCGCTTCTTTTTAAAAGAGTGCTTCTGTAATTCCGCCCGTCGGTAGTATAGAGGCACGCTTTGTTTGAATGATTTTTTGCTTTTAAAAGCTTTTTAAAAAGTGCTTTTTACAATGCCTGCGCTCGTATTTTTTCACGCGGGCTTTTTAAAAAACATATCGTATTAACCTCAATTATCCGGTAAGGACAAAACCAATGGACGCGGTACTCACTATTTCGCCCGGCCTCATTATCTGGACGCTGATCAATTTTACAATTTTTGTACTTCTGCTCGCAAAATATGGCTGGAAGCCGATGATCGCTGCTCTGAATGCACGTGAGAATGCGATCAATAATTCCCTTCAAAATGCTGAGCTTGCAAATATCGAAGCACAAAAGCTTTTAAACGAAAGCCAGGCACGTATGGCGTCGGCACAGCATGAAATGTCCACGATCATCAAGGAAGGACGCGCGCAGGCTGAAGTGTACGTTCGCACGGCGATGGAAGAAGCGGAAAAAGGAAAGCAGGCGAAACTTGTGGAAGCTCAACGTGAAATCTCCCGCGAGAAAGACGCAGCACTCCGCGAACTTCGTACAGAAGTTGCAACGCTTGTTGTGCAGGCGACGGAGAAACTTCTTGGCAATAAGCTTGATGCAGACAGCCACCGCAGTATGATCGAAGGATATATTGACCAGGTAAACGTTTCTAAAAACTAAGATAAAATTTTAAAAGCGGAAAAGGAATAAGCACGATGGCAAATTCACGAATAGCACGCCGGTACGCAGTAGCGCTCCATGATTCCGCAGTCGAAGCGGGAACGGACGAGCAGGTGCAGGAAGACATGAAGGCAATTCACAGAATTCTGCAATCTTCTAAAGAATTGCGCACAGTTGTGAAAAGCCCGGTCATCCAGCATTGGAAGAAAAAAGCTGCTTTTAAAGAAATTTTTGAAAATTCCGTTTCGCCGATGACAGCAAAGTTTATTGACCTGCTGACTGATAAAGGCCGTGAATCTTCGCTTGAGCAGATTGTCACCGTTTTTAATGAATTATATAACGGCGAAAAAAATCTGCTTCCGGTTGAAATTACAACGGCTATTACAATGGATGAAGACCTTCGCACGAAGCTTTTACAAAACCTTGAAACGCGCACCGGGAAGACAATTATTCCGACATTTTCCGTGAATCCTGATTTAAAAGGCGGTGTGGTTTTAAAAATCGGCGATATGGTGATGGACGGAAGTTTGCGCCATCAGCTTGAGAAAATGTACGAAGAGATGGTTGCGTAATTCTTTTAAAAAGTTATTAAAAGCTTTTAAAAAGAATCAAATTCGATTTTAAAAAACAAACAATAGATTTTCACAGAAACTATAAAAGAAAGGGTAGTACATTATGGCTGAAGTACGACCGGATGAAATTTCCGCGATTCTGCGCCGACAACTTTCCGGCTTTGAAAAAGATGTTGATACATACGAAGTTGGAACCGTGCTCCAAGTGGGTGACGGTGTTGCGCGTATTTATGGATTAAGCCAGGTAATGGCGTCGGAACTCGTTGAATTTCCGAATGGCGTTGTCGGCATGGTATTGAACCTTGAAGAAGATAACGTCGGTGTGATTCTTTTCGGCGACGACAGCTTGGTAAAAGAAGGCGACACTGTACGCCGTACAGGCAAAATCGCTTCTGTGCCGGTTGGTAACGCGCTTTTAGGCCGCGTTGTGAATCCGCTCGGTGTGCCGATTGACGGCAAAGGCGATATTAAAACTGATACATATTTCCCGATCGAGCGCAAAGCTCTTGGTGTAATCGCACGCCAGCCGGTTACGCAGCCGCTTCAGACGGGTATTAAAGCGATTGACGCTCTTATCCCAATTGGCCGTGGACAGCGTGAGCTGATCATTGGTGACCGCCAAACCGGTAAGACAATTGTTGCGCTTGACACGATTATTAATCAAAAATATACGCATACCGAAGAAGCCCGCCAGCGTGGAATCGAACCGGTATTCTGTATTTATGTGGCTATTGGCCAGAAAGGTTCAACGGTTGCGAACGTAGTTTCCACTCTTGAGCAGCATGGCGCGATGGAATACACGATTATCGTTGCAGCGAATGCTTCTGACCCTGCTCCGCTTCAGTTCGTAGCTCCTTATTGCGGCGCTTCGATGGGTGAGTTTTTCCGTGATAACGGACGCCACGCGCTTGTAATTTATGATGATTTGACAAAGCAAGCCGCGGCGTATCGCCAGGTTTCGCTTCTACTTCGCCGCCCGCCGGGCCGTGAAGCATATCCGGGGGACATTTTCTATTTGCATAGCCGCCTTCTTGAGCGCGCTGCAAAACTTTCTGATGATTTAGGCGGTGGTTCATTAACGGCTCTTCCTGTAATCGAAACACAGGCGGGTGACGTTTCTGCATACATTCCGACAAACGTGATTTCAATCACCGACGGACAGATTTACCTTGAGCCGAATCTCTTTAACGCAGGTGTACGTCCGGCGTTGAATATCGGTATTTCGGTATCGCGTGTGGGTGGTAATGCGCAGATCAAAGCGATGAAAAGTGTAGCCGGCCCGCTGAAACTTGAGCAGGCACAGTATCGCGCACTTGAAGCATTTGCAAAATTTGGTTCTGACCTTGATAAATCCACGCAGCAGCAGCTTCGTCGTGGAGCTCGTCTGAATGAAATCATGAAGCAGCAGCAATTCCAGCCGCTTTTGGTTGAACGCCAGATCGCGATCATTTTTGCTGCCACAAATGGTTATCTGGATGATATTCCACTGGAATCAATCAAACGTTATGAAGACGAATTTTTGGATCTGATGGAAGCTCAGCATAAGGATGTTTTAAATGCAATTGTTGATAAAAAAGCGATCACTGACGAAATCAAACAACAATTGACAAGTATTCTCGGAACGTTTTCAAGCCGTTTTAAAAGCACAATAACTGCATAACAAATGCTGGTTCTAACAGGAGGCGCGGGCTTCATCGGGAGCTGCTTTTTAAAAAAGCTGAACGATGAAGGTTTTAAAGATATTCTTATCGTTGACCATCTCGGCACCGATGATAAGTGGCGCAATCTTTTAGGAAAGAGTTTTGCAGATATAACGGATATTCATACTTTTCGCCGTAACCTCCTCGATGGGGCTTACGGCGAACGTATTGAAAGTATAGTCCATCTTGGCGCGTGTTCAACGACGACGGAGCGCGATGCGGATTACCTGCTGGATAATAATTATGCATACAGCCGCGATTTAGCAGAATATGCAGTTGAGCGAAATATCCGCTTTATCTATGCCAGCAGCGCTGCGACATACGGACTTGGTGAAAACGGGTATAACGATACGGAGTTTGAAAACCTGCGCCCGCTGAACATGTACGGTTTTTCAAAGCACATTTTTGACCTTTGGGTTTTAAAAAACGGTTTTGAAAAGAAAACCTGCGGGATAAAGTTTTTTAATGTTTTCGGCCCGAATGAATACAGCAAAGGCGATATGGCGAGCATGGTTTTTAAAGCGTTTCGCCAGATAAAGCAGACAGGCGGAGTGAAGCTTTTTAAATCGAATTCACCTGAATATAAAGACGGTGATCAAAAGCGCGATTTTATTTATGTAAAAGATGCTTGCGATGTGATGTGGACAATGCTTCAGGAAAATTCCATCAATGGAATTTACAACCTGGGAACAGGAAAAGCTCGCTCGTGGAATGATCTGGCTAGTGCAGTTTTTAAAGCGATGGATGTTGCGCCAAAGATTGAATATATTGAAATGCCGGAGTCTTTAAAAAGCCAGTACCAGAATTTTACAGAAGCTAATATGACGTCGCTGGAAAAGACCTCAGCTTTTAAAAAATTCATGTCGCTGGAAGAAAGTGTTGAAGATTATGTCCAGAATTATTTAATAAAAAATTTCGCTACAATGTAAGCGCTTTTAAAAGATTTTCAGAAGGGGAAGTTTTTTAAAAGACGCTTTTAAAAACCGGAGATACCAACGAAATGGCTACATTACGCGATATACGTCAGAGAATCGGCGCGGTAAAAAACACCGCGAAAATCACGTCAGCAATGAAAATGGTTGCGGCTGCAAAGCTTCGCCGCGCGCAAGATGCTATCATGGCAGCCCGCCCGTACGCGCAGAAATTGCAGGAAATCCTTTCAAATTTCGCTGTTGCGGAAGGCGATTTTGTGCATCCGCTTTTTCAGCAGCGCAAGGCAGTGACGAATATTGCTGTTATCGTCGTTTCAGCTGATCGCGGTTTGGCAGGAAGCTTTAATGCCAACCTTTTAAAAGCTGCAACGATCCATATTGATAAAACTCTTCCGGCAAAATATCCGGGCGCGAAAATAACTGTAATCCCGATGGGACGCCGCGCGGTTGCATATTTTAAAAAACGTACTAATACGATCCAGCAGGAATTCCCAGATATTTTCGGGAAATTGCAATTCGGAACAGCGCAGGAAGTAGCGAAAATTGCCGTAGAAGGATTTGTCGCCGAGCAATTTGATAAAGTAGAAATCATTGTGAATGAATTCAAATCAATGATCCGTCAGGAAGTAGCAATCCGCCCCGTTCTTCCGGTTGAGCAGGCAGCAACGGAAGAAACAAAAAACCAGCATGTAACTGATTATATCTTTGAGCCGTCGCGTGAGGATATGCTCGAAGTGCTTTTGCCGCGCTACCTTGATATGCAGATCTGGCGCGGACTTTTAGAATCAAATGCGGCAGAACAGGCAGCGCGTATGATGGCAATGGATAACGCAACAACCAACGCCCGCGACCTTATCAAGAGCTTGCAACTGATTTACAACAAAGAGCGTCAAGCGGCAATTACAAAAGAGATGTTAGAGATCGTCGGTGGAGCGGAAGCTCTCAACGGATAGGATTTATTTAAAGGGAAAAGTTTTTAAAAAGCGGATTGTGAAATCCGCTTTTTTGTTTTTAAAAAGCGTTTTTAAAAGAAGGCATAGAATTCTCACGAACAGCAAACCAGCTTGTCGGTACAGCCGTTGCTTTCTGAATTAAACTTAAACTTGCACGCTTTTTAAAAACATCGTAATTATTTTTTTCAATGCGGCCGAGGATGCGCCGGTAATTGGTGCTCATGAGCTGTACGGTGAGGCGGCTGTCGGTGTCAAGATACGGAATTCCTTTGTCGGCGCTGTCGTAATATGTGTGAGAGCGTTCGATTTGAAATTGTAAAAGGTTTTTAAAAGAGTTATCGAAACGGTGCGAAAGAATGCTTTCCTCGCTGATTTTAAAACGTTCTAATTCTTCTTTTGGAATGTAAATTCTGCCTAAACTTGCATCTTCGCCAATGTCACGCGCGATGTTTGTGAGCTGCATGGCAATTCCCAAGTCAATGGCGTGGGGAAGCGCATCGGGATTTTTATAGCCGAAAATTTCGCTTGTCATCAGGCCAACAACTGATGCAACTTTATAGCAGTAATTATACAAATCATCGAAAGTTTCGTAGCGATTAATATATGTGTCCATGAGGACGCCTTCGATGAGCTCTTCGGGCAGATTTTTTGGAATATGAAATTTTTCCAGCACATCCGTCCATGCGATCATGACAGGATTGGCAGCTTCCTTTTTAAAATAAACATCATTTAAAGCAGTTTTCCATTGATTGACAATGTCGTGCGCAGCGGAGGAAAATCCGGCTTCATTGACAGGCGCATTATCTACCAAATCATCGGCAAAACGGCAGAAAGCATACAGCGCGTAACACGCATCGCGCTTGGGTTTTGGCAGGAAATATGACGCGAAATAAAAGGTTTTGGCATACGTATATGTGAGCGCCCGGCAGTATTCGTAGGCATTTGCAATGGACGATTTTTCTGTTGTGCTTTCGCTTTTTAAAGGCGTTTCAATAAAAGCAGTTGCGGAAAAATCCTGCGCCGGGCTATATAATTTTCTTTTAAACATAGTTCGCTTAACTTACGGTTTTTAAAAGAAATTCATACGATGATTTTTAAAAGGCGGTTTTAAAAAAGGTTATTTTTAAAAGAATATCTTTTGAAAATATACTCAACCTCAACAATTGTAACGAATTACATAAAAGCGTTTTATTCATGAAATCAAAAACAATTTTCGCGTGTACGAATTGCGGTGCGACATCAGCGCGCTGGGCGGGAAAATGCCCGATGTGTGGCGAGTGGAATACATTTGTCGAGGAAAAGCAGGTTTCGATAAGTACGGGGAAAGTTGCCGGACGAAGCAGCAATGAGAGAGCCAAAATACAGAAATTGTCGGAAGTGGAAGGCGACCACACAATTCGCATTAAGACAGGAATTGTGGAATTAGACCGCGTTTTGGGTGGTGGAATTACGCCGGGTTCGCTCGTGCTGGTGGGCGGTGACCCGGGAATTGGGAAGTCCACGCTGATGCTGCAAATGTGCGCTGGGCTTGCCAAAAATCCGCCGCTATACATAAGCGGTGAGGAATCTTTGCACCAGATAAAACTTCGTGCGGCGCGGTTGCATAATATTCCTGACAACCTGATGTTGCTGCCGGAAACGAATATTGAAGCGATAATTGATTCGATTAAGGCGACAGACTGCAATGTGATTATCGTTGACTCAATTCAGACAGTTTTTAGCGAAAATATTGAGTCCACGCCGGGAAGTATCGTGCAGGTGCGCGAGTGCGCCGCGCTGCTGATGCAAACGGCGAAACAGAATAATAAGGCAATTTTTATCATCGGGCATGTGACGAAGGAAGGCGCGATTGCGGGGCCGAAAGTGCTGGAGCACATGGTGGATACGGTGTTGCAGTTCGAAGGTGAAAAGCTGTATGCGTACCGGATTTTGCGCGCTTTAAAAAACAGGTTTGGCTCGACGAATGAAATTGGGATTTTTGAAATGGCGGAAGAAGGTTTGCGGGAGGTTTTGAATCCTTCGGAGCTTTTCCTTTCTGAGCGCCGGCATAAGGAATCGGGAACGGCAATTGTTGCGGCGATGGAAGGTTCGCGGCCGCTGCTGATAGAAGTGCAGGCACTGGCAACGCCGACGGGCTACAGTGTTCCGCAGCGGATGGCGACGGGCTTTGATTATAAACGTTTGCAAATGATTGTTGCCGTTCTGGAAAAGCGTCTCGGGGTGCAGCTTCGACAGCATGATGTTTTTGTGAATGTGGCGGGTGGGATTTCGCTGAATGACCCGGCGGTGGATATTGGCGTGGCGGCTGCGCTGGTGAGCTCGCTGCGTGATACGCCAGTGGACTCGCATACGGTGCTGATTGGCGAGATTGGTTTGACGGGTGAAGTGCGGAGCGTTCCGGCGATAGAGCAGCGAATTATGGAGGCGCAGAAACTTGGTTTTAAAAACGTTGTTATACCTCAGGGGAACTTTAAAAAAGTACCGCGCTCAGTGACGATTGGGGTGAAAAGCGTGGAGAGGATTTCGCTGGCGTTTGCGGAGTTGTTTGCGTAAGAATCTTTTTAAGGGTTTTAAAAATGAAAGTATTCCCTTTTAAAATATCTTTGATTCTTATTGCCATTTTTAGCGGATGCGCATTTGTTAAAACCAGAGATAGAAGTCAAAAAGCATTCAATTTTTCTATATCTTACGGGACATGTCATACTCAAATTATCAATACTGAAGATATGACATTTACACGAAAAGCTACAATCAAAGGAGATGTTACTATACCGTTGATAATGAGTGAGGCACAGATTGATAGCGTTTGTAAGATAATGGACAAAATTAATTTCTATAGTCTTAAACCCGAAATTCGGGGTGATGGAATCCCTGATGCCCATTATACCTTTCATGTGAAGAATGGCTCTGTTGAAAAAATAGTAAAATATGTAACTGCAGTAAATTATAAGGATATAAATAATGAAAATAAAACTGAACTTGATATTTTGATTGACTATATTCTAAATATTGTAATATCGACACAGAAATATAAACAACTTCCGGGTTGGAATTCCGGTTGTTAATTCTTTTAAAACAGGTGGCTAGACGGCAGGGGTGGCCGCCTACAAGTGGTTGAATGTGGCAGAATGGGAAACATGATTTTGTTTTAAAGGCTTTTTAAAAAGTTTTTAAAAAACGTTAAACCCTTTTTAAAAAGTGTAAGTCGTAGAATTTCAGGATAAATCCAAATGGCGGAACAAATTACCAATCATACAAGTACAATGACTGAAACCATAACTGAGAAAAGTCCGGCTGCAACGACGGATGAAGCGTTGATGAAGGAGTTCCAGGGCGGCAGTGAAGCAGCGTTTGTAGCTCTGATGAAACGGCATAAGGAGCCGATCATAAATTTTCTGTACCGGTTTGTCGGCAATTATGACGACGCGGTGGATCTGGCGCAGGAAACATTTGTACGGCTTTTTAAATACGGCCAGACCTATCTGCCGGATGTGAAATTCTCTACATGGCTTTATACTATCGCGTCGAATTTAGCGCGGACGGAATTGAAGAAAAGCTGGCGCCGGAATTCTGTTTCGTTTAGTTCGATGGGCGATGATGATTCAGAAGAATTTGGTACGATGATTCCCGACGGCGATTATCTGCCGGACGAACGGGTAGACCACACAATGATAGCGCAGCGTGTACAGCGGGCGCTGATGAGCGTGTCGCCTTCATACCGCGAGGTGGTGGTGCTCAGGGACATTCAGCAGCTGAGCTATGAGGAAATTGCCGAAGTAACGAAAAGTGAAATCGGCACGGTGAAATCCCGCATCAACCGCGGGCGAAAACAGCTCCAGGAACAGCTTCAGGGCTTGTACAAGGATATGTTTTCGGGAGAGTAATGACTCTTTAAAAAAATACTTGTATGAGATACCTTTATGAATAATATAGACGCTTTTGATAATGCGGACGGCGAAGCGATGCAGATGTGGAGCAAGGTGGCAAGCCAGCTCACGGGCGTTCCGTCGCCGCAGGGCTTTGAGGAGGCGGTCCTTTTAAAAACTGCTCTCGGCTCACTTCCTTCGGTGGGAGCCAGCGTGACGGCAAGCGTGGAATCGTTGAGCTTTGAATCGGGTGTTTTTCAAAAACTCGCGTTTTCAAACTTAAGCCGCGTGTCGGTGCCGGAAAATTTTGAGGCAGATGTGCTTTTAAAAATCCGCCAAACGCCGCAACCTGCTACGACCGCTTTTCCTTTTAAAAACATTGCATATTTCCTTTTGCCTTTACTTTTTGTTGGCACGTTCTTCTTTTTAAATCCTTCGGATAAAGCTGTTGAGCCGGTAAAAACTGGGCATGTAGAGAAAAATGTGGTAACTCCGGTTAATTTTCCTCCGGTAGATTCAGTAATAACAAAAGCTGATACAGCGAAAACCGAACCGAAAAAAGCTGTTGCAAAAAAACGTAAAGTGAAAAAAGATACGTGGAAGCCGACACGAGGATTTCCGATAAAGTAAGGTTAGAATAAATTTTTGTATATTGAAGCTCTGTTTCTTTTTAAAAGGAATGGAGCTTTTTAATTATATAGTTTTAAAAAATGAAAATACTTGCAGTCTTCCTTTTTCTTATTGGAATGCCAATATTTGCACAGGATAAAATTTTCGACGGATTAATAATTCGTTTTGGAGAGGATTCTATGCAAGTAATTAACCATTTAGAAAAGGAGGGATTTACAATTGGAAATGTTTCTGAAGGAAAAATAAATGCAAGAAATCTATATGAAAGAATAGAAGTTTTTTTTACTTTAAAAACTGGCGTTTATAAGTCTATAATTTGGGGCAGCCACGAAAATAATAGTTTTGAGCAGGAGTTCTTTTCACTCACTTCAAATATCAAGCCACAGTCTCCTACAACTATCGGTAGATCAAGGAAAACTATTTACACTTTTAAAACCTCAGTAGGAAATAATAGTGAATTAACTGTTGGTTCTGTATGGATGGGAGTCGTGCTAATTCAAACTGATCTAACTCGCTATCAAAATATAAATTTACAGGAAAGTGACTAAGCGGCTACAAGAAATCCGCCGATTTCACCCCAAATTTCCGTATATTTAAGCTCTGTTTCTTTTTAAAAAGACTCAGGGCTTTCTTTTTAAAAATCTTTTAAAAACGCACTTGGACTCTATGTTTGAAGCCGAAATAGAGCTGGTTAAAAAACATTTGCTGGAGCAATTATTCAGCTCACAGCAGTATATTTATATTCACGAAATCCTGAATAATCCCGCGCTTGATGATGCGTACAAAACGTTTTTCAGCGCAGAGGTGAACTGGTGGATATATGAGGAGCAGGCGCTCCGCCAGTCAAATCCGCGTTTTGATATTGATGCACCGGAAATCCGCCAGTCGCTCACTGACCTTGATACGCGCTATCGGAATGTTGCCCGCTTTGACCATGAAGAACTTCACGCAACGGTGGACGCTGCTGCAAAAGCTCGGCTGAATTTTCTCTGCCGCCCGCGCACGGCTTTAAAATGGTTTGTCTTTCGTGGTGAGCCGACGAAGCCGCTGCATGAGATTTTGCTGCGGATGAGTTTTTTCAGCGATCACAAATATCTGATTGACGGTTTTAAAGAGTGGAGCAGGCAGCGCAGGATTGACCGCCCGATGGAGATTTTATCTATTGTGGAATTTGAACGGATCATTGAGCGCATTGATAATGAGGCAATTTTTGACCTCAGCCCGCAGCAGTTTGTTGAACTTCTTGCGCCGGTTTTTTCCTATTTTCAGGCGCCGTCCACGCGTATTCCGGCAGGCACAAT
>JAZKFS010000086.1:19986-29388 GCA_040386315.1 Bacteroidota bacterium
GATAATTTTCCTTGATGATAAAGGTGTGGCGCCGATCTCGCAGACGCTTGAAAACCTGCTGTATAATGAGGAATTGCGCTATATCACAAAGGAGCGTTTTCTTGACATCGTGGATAATATCGTGCAGGATATGGACGATGAGCAAAATGTAATTCCTGATGCGACGCTGCCGCTGGAATTTGATGCGATCTTGCCTGCAAATACGGAAAAAAGTGAAAGTTTTAAAAATGAAGAAGTTTTAAAAGAAGAAGCTTTACGAGAGTCGGAAGTTTTAAAAGAAAGTGAAAATGAGATTATACAGAAAGAAAATACTGGTGAGTTTTTAACAGAAACTCCTGGAAATATTGAGGTTGATAATTCGGCAGAAGTTTTTAAAAGAAAGGAAATTATTGATGAGCCGGAAGTTTTAAAAGAAGAAGAAATTCCAGTGGAAGAAGTTTTTAAAAGTGATGAAGTTGATAGCTTTTTAAATGAAAATTCTGAGAAAAATTCTACAAAAGAAGAAATTATTGATGAACCGGAAATTGTAGAAGACGAAGTTTTAAAAGAAGAAAGTTCTGCAAATTCTGAAGAAGTTTTAAAAGAAGAAGAAGAGCCACACGATTCATTTTTAGAAGATATTCATCGTTTTAAAAACTCGGAATCCGTGATAGGTTTTGATGGGTCATTGTCCGAGGAAATTATTGAGCAGACGATTTTGCAGGATAATGTTGATTCGGCGGAAATTTCGGAAACGGAAAAGCACAAGCAGGAATTAGCGGAAAAAACTGCCGAAGTAAAGCTGCCTTCGATTTCGCAATTTATTGATACGAAGCATATTGAGAAATTTACAAAAAAGCTTTTTAAAAGGGATAATGTAGAATATGTGCGGTTTTTACATGAGTTGGAAAATATTCCGCAGTGGAAGGAAGCCGCGCGGCACATAGACCGGCACCTTGCACAGAATGGAATCGAACCTGATTCGTCAGTAGCGGAGGAATTCCGTGAGCTGGTGCATAAGCGGTACGGGAAATGAGTGTTGGGAGTTTTGTGAGTGCGGTGAGTTAGTGAGTTTTTAAAAGAAAATTTTGGTTAATAGTTTTTAAAAGGTTTTAAAAAAGGAAGCATGAATTTTATTGATATTGCGAAAGTCGAGGTTATTTCAGGAAAGGGCGGCGCGGGACACATCAGTTTTCGCCGTGAAAAATTTGTTCCGAAAGGCGGGCCGGATGGTGGAAATGGCGGGAAAGGCGGCGATGTGATTTTTAAAGCTGATCCGCATTTGAATACACTGCTGGATTTCCGTTTTAAAAGAATTATAAAAGCTGACGCCGGGCAGGTCGGGATGAAGTACAACAAAACCGGGCGCGATGCTGAAGACCTGATTATAAAAGTGCCGACCGGGACAATTATAAAAGATACGGAAACGGACGAAATTCTTGCTGACCTTTCAAAAACCGGGCAGGAAGCGGTGATAGCAAAAGGCGGCCGTGGCGGTCGTGGGAATGCTGAATTTACGAGTTCGATCAATCGTGCTCCGCGTCATGCCGAGCCGGGCGAACCGGCAATTGAAATGCACGTGACGCTTGAGTTGAAGCTCCTTGCGGATGTTGGTTTGGTTGGTTTTCCGAATGCGGGAAAATCTACTTTAATTTCAGTTCTCTCTGCTGCGAAACCGAAAATTGCTGATTATCCTTTTACAACACTTGTGCCAAATCTTGGTGTGGTGCGGATTGCTGACGAGCAGAGTTTTACAATTGCAGATATTCCGGGACTGATCGAAGGCGCGCATGAGGGAAAAGGGCTTGGAATGCAGTTCCTGCGGCATGTAGAGCGGACGCGTGTTCTTGTTTTCTTAATTGATGCAGCGAGCGAGAATGTTGTTGCTGATTACAACGTTTTAAAAAATGAACTTCACCAGTATAATACAAATCTTGACGACAAAAAGCGGATGATCCTGCTGACGAAAGCTGACACGATTGATGATGAAAAACGCGAGCTTTTAAAAGATGTGGATTTTAAAGAGCCAGATGCGCAGATCATGGTGATTTCATCGGTGACGGGTGAGGCGATCGAAGAATTAAAATGGTCTATCTGGAAGAAAATTCAGATTTCACGAGCGCTTGAGCAGGAAGCGGTATAAAGTTTTTAAAAAGCGCGAACAATTTACGCTATAATGTTGTTACGGAAGAAGTTAGAACTCTTTAAAAAAGCTTTTAAAACTTCTTCCGGTAATGATTATGCGTGTTCAATCCTTTCTGGCTTTTTTTCTGGTGGTAATAATTGCTGCCGGATGTACTGATAAAGCCAATCCCGTCAGTATCCTTCCTGTAACAATTGATTCTACTGCTGCGCCTGCCGGAAAGCTTGTTTTCGTACGTGCCGGAAAGCGCTTTGAATCTGACGATTATTTTAAAGATACTTCAGGGATTTATCACGGCGCATATGCTTTTTATCAGGTTTCCACAAACGAATTGAGCATTTACGGGCGGAAGGAAGGGAGCGCGTCTGAGGTAATTCACCTGACCACGAAAGTACCAACGCAGCAGGAAGCGCCGTTTAACGTTTCTAATTATACGATCGAATATCAGGACGGAATCATTTTAAAAAGTAAGGCATTTCAGACAGATGCACAACATTTTGGAAAATACAGAATGTCAAAGTTTGACCTGGGTGCAGGACTTGTTTCAGGAACATTTGAATCGGTACTGATTCAGACTTTTCCTATTGATAAAAAAGATTCTACCGAAATCAAACATGGCTCGTTCACAGATTTACACATGATTATTATGGACTAAAAGTATGCGTTGGAGAGCGCTCCTTATGCGCTGCTTTTACCTCTTCCGCCGATTTCCCTTCGATTGCCATCGCCTGATAGTGCGAGGCAACTTCTCCGCCGTATAGCACAATTACAGCTACAACCCAAGCCCAGAAAAGTATAATTACGATCAACGTCAGAGAGCCGTACACATCATCGTAGTGTGTGAAATTTCGCACATATTTCATAAAAAGCGGGCGTATCAGCAGTAATAGGCATGTTGTTGTGGTTGCTCCGGCAAGAGTTGACTTGGCTTGGAGGCGAATTCGTGGAACGCGCGAGTACACAATGAAGAAAAATATTATTAATGCAACTGCGCTAAGAATTTCCATTATGAACCTGAATAGCAAATGATCTTCAGTGCCGCTAATACCAAAGCTGTTGATCATATATTTAAAAAAGAACCGCGAGAAAAATGCAAATAAGAGCAGCATACCAATAGTCGCCGCCATAATAATTTCAATCAGCGTTCTTTTAAAAAAGTGGTGCTGTTCATATGTACAGTAGGCAATATTCAGTGCTCGGCGTAATACAGAAAAGACACGAGATGCGCTTACCAGGAGGGCTGCGAATGTCAAAATGCTAACGCTTCGGCGAACACTAATAGTGCTTGTAATTAAATTCTGAACCTGTGTATTTTCCGGTAAAATATCCCGTACAAAATTATGCGCCTGAAACGTGATCCAGCGTGGGCTGACGAAATTTGCTGCCAGCGAAATGACCGCCAGAACAAGCGGAATAGATGAAAGAATACTGTAATATGCAATTGCCGCTGCCCATTGAAATCCATTATCTAATGGCATATCGCGAAATGAGCGCCAAAGAATGAGTGGTAATCGAAGTGAAGTAGATTTGCTGAGCTTTTTGGTAAGGATGTCCATATTTTTAAAGAGTAATAACGTAGTGCGAGAGGGAAACACAACTCTTTTAAAAATTATTCCATTTCAATCGTTTTTAAAAACAAAAAGCCGAAGTTCTTTTAAAAACTCCGGCTTTAGTATTTCTTTTTTAAAACTTTTAAAAGATTACTTTAAAAGTGCTCCGCCGTAGCGAACGAAGAACGGTACAAACACAAGGCTGATAATAGCCATAAGCTTGATAAGGATATTGAGCGCCGGGCCGGAAGTGTCTTTAAAAGGATCGCCGACCGTATCACCGACAACTGCCGCTTTATGCGTGTCGCTGCCTTTTCCGCCAAGCTCGCCTGTTTCGATATATTTCTTTGCATTGTCCCACGCACCACCGGAATTTGCCATTGAGATCGCCATCATCACACCTGTCAGAAGCGAGCCGATAAGAAGTCCGGCAAGCATTTGAACACCAAAAAGGAAACCAATAACAAGCGGTGATAAAATTACAAGAAGCGCGGGCGCGATCATTTCACGGAGCGAAGCTGCAGTAGAAATATCAACGCATTTTTTGTAATCCGCACGAACGCCTTCTACTCCTGCAAGAAGTCCGGGAATTTCGCGGAACTGGCGGCGAACTTCTTCGATCATGTCGAAGGCAGCTTTACCAACTGAACGCATAGTCATAGCAGAGAAAGCAAATGGAAGAGATGAACCAACAAGTAATCCTGCAAGAACGATTGGGTCAAGCATGTTAATTGTTTTTAAAGCGCCATCAGTCAGGTGATTTGCACTTGTGATAAATGCCGACGTAAGCGCGAGGGAAGTAAGAGCCGCTGAGCCAATTGCAAAACCTTTCCCGATAGCTGCAGTTGTATTTCCCGCAGCATCAAGAGCATCAGTGCGTTTGCGGATGTCTTTACCCATTCCAGCCATTTCAGCAATACCACCGGCATTATCTGAAACCGGCCCGTAAGCGTCAATTGTTAAACCAACCGCAATAGTACCAAGCATACCAATCGCTGCCATAGCAATACCATACATTCCTGCGAAATTAAAAGCAATGACAACTGTAAATGCAATTAATAACATCGGTACAACGGCGCTATTATAACCAAGTGAAAGTCCGTAAATAATATTTGTCGCAGCGCCGGTTTTGGAAGCATCAGCAACCTGACGAACAGGGCGGTAACGGTGTGATGTGTAAAATTCTGTGATTAACCCGATAGCAAGTCCTGACAATAAACCTGCTGCAAGACTGATAAATACGCCCAGATTTGTATAGGAAGCGCCGCTCACATCTAGTGAAAATGTCTTCGGAATCATTGCCATCGTCACCGGATACATGAAAGCAAGCATCAGGAAAGTTGAGATAATGAGAGCGAATTTTAACGCGCCTTCTACTTTTTCTTCCACCTGTGGGCGAACAAAGAACATTGAGATCAAACTGGCAACAATACCTATCGCACTTACCATTAGAGGAAAGAGAAGTGCTGACATGCGAATTTCCTGCGGGATAAAGGCAAATGCTGTAGCACCAATCACTAATGCAGCACAGGTACTTTCAGCAACTGAGCCAAAAAGGTCAGCGCCCATTCCGGCGATGTCGCCCACGTTATCGCCTACGTTATCAGCGATTACAGCAGGATTACGCGGATCATCCTCAGGAATTCCGGCTTCTACTTTTCCCACAAGGTCAGCGCCAACGTCAGCTGCTTTGGTATAAATACCGCCACCAACGCGACCAAAAAGTGCAACTGACGAGCCACCCAAACCAAATCCCGACAGGATTTCCATAAGAATTTTTTTGTCTACGTTTGGCAGGATTGCATCAATTCCCAGATAGACAAGCATTAAACCCAGAACCGCAAGTCCTGTTAGTCCAAAACCCATTACCGCGCCTGAGTGAAATGCAGTTTTAAAAGCGCTTGAAAGAGACTTACGCGCTGAAGAAGCAGTACGGATATTTCCCTGCGTTGCAATTCTCATACCGATATAGCCGGAAAGCGTAGAGATCCCCGCGCCGATCACGAATGCGATCGCCGAGTAAAATCCTTCCTGGATATCCGGCGTGGACGGATCATCGATCGTGAACATAATAATGACGGCAAAAACTACAAGGAACATCCCCATCATCCGGTACTCACGTCCGAGAAACGCCATCGCGCCTTCGGCAATAGCCGTGCCGATCTCACGTAAACGCTCTGCTTCCTTCGGAGACTCGGCGCCCTCGTCAACAGATACTTTTAAAACCTGTGTCCGGTACATAAATGCTACCGCCAGGGCTAATAATCCTAAGGCAAGAATAATCACAACAACCATTGAAACACCTGCGAATGTATTTTTAAAAATCTAAAAAGTTTGCAAAATAGTGGGAGAGAATGTATTTTTGTGCTCTCTTTTTAAAAAAGAGTCATTTTAAAAGAGTTCGTAGCTCAGTTGGTTAGAGCGCTACGTTGACATCGTAGAGGTCACTGGTTCGAATCCTGTCGAGCTCACTTTTAAAAGCTACAAGTAAAAGCTCCATACAATTTACGAAATTGTACGGAGCTTTTTCTTTTTAAAATAATTATTTATTTGCCTGTTTCTGAAGTTCTTCAAACGTCAGAGATTTCGGGCGAACAATTGCTGCATTCGCCATGCGGTTTACCACATTCTGAGCGCAGATACCAAGCGCGCGCGACACACCGAACATGACAGTATAGAATTCAAATTCCTGCAAGCCGTAGTAATACAAAAGAGAACCCGAAGCTGCATCCACATTTGGCCAAGGATTTTTCGCCTTGCCTTGTTCTTTTAAAACTTCCGGTACGATTTTAAAAAGCTTCTGCATGATCTGGATCACATCGCCTTCTAAGTTGTTCTGCTCAGCGAATTGATAAAATGCTGTGAAGCGTGGATCTACCACACGAAGGACAGCATGTCCGTAGCCCGGAATTACCTGGCCGCCGTTCAGGCGATTCCACGTATATTCACGAAGCTGCTCATCGCTTGGCACACCGCCGAATTCTTCTTTTAAATCAAGGATAAAGCGCAAACATTCCTGATTTGCCAGGCCGTGAAGAGGGCCTGCAAGACCGTTCAATCCCGCACTTAATGTGTAGAAAACGTCAGAAAGTGCCGAGCTAACTGTATAGCTTGTCATTGCGCTTACATTTCCGCCTTCATGGTCGCTGTGCAATACCAGATATAAGCGGATGAGATCTTCAAGAGATTTATCCTCAGAAATTCCCAGCATGTGCGCGAAATTCTGGCTCCAGTCCAGTCCTTTTTTCGGCGCGATACGCTCACCTTTGCCAAAGCGCAGGCGGTAAATTCCCGCTGCAAGTCCCGTCATACGAGAAAGAAGTAAAATACTGTCTTCCAGCGTAGAAACCCAAAAATCATCTTTCCCTGCGCCCTGCTCGTATGCCTTGCGGAAGCGTGATTCGCGCTCCATGGCGAGCACGCCTGTGGACAGCATCACCATCGGGTGCGTGTCTTTCGGCATTGCTTCGAGCACGTTCCATACTTCCTGCGGAACTTCGGCGTGTTGCGAAAAAAGATTTTTAAGTTCTTCGCTTTCCTGTGCGTTCGGTTTTGAACCGGTAACTAAAAGGAAAAATGTCGCTTCGGGAGTAAGGTCGGTCAGCTCCAGAATAGGAATATTGCGGATACGCAAACCCTCGTCAGCGGAAACAGATGACGTTTCGCAGATCATCGCCGGAACGCCGCGCATTCCGCCCATTACCTGCTCTACCGTTACCGAGCCGAGTACCACTTCGCCTTTGTCTTTTGCTATTGCCTTGCGGTCCGCGCGGAACTGCGGCAAGATTTCAGTCAATTTTGACCTGAGTAATTCCATTAGATTTTCACCTGAGTTGAAATGAAATTTATATAAAACAATTTCTCTCGAATTCTTTTTAAAACATTCCGTACAATTGCGAACACAGAATACGCTTTACATGTTGCCTGAACATTGCAAAGCGTACAAAAATACGCAATACTTTCCTTTTGTAAATTGAAAAATTAAACATTTTTAAAAGAATAATCTGCAAAATACGGAAATTTAAAAGTGATCTCAGTGTTTTTAAAAACATTCCTCCTAAAAATCCTTAATTTGGCGCATTCTTTTAAAAATAGTCTTTTAAAAACGATCCGTTTACATTCCTTTTAAAAATCATGTTTAAGAAATTAGTTTTCCTATTCCTTCTTGCAATTATCAGCTTTTCCGTCTTTGCGTGGGTAAATCTTTCAAAACCGCTGCCAATTTCGGAAGATCAGGAAGTCAGAATTCCCTACAATTCTACGCTCAATGGCGCAGTGAATATTTTAAAAGAAAAAGGAATGCTCGGCTCACCGTTTCTTTTTAAATGGACAGCGCGCGCATATTCCGAGCTGAATGGCGTAAAAGTTCACGCGGGCGCGTATAAATTCTCACACAAACAAACTCATTTTGAACTAATAAAATCCCTTTTTTCCGGCAAACAGGCATTTACCGCACGCGTGACATTTCCCGAAGGAATCTCTTTAAAAGAATTTGCTTCGCTTGTACAGAAACGGGTGGAGACAGATTCGGCTGAATTCATGCGCTACGCTACAAGTGACTCATTGTGCCGTGCTCACGGTATTCCCGCAAAAAATGTGGAAGGGTATTTAATGCCTGATACGTATGAATTTTTCTGGAAAGAGCCCGCAAAAAATATAGTCAATAAACTTCTCGCGGCACAAAATGCGCTGTGGGAAAAAAGTTTTAAAGCCGAGGCGGCAGAAAAGAATTTATCGCGCCATCGCGTCCTGACACTTGCGGCTATAGTGGAATCCGAAACGCCCGTCGCCGCCGAAAGCCCACGCGTTGCAGGCGTCTATCAAAACCGGCTTTTAAAAGGAATGAAGCTCGATGCAGATCCGACCGTACAATATGCTCTCGGTGGAGTAAAGCGACGCCTGCTCTATAAAGACCTGGAGGTGGACAGCCCCTATAATACGTATCGCTTCACAGGGCTGCCGCCTGGCCCGATCAATTCCCCCGGCGCAAAAGCAATCGCCGCTGCTTTAAATCCTGAAAAGCATCGCTATATCTACTTCGTCGCAAAGCCCGACGGCTCCGGCGAACATATTTTTTCGGAGAATTTCGCGCAGCATAATAAGGCAGTTGCGGAATATAGAAAAGCGAAGAGAGGCCAGTAATTCTTTTTAACTATTCAAAAATCAGCGGAAAAATTCTACTTCACGTATTTCATAACGATATTCATCATCAATGACTTCATTATAACCTTCATCAAAGTATTGTATTGGATAACCATAAAGCGAATCATATTTCACCTGAATTTTCTGTTGAGTAGTATCCTTAGATTGTGCTGCAATAATAAGGTCATTAAATGTATAATAATTTTTTAAATATGTTGGAATAATCCACTTATTGCTTTTAATACTTAACACCTTTTCAACTTTTGAATTCTGTATAAATACTCTATACTTGCCTGCACCAGAACCAAATAATGATATATCAATCAGATAATTATAATTACTGATTTTATGCGCTTGCCAACGTTCAAGTGGATTTTCAATCTTTTTAAAATATTCTTTTTTTTCTTCTGTAAGAGTAGGATGATTCGTTGTACACGAACTAATTAAGAAAAATACTCCAAAAAAAATAACATGTAATTTCATAGCATTTCAATAGAGGTAAATATTCGTTTTTTGTTAGCAAAAAATGAATATTTATTATAAAATATTCATTCTTTATTATAAAATATTCATTCTTTATTATAAAAT
>JAZKFS010000087.1:0-9969 GCA_040386315.1 Bacteroidota bacterium
ACTTTTGAGAACCCAGGCTTTTTTCATTTCAGTTTTCAAGAACTCATCTTCATACTTGACATACTTTTGAAATGACCTTAAATCCTTATGCCCGGAAACTCTTCGGACTGTTTCTGGCTGCAATCCCATTTGAAGAGACAAGGTGATAAATGTCCGTCGCGCAGTATGTGTACAGAGTACTTCATGCTTTGGTACGAGCTGTGAAATTTTTTCACCGCCGCGAAAGTGAACGATCTCTACGATATTATTAAGCCCTGCCCGTTGCCCAATCTCCTTTAGATAAGCGTTCGCTTTTTGATTGGATAGCCTTGGAAAAATAAAATCAGGAAAACGATCTAGAACTCTTTGCAGGCGAGGTGTGACAGGTATTGAAACTGAATTTTTAGTTTTAATAACATTTATCCGGATCATTCCGTCCTGAACCGAATGTGGCTTCAAGCTTGAAACATCTGAGAACCTCATTCCTGTATAACAGCTGATGAGAAAAAGATCGCGTACCTTACTGAGTCGTGGTTCATTAGTTAAATCTAAATCTTCAATGGTCAAAAGCTCATCATTGGTAAGCGCTATTGTCGTTGTATCTTCCTCATACTCAGTTCGTTTGAAAAGCTTTTTGTATTCGGTATTCGTATGGTATCCGCGGTCAGCAGCCCAGTGAAGGAAAGTTTTGAATATCATAAGGTGCTTGCCAACAGTATTATTCGTCAGCTGAGCCGTATGAAGCAGATATTTAATATATTTATCCTGAAACTTTGAATTTATCGTATCAAATGTGAACGCACTACGCTTGTTGCCAGTAAACGTACATAGATGGTTGTAGGTCGTTGTGTATATCTTGATTGATGCTTTTGCATCTGTGCTTCGGCGGCTTTCAATAAATTCATTAAGGGCGTCCAGAACAACTCCTGACTTCTCCTGTTTTGGAACTACAACTGGGCGGGCCAATACGCCAGCTTTTGGTAGTTCCTCTTTAATGTAAGGGAGAGGTTCTACCTTCAGAGTTTTCTTTGCGTAATTATAAAGATCTTCGACCTTTGTAGCAATTTCACCAAGCGTTCGGTTCGTGGTCGAAGCACCCGTAAAATTGCGTCTAACCCGTTCTTCTGTGGTGTCCCAGGCTTTTGGTTCAATAACGATCCCGGTACCGATCCTGAGCGTCTGCATCCTGATACGGGAATTTCCTTCACGTATGGTGAGGACAATTGAGGTTTTCGTTGTATTTTTGTCGGCAAGAAAAAAACGTGCTTTCATGGTCTTGGGATTAGGTTGTATCTATGTTCAAGAAGACTCACGAGGTGATTTTTCATTGTACACCATATTGTACACCAAACGCGCTATTCATTTGTTTTTCATTATACCTGGTTAATTGGTAGATTGTAGAGGATGGCTTAAAACCTGATGTCTGTGGTGCAAGGAAGAGTAACGAGGTGTAAGGAGAGGTAGGGGTATGTGGTACCGCCATCTCCACAATGTTTTTAAAGTTAAGCCCTTGCAGATTATTAATCTGCAAGGGCTTTTTTTTATCCGCTCATGGAATATATTCTGTGCATTACATAATATCTTAGTGCTGAATAAGCAATTTTTTCGTTATTAGTAGTAAGTGCCTGATGTTTCGCTTCGGTTGTAAAAAGAAAATTGTGAAAAATTTATTCGTAGCGAAGCGCATGAATCGGATTTGATATCGACGCTTTCAACGTCTGATAGCTCACCGTAATCATCGCAACAACCAGCGCGAGAATACCAGTCCAGATGAAAATCATCGCGTCAATTTCCACGCGATAGGCAAAGTCTTCCAGCCATTTCGTCATTGCGTACCACGCAATAGGAGCCGCAAGCAGCGTGGAAATCAGCACAAGCGTTGCAAATTCTTTTGAAAGCAAACCGAGAATTCCAACTTCCGAAGCACCAAGAACTTTGCGGATTCCAATCTCTTTTCTACGTTGCTGCGCGGTGTAGGAGGCAAGGCCGAAAAGCCCAAGTGCGGCAATGATAACTGTGAGAATAGAGAAGTAACGCAGAATCGTACTCACATTTTCTTCCGCGCGGTATTGCGCATCAAAGCTGGCGCTCAAAAACGACATATCGAACACGTGATTTGGGAACATTTTTTGCCAGACGCCGTGCGCATATTCCACCGTTTGCGGAATGTCCTGCGGCGCGATGCGCACCATGAGGTAGCCCGCCGGAAGCTTCTTCGCAGGCAGGATGAGCAGCGGCTCGACGGTATTGTGTAGCGACGCAAAATGGATGTCTTTTATCACGCCGACCACGCGCCCGTCACGCACCGCGCCGCCATCTTTTTTCAAACCCCACTGGAAACGTTTGCCAATGGCGCTGCCGCCAATTTTCTTCTCCGCGGCTTCATTCATCAGCCCCGCCTGAAGATTATCCGACTCGATTTCATTCGAAAAATCACGCCCGCTTTTTAAAGAAATCTCCATCGTTTTTAAAAAGCTGTAATCCACAAAAAGCACATTCATCACGAAATCGCTCAACTGGTTATCCGATTCCGCGCGCATGATTTGCAAGGGAATTCCACCGCCCGGAGCTGCCTGTGCCATGGCTACTGCCTGGATTTTTGGATTCTTTAGCAGCTCTTGTCGGATGACTTCTCGCTGGTTACTCACAGTCGTATCTTCAATCGCAATCGTCATCATCTGGTCTTTATTAAAACCCAGATTTTTCGTTTTTAAAAAGTTGAGTTGCGACGCCGCGACAAACGTGCAGATTATCATCGCAATTGCAATCGTAAACTGAACAACAACCAATGTTTTGCGCAGCGAAAAACGTCCGTTTCCGCGCGCGTAATTTCCTTTTAAAACCTTCACCGGCTCGAACCATGAAAGGTAAAATGCCGGGTAACTTCCCGCAATTAATCCAACCAAAAGCGCAATTCCAACAAGAATGAGAAGCAGCATCGGGTTTTTAAAAATGCCGAAAGTAAGCTCTTTTTCAGCAATGGAATTGAATGCCGGAAGTGAAATTTCAACAAGCGCAATTGCGATAATCAGCGCGAGAAATGACAGCACAACGGCTTCAATTAAAAACTGAAAAATCAGCCCTTTTTTGTACGCGCCCATCACTTTACGAATGCCGACTTCTTTTGCGCGTTTTGTTGCGCGGGCGGTGGCGAGATTGGTGTAATTGATGGCGGCGATGATAAGCAAAAACACTGCGACAGCCATAAAAATGTACACATACTCCACGTTGCCGCTCGGCGTCAGTTCGCCCTGGAAGTCCGAATGCAGGTGGATGTACTGGATATTCAGCACGTAAATATTCATCTTCGCATTGAACTGTTTAAAAATTGGCGCCATGTACGTGTCGTAGAATTTCGGCAGCTTTTTTTCAAACGCTTTCGCATTAAAAGCGGGCGTCGTCTGGATGTACGTGTAGTCCTGCATGCCGCCCCACGCGCCGTCAATCTGCTCACCGTATTGGCTCGTCAGCGTCGTGTACGACACGAGCGCATCAAAGCGAATGTGTGAATTTTTCGGCGGGTCTTTTGCAATTCCGGTGACGGTATTTTGAAAAGTATTTGAAAACAAAATCACCTTGCCAATTGGATTTTCCTTGCCAAAAAGTTTTTTTGCAACGCTCTCGGTAATAACAACAGTATTCGGTTTAGTCAGCGCAGTTTTAGCATCGCCCTGTGTGAGTTGATAGCTGAACATTGAGAAGAAAGTTGAGTCCGCGATGAACACATATTTTTCGTAAAACTTCTTGTCCTCATAGCGCAAAAGCGTTTTCTCGCCGGTCTGCTGCAAGCGGCAAAAATTCACCACTTCAGGATAATCCGACATGAGTTTCGGCCCCATCGGCGGCGGCGTCACAGCAAATCTGTCCACCTTCCCGTTGATTTCCGCAACAATCGAAGTGCGGTAAATATTATCCTTATTCGTGTGAAAACTCTCGTACGAAAGTTCATCCTGCACGTACAGAAAAATGAGAACCGCGCATGCAATCCCAGTTGCTAAACCCAGCAGATTTATCGCCGTATAGCCCTTTTGCCGAACGAGATTTCGCAGTGTGATGATGAGATAGTTTTTAAACATGATATTTTAAAAGAGGAGTTTTTAAAACTTAATTCACCGAAACGCTGTCCGCATTATACGCCGCTTTCCTGATATTTTCGGTCACGATATGCCCGTCAAAAAGATGCACCGTGCGGCGGCTGTAATCCGCGTCGCTCTGTGAGTGCGTCACCATGATTATCGTCGTGCCTTTTTCATTCAGCTCGCTCAGCAACTTCATCACCTCGGTTCCGTGTGTGGAATCAAGATTTCCCGTCGGCTCATCGGCGAGGATAAGCGGAGGATTTGCAATTACCGCGCGCGCAATTGCCACACGCTGCTGCTGACCGCCCGAAAGCTGCTGCGGATAATGATTTTTCCTGTGCATAATGTGCATTTGGTCAAGCACTTCTTCAACGCGTTTTTTGCGTTCAGCGGTAGAAACATTGAGGTAGAGGAGAGGCAGCTCGACGTTTTCAAAAACAGTCAATTCGTCAATGAGATTGAAGCTTTGGAATACAAAACCGATATTCGCTTTACGCAGATTCGCACGCTGGCGTCCGTTGTATTTCGCAACGTCGTGGTCGAGAAATTTAAAATCGCCACCCGACGGCGTATCAAGCAGCCCGATAATATTTAAAAGCGTAGATTTTCCGCAGCCCGACGGCCCCATAATCGCGACAAATTCGCCCTGATTGATTTGCAGATTGATATTGCTCAGCGCCGTCGTTTCCACCTCGTCCGTCGCGTACAGCTTTTTTAAATTATGCATTGAGAGCATGATGTTCTCTTTTTTAAAAGTTTATGATTTGTAATTTTATATCGTTGATTGCGTTTTAAAAAATTCTGCCGCACTGAGCGCGCCGAAGGGCTTTTTTGGATTACAGCACACACACGCTTTATCTGAATTTTCCCTCGCGACGCGCTCACTGCGGCAGATTCTTTTAAAACTTTTTCTTTTTAAAAACTCACTTTTTTAAAACCAGCACATCTTTATCGCTGAATGTTTCATACGATGAAGTAATCACTTTTTCACCATGCTGTAAACCTTCTAAAACCTCGATTTTATCAGGATTTTGCCGCCCGAGTTTTATCTCGCGTTTATGCGCTGAACTTCCGTCTTTGTCCACCACGTAAATCCAATTTCCGCCAGTCGTCTGGTAAAATCCACCGCGCGGAATCAGCATCGCCTGCTCATTTTGCCCAAGTTCAAGGCGAATATAAATCGTCTGCCCGCGCCGCAAATCCGGTGGAATCGCACCAGAAAATTCCATATCCACATCAAATTTCCCGCCCTGCACCTGCGGATACGTTTTTAAAACCTTCAGCTCGTAATTCTTCCCGTCAATCGTGCAGCGCCCGTCCTGTCCCGGAAATGTGCGCGTCAAATAATGCTCATCAACCGAAGCGCGGATTTTAAAACCGCCCGTCATGTCAATCTGCCCAAGCTGCACGCCAGCCGATTTCAGCTCACCGATTTCCGCATTCAGCGCGCTCAGCTGCCCGCTTACCGGCGCTTTTAAAAGCAGGTTGTCCATTTTGTGCTTCACCACGGTGAGATTCATCTGCATGCGGTTCACCGATTCGTCCAGTTGGCGGATTTGCGCAAGCCGGAAAATCGAATCCTGCTTATGCGTTTCAATCGTCAAATGCCGTTTTTTTAAAAGATAATCGTAGTCGCTTTTCAGCTTTTCAATTTCACTTTTTGAAATCAAATCCTTGCCCGCAAGCTGCAAATTCCGGTCATAATCCGCTTTCTGCTGCGCAATTTTATAATCAAGCTCAAGGATTTGCGACGCCAGCGCCAGGCGATTTTGCTCCATCGAAAGCCGCGTATTCCGCGCGTTATTCAGCTGCTCAAAAACCTGCGCCTCACGCTGCATAATATCAAGCACAAGGCTCGTATTGCCGAGCTTCACAATCACGTCGCCGGCATTCACATATGCGCCTTCCTCCACGAATTTCTGCTCCACCTGCCCGCCTTCCACTGCATCCAGAAATACTGTTTTAAAAGGCATTACATTGCCCGTAATCGGGATAAATTCCTGGAAATCCGCCTGCTCGACCGTCGCAATCGTAATCGTTTCTTCTCCGACATTCAGCTTCGTACTGGCATCGCGCGCCGCAATCGAATAAATCCCAAGCGTCGTCAGAACAGCAACCGCGCCATACAGCGCTATATTTTTCGGGGTAAATCGCTTTTTTTCTAAAACTCTATCCATTATTTTTCTGCGGTGATAATGTGTGCCTTTAAAACTTTTAAGACAAAGCCCGTGCCAAGTGTTCGAAGCCGCATAGAAACTAAGCTTTTAAAAAATTCCTTTTTAAAAACCGTCCGCTTTCGTTACAACAAACTGTCCGATTTCGGACATTTTTCGCAAAAAGTGAACCTTTTAAAAAACTCGCCGTAACTTTTAGGGATGGTAATCTTTTACGGCTTGTCATTCCCCTGAAAAGGGGAATCAACGTTAGAAGAAGTTGGAAAATGATGCTGTAAAGTTTTAAAAGCGCTGTTTTTAAAACGAATGTTGCAACCCTGACGCGACCTGCTGCCGTTGATTCCCCTTTTCAGGGGAATGACAATTCAAGTTAAGAGAAAGAAAGATTTTAAAAACTTTTTAAAAATGAAAAATCCGGGCAAAATCCTCATCATAGACGACGACCACGACGTGCTCACCGCCGCGCGCCTGCTGCTCAAACAGCACTACGAAACCGTGCGCACCGAGGCCGACCCGCGTCAAATTCCCATCCTTTTAAAAAGTGAGAAATTCGACGTGATTTTGCTCGATATGAACTTCACGCAGGATGCCGGAAGCGGGCGCGAGGGCTTTCACTGGTTGTCGGAAATCCGCAAAATCAATCCGTCACAAACAGTCGTTCTTATCACCGCATACGGCGGTGTGGAAATGGCGGTGCAGGCGATGAAGCAAGGCGCTGCCGACTTTGTTTTAAAACCATGGCAGAATGACAAATTGCTGGAAACGGTGGCTGCTGTGATGAAGCCGCAAAGTGTTGCAAGTGAATCCAAAAAGCGAACGTCGTATTTTGATATGATTGGCTCGTCACCCGCGATGCAGTCAGTGTTTCTCACCATTGAAAAAATCGCTCCGACGGATGCGAATGTTTTAATCCTCGGCGAAAACGGAACAGGAAAAGAACTTGTCGCTCGCGCAATTCACCAAGCATCACGCCGCGCGAACGGCCCGTTTATAAACGTGGATGTCGGCGCACTCAGCGAAACAATTTTTGAAAGTGAGCTTTTCGGCTACACAAAAGGTGCATTCACCGACGCAAAGGAAGACCGCGCCGGACGCTTCGAACTGGCAAGCGGCGGCACAATTTTTCTCGACGAAATCGGCAATTTGCCATTTGCCTTCCAGCACAAATTTTTAAGCGTTTTGCAAAATCGCGAAGTTACGCGCCTCGGTTCGCACGCAGCACGCAAAATTGACGTTCGCCTTATTTCCGCAACAAATATGCCGCTGCGCGAAATGGTCGAGAAAAAACAATTCCGGCAAGATTTGCTCTACCGCATGAATACCGTCGAGCTGCATCTGCCGCCGCTCCGCGCACGCCGTGATGACATTTCACTTTTGGCAAATCACTTTTTAAAAACGTACGCGCAGAAATACGAAAAAAGCTTTTCGCCGCTGGGGGCTGATGTTTTAAAAAAGCTGAATGACTATGGATGGCCGGGCAATGTTCGCGAGCTGCAGCACGTCGTCGAGCGCGCGGTGATTATGAATGATTCGGATGAATTTTCGCCACAGGATTTTCTTTTGAATGGTAATTCTGAGACTGAAATTTCTGAAGATGAAACACTAAATCTGGAGGAAACCGAGCGCACGCTTATTCGCAAAGCAATTTCAAAAAGTGGCGGCAATCTCAGTCACGCGGCTAAGGAGCTTGGTTTGACGCGTGCGTCGCTGTATCGGCGACTGGAAAAATATGGTTTGTGATACATTTTTAAAAACTCTTCTGTAATTTGCACTTCGGGATTTTTTAATCAGTTGTTTTTTGTAATGTCATTCCCCTGAAAAGGGGAATCAACGGCAGCAGGTCGCGTCAAATTGCAACTCTCGTTTTTAAAAAGCGCTTTTAAAAAACTTACAGCATCTTTTTTCAACTACTTCTAACGTTGATTCCCCTTTTCAGGGGAATGACATCATGAAATGAAGGGAAGAGTCATCGAGAGATTTTAACTCAACTTTTTAAAAACCAAATGGCGCTTTACCGGCATTTTAAAACCGGAATTATCATTCGCGTTGTGCTCCTCTGCATCGCGCTTTTTTGCGTTATCACACTTTTTAAAAACGGCCTTTTCGTGTCATTTGGGCTGATTTTTTCGCTCGCGGTTTTCCAGATTTTCGAGCTGATTCGCTACGTACAGATGTCGAATCGCGAGCTAGCGCGCTTCCTCCAGGCCATCGCATACGAGGACTTTTCGCAGACGTTTCAGAAAGCGCCGAAGAATTCATCTTTTAAAGAACTAAATGATGCGTTCGTACAAATCATTGAGAAATTCCGCCGTACACGCGCCGAAACCGAAGAGCAATTCCGCTATCTGCAAACAGTCGTCGAACATGTGAATATCGGGCTCCTGGTTTTTAAAAAAGATGGTGAAGTCGAAATTTTGAACCGCGCAGCAAAACGCCTTTTACACATCGCATTTTTAAAAAATATTCACGATTTATCGCGCGTAAGTCCTGAATTATCAGTACAACTTTTAAAAATCCGCGCAGGCGAAAAACTACTTTTAAAAGTTTTCATCAACGGCGAAATCCGCTCGCTTTCGGCTTCGGCGACGGAATTTACGATGCGCGAAACACCGATGATTCTCGTGTCGCTGCAAGACATTAAAAGCGAACTGGAAGCGCAGGAAGTAGACTCGTGGCAAAAGCTTATCCGCGTGCTGCGTCATGAAATGATGAATTCCATTACGCCAATTGTGTCGCTTGCTTCGACAGGCGCTGAGATTTTAAAAAGCGAGAGAAATTCGGAGAATCTGGATGATGTGCAAAGCGCGCTGGAAACGATTCAAAAGCGCGGCGAAGGTTTGCTGAATTTCGTGGATTCGTACCGGAATTTAACACAGGTTTTAAAACCGAATTTTGAAGTAATCGCCGTTTCCGATTTCACAGAAAATATGAAACGGCTTTTTAAAAATACATTTGCTGAGCGGGGAATTTCTTTTAAAACTTTGGTTGAGCCGAATGATTTGCGTGTTGTAGCTGATTGTGATTTGATTGAGCAAATTTTGATAAATCTGCTTAAGAATGCGACGGAAGCTGTTGAAAATTGCGAAAAGCCGGAAATTGTTTTAAAAGCATTTATTGGTGTGAGCGGAAATGTTGTGATTCAGGTTGTGGATAATGGCGCGGGGATTGTGCCGGAAGCAATGGACAAGATTTTCATCCCGTTTTTTACAACGAAGAAAAGCGGGACGGGCGTTGGGTTGAGTTTGTCGCGACAGATAATGCGGGTGCATGGCGGGAATATTTCGGTGGAGTCGGAGCCGGGAAAGGGTGCGGTGTTTACGGTGAGTTTTTAAAAAGTCTTCTGGACACACCACGTAGTCATGCAGCGCAGATTTTGAACGTTCGTGGTTTTGATTGGTTCGAATAATTTTCCTTTTAAAAGTGCTGTGTAGTCGAGCAGCATTTGATGATTGACGAGGAAACGCTCGGAGCCATCGGGCAATAAATAACGGCGATTGCCCAAATCCTGCACGAGATATTCAATTCCTATATCAGAAGCCAACCGCATAAAAAGAAATCCGCCCGGTTTTAAAACCCGCCAAAGTGAATGGAGCATTTCGTCAAACTGCTTTCCGTCACGGGCAAAGTGGAGGACTGCGCTGCAAATTACCAGATCAAAAGATTCGTTTTTAAAAGGCATTTCTTCGATTGTGCTAACGCTGAAATTTTCCGTCGGCACGGAAAGGGTTTTGGCGAAA
>JAZKFS010000087.1:9982-32469 GCA_040386315.1 Bacteroidota bacterium
GTCAGGATTTTGGTCAATACCGTAGCCGTCGTAGCCGTTTTTTAAAAAGTAGGTGAGATTACGGCCATTGCCGCAGCCCGCATCGAGAATATTTCTGCACGAATCAAATCTGCCTTTTAAAAGCTGGTCAAAAAGATAAATATCTATGTCGCCAAAGGTTTCTTTGAGGTTCATTATAAAGCCGGTTATTTAATTGTAAAATATCGAAGTCGTTATAGTAGGCTAAATCCGCTTTACCAAACCTATGTGTAATACTCTTAAGTACTATTCTTCCAGTTTTTATCAGAGTTTAAACCCTAATATAAATAAAAACCAGTTACATGGGCGAAAGGATCTTGATTGTTTTAAAAAGAGAACAGAAGCTTTTGTTTTAGTGCAGAAATTATCAAACTTTTAATATAATTGCATATTACAGTATTTTTTGATGCTTGTGAATTTTTACTTTTGCTTTTAAAAACAATTTCGGATATGTAGTAAAGCGATTGTAATTTCTTTAAAAAGTTATCCTATGCCAATTGAAATTGAAATATTAGAATCACAGCTTGAAACTGCAATGCTGGCTGAAGAGAGAATTGAGGCGCTTTTAAAGCTTTCCCGTTCTCTTTACCAGAGTGATGTGGCGCGTGCTTTTGCATTAAGCCGTGAAGCGAAAAAGCTGGCAGAAGAAAATGATAATTATTCTGGAATTGCTCAAAGTTTGCTGGGTTTTGCGGGATGTTTTATCATTAGCGCAGATTATATTGCCGCAGCGGGAGTAAGCATTACGAGGAAACTAGTGATAGCTCGATAAAGATTTGTTTTTATAATAAAAGCCCGAGATTCTTTTTAAAAGATTCGCGGGCTTTTTTGTTTTTAAAAACTTTTTAAAAAGATTTATAATTTCTTCATCGTGCTGGTCACAAAGGTGACGTGATGATTGGTACACGCCTTGCGCCACAAGACATTTTTATCAATATTTTCCTTGCCGTGCGCTACTTTGTAAATATAGGCATCGCCCCAGCTAAAATCCTTCCCGCAGAAGGCGCCGCTTACAACTAATTCTTTGCAGATCTTTTGAAATTCAGCCGCGCTCATTTTTTCAATATCCTTTTCATTGAGAATCAGCCACGCGTTTTCAATCGTGTAGCGCAAGCTCGGGTTTTCCTTTGTTTCACGCGGGTCGCGGTCGGGATATGTCGGGTGAAATGTATCATAATCACCAAATGCCGGAATACGCTTTATAGGAGTTTTTAAAATATCCTGCCAGATTTTCCATTCTACGCGCGGTATCTGATTGAGAATTTCACGCACCTCTTTTATATACGTCGGGAAAGAAACTCCGGCAATTGTCACAGTTCTCCATTTTAGCAAATTTGGCAAGGCAGAAAGCCGGTAAAGCGCGCTTGCAAAAATCGCATATTGAAGGGAAGAGTGAACTGTTTTATAATCCAGAACAATATCGGTTTCTTCTATTTTACACCCGACAGTATTTCGTATTTCCTGTAAAAGATTTTGAATGCTGATAACGCCATAATCCTGGTCTATAATGCGAATGCACACGCCGCGGCCATACTTTTTATGAACGGCTGCCACCTGATTTTTAAATTCCTCAGAGCAGCTAAACGTAATTACCGGTACAGCCGGAATATTCTGATTTTCCAGTTCTGCGAAAATATATTCTACGGGATTTATTCCATCAATAGTGCTAATATCCATACACAGAAGGTCAACAAAAACAGGATGTTTAAAAGGCCATTTCCCACCTGTCTGCGATGTTATGGACGTAAGATATTCAGCCAGTTGCTCTTTTGTTAATGCTTCCTTCGTATTTACAGGTGAGGAAAATACCAGCATTGGCGTGAGTTTCGCGGCGGTGTGTTCGTCCAGTTCGCTCAAAGCGCCCATTTCACCTTCCTGAGCTTTCATGATGGGAACGTAATGCTGATAGGTAAACATAGGAAAGCTCTTTTGTGTGCGAAGGAAATGTAAATGGTAAATGCCTGACGGCATGAAATCAACACGTGAACGGAAAAATAAGTTGCCGCATTTCTTTTTAAAAATTTTAAAAACTACCTCATAATGATTTTGATTTTTAAAAACCGGGTAGTATTTTTAAAAGAAAATCCCGTTTCATCTTTTTAAAAACTTTCTTTAAAAAAATTCGGTTTACCTTTGCATTCAAACCAACCATTTTAAAAAGAACCTTTTAAAAACAAAAAACAATGTACTCTTTAAAAATCATCATCGCCAGCACACGCCCCACGCGCAAAGGTCCAGCCGTCGCCGCGTGGATAATGGAAGAAGCAGCAAAACATCCTGATTTTAACGCAGAACTCATTGATTTAAAAGAAGTGAACCTTCCGGTTTTTGACGAGCCGAAGCATCCGCGTTTTGGCGAGTACGAGCATGAGCACACGATGCAGTGGAGCGCACTGGTCGCTCCGGCTGATGCTTTTATCGTCGTCACGCCTGAGTACAATTACAGCGCTCCGCCCTCGCTGATCAACGCGCTCACGTATCTCGTGAAGGAGTGGAAGTACAAGCCGATGGCATTTGTGAGCTACGGCGGGCTTTCCGGCGGCACGCGCTCTGTCCAGTCTTTAAAACCTCTCATTACAACATTTGCCATGATGCCGCTGCCTGATGCCGTGAATATCCCGAATTTCGCGCAGCATATCAATGAAGAAGGGAAGTTTGTTTCGTATGAAGCGGCGGAAAAATCGGCAGCTTCAATGTTCGGTGAGCTTTTAAAATGGACGAAAGCTTTAAAGCCGATGCGCGACGAAAAGTAGGGTTTTAAAAATCCTTCTTGCAAGTCATTCGCAATAGTTGTAATTTTGCTCCATGCAATTACAAACACTTTTTAAAGAGATCCAGGCAAATGATATCCGGCTGACCAAAGGCAAAAAAGCCGTTTTAGAATGTCTTTTTCATGCGAAGTCCGGCATGTCGGCGCAGGAGATCCACGCGGAAATTTCTGCTTCGGAGATTGACCTTGCCACGATCTACCGCAACCTGGAAATGCTGGAAAAACTCGGATTCCTTTTAAAAACCGAATACTCGCCAAAAGGGTGGAAGTACGCGCTCTCCAGCCGCAAACATTCCCACTCGATAGAATGCGTGCAGTGCGGCGGGGAAGTGTCGCTAGGTGAGTGTGCATTTTCTGAAATAATGAAAGCTATTCAGCTCAAAACCGGTTTTAAAAACATCTCGCACGTCGTCCGCTTTTCCGGAAACTGCCCGCAATGCCAGATCGGAGTGAAAGCATGATCTTTAAAAAGCTTTTTAAGACCGATATTGATATTGTCGGCATGTACGCTTCCACGATCTGTGCGATTCACTGCCTTGCGCTGCCATTTCTGCTCGTCGTGCTGCCGCTTGCGGGCATTACGTTCATTGCGGATCTGCTGTGGGAAATTGTTTTTCTCACGATAGCAGCGGTGGTCGGCGTTATCGGCATTTCCCGTTCTTTAAAAATTCACGGCAAAAAACTTCCGGCAATTATGCTGAGTGTGGGCTTGCTGTTTATGATTATCAGCAAAATCGAACTTTCCCATGGACATCAAACGCTTGAGCCGCATACATTTCTGGCATTTTCCGGTGGTCTTCTCGTTGCAGCGGCACATTTTGTCAATCTGCGTTTTAAAAAATCGGCAGCTTTTAAAACTGCAAAAGCTCCAAATTTTGAAATGATCTCATAATTTTTATCTTTTAAAACATGACACACGCCGACAATCTCCTCGAAGGTATCCGCAAGGAAATTACCATTTGCAAACAGCTTTTTAAAAAACTTCCCGACGGCGCTTTACCGTTTAAACCCGCAGAAAATATGCGCTCGACAGAAGAGCTGCTTCGATATTTGCTTATTGCTGGTGGCGCTATGCTGCGGTTTTTTGGCATGGAGCAAAATCGCGATAATATGAAGGCAAGCTTTGGACATTATAAAGAAAAACTAAGCGGTAGCGAAATAGTGGACTTTCCGAAATTGATGGATGACCAAATGCACGACATCGAAGAGTTTTTTAAAAACATTTCCGATGAAGACTTACTGACCAAGCAAATTATGATGCCGTGGGGCGAGTTCATGGCGCTTGAGCGTGGAATAATTGAAGGCCCGATCAAATGGCTTACGGCGTACAAAATGCAGCTTTTCCTCTACGCAAAATTAGCTGGGAATAGTAAAATAAATACAGGTGACTGTTGGGTTGGAAGCGAGCCGGAAGCTATTGCCGGATAAGTTTTTTAAAACTATTTTTAAAAAGAAAAAGAGCGATGGAGTTTTTCCGCCGCTCTTTTTTTGATTAAACTTGTCTAAACTGGTTATTACTCAAACGGAACAGAGTAATGTGAATAATAATTAGTATCGAGCTTTGCCAAAAATACATTCGAAGCAAAGATTCTTAAATATTGAGTATGGGCTTTATCTAAAATTATTACATTTGAATATACATCTCGAAACTCTGTATTCAACTGGATGTTTTTAAAAACACGCTTTTCAAACTCGCTTAAAACAGACTTGTTTTGCTTGCCGGTTTTAAAAATTTCATCACTCATTGTCACGCTGCCATACCAAAAGAGATCCGGGCGTTGTTTTAAAAATACATCTTTGTTGAAAGAGGCATGGTTTTTAAGAACGTCCGTAGTTTTGATTTTTTTGGCATGCGCCATTTCTACATTGTTTAATCCGAGTAAGTCAATTGTTTTTCCTTTGTAGGTATATTTTATTCCACCAGCGACAAGAACTCCCTGGGATGGTAGTTCCGGTAAACTTGTGAAAAAATTATTCAGTTCATTTCCTAAGTATCGGCCACTGGTAGCAATTTGCCATTCATGAGCGATCGGAGAAGAATGATGAAGAAAGTTGTTGTAAATATTATTAGCGGGAATAAATGATGCAAATACAAGAAATATGGCTACATGACTAAACCTCAGATTTCCTGCCAGATGCTGTAATGAGAGTAAAAAACACAATAAGATAATGGGAAGCGTTGGTTGAATAAATCGTGATAAACCAAAATGATCTCCACCTGTAACCAACGGAATAAGAATGCTAATAATAACAACCCCAAAGCAAATCAATAGATGATATCGTTTTAGAGTTGTTAGCCTGTATTCTGTTTTTAAAGCTATGAAAGGCAGAAGTATGCTAAGTATTATGATCGGGTTATCACAAATACTACGATATAGATAAAATATTCCATGTAGGATATTATTTATGAGGCCGGATGAAACTTTTGCATAATATGTATTCGGAAGTGGAAACCCAAAATAAGATATGCGCCAGAATATCAAAGCCGTAATTGTTATTGTATAGACGATAAGGCTTACTGCCAGTGATCCGGCTTGCTCTCTATACGACGTATGAAGTTTTGAGTTTAAAAGATATCTGGTAAATATAAAGTATAAACCCCATAACATTGCCTCGGGCCTACAGATTATTAAAAAGAAAATAAGAATGTTAAACTCTAAATCTTGCAATTTATTTTTGTTACCTTCTAATGAAGCTACTACATTTAATGTAGTGAGAACCAATAATGCACTCCACAAACCTGTTTCTAAAAGTGACAAAACAGTCCATTCAAAAAACCCCGGAATGACACTTAATAGCCCAATAAAAGCCAGTGAATACGGAGTGATAATTCGTTGGTCATTTTGAAAATTATCCAAATACTTTACAATACGCCAAAGAATAAATGTAATAATGGCAATATTGGTAATCAGTAATAATACTTCAAAATTTTGCGTGAGGAGGGAATAAAGAACTCCAAGCAATGTCCAAAGTAAAGACGTAAATCCCTCGACTTTCTCTCCACCAATATTATATACGAACCCATGCCCATTACCGAAATTTCTCATATATACAAAATAGATATTCGCATCATCTATTCCGGTAAAAGACTTATAGTTGCACATCCAGGCGAGAGCTGTATTAAATAACACAACTGGTAAAATCCATAGCAATTTAAGGCTATTCCGGTTCATAGAAATGTAATGGTAATATCTTTGATCGGAGAATAGAAATTGAGGTGGTGTCTGGTATTAAATTAGGCTAACCTTAGGCCAGCATAAACTATCTCGAAAGCAAAAGGTGAAACTTTTAAAAACTACTCCAGCATAAATTTCACACCCTGTCGCCCGAAAATCTTCATCAGCGCGTCCGTCGATTCATTGGAAATTGGTATGCCAACCTGCGGAATTGTATATTGTTTATACAGAATATTTTCGGAATTGATTAGCGAGAATTTCAGCTTTGTTTTAATTTCCACATTGTCTGTTTTTAAAGAAGCGATTTGCTGGATCTGCTCAGTTTGTGCAGAATCAATTTTTAAATAAACGTGATATCCTTTTGCAAATTTCTCAACGACATCTTCCAGAGGGCAAATCTCGTCAACGATGATTTTCACCGGGTCGCTGCCTTTTTCGGATTTTCCCTTCACATAAATCGCTGTATCTTCTTTTAAAAACTCCGCATATTTTTTGTACGTGTCGCTCCACATTATGCATTCGGCTTTGCCGGAAAAATCTTCGATTGAAACAAATGCAATAGTATTTTCGCGTTTGTCCAATCGTGTGCGAATCGCTGTAATTAAGCCACAAACACGAACTGTTTCACCTAAAAGCGGACTGTCTTTTTTGCCAAGTTGCAGTGTTGCAAATGAATTCACATGCGGCCCGTAGCGCTGAAGCGGATGCCCTGAAAGGTAAAAGTTTAAAACTTCTTTTTCATGTTCAAGGCGCTCAAGCTCTTTCCATTCCGGCACATTCGGAAGCTTTGGTTCAACGATCATTGAGGTTTCTTCTTCAGAGCCAAATAAGCTATCCATAGTATTGGATTTCCCGGTTGACTGCGCTTTGGCAAATTCAAGAGCTGTTTCAACCGCTGCATGCAATTGTGCGCGATGTCCTGCTTTTAAACAATCAAACGCTCCGGCACAAATAAGTGCTTCAAGAGCACGACGATTGACCAGACGGGAATCAACTCTCGTCACGAAATCAAAAAACGTAGTAAATGGTTTTTCCTCGCGGGCTTTGACGATGCTTTCAACAGCATTAATACCAACGCCTTTAATCCCCGCCAAACCAAAAATAATATTTCCTTTTTTTGAAACGGTGAATGTCGCAAAAGATTCGTTTACATCCGGCGCAAGAACTTCAATCCCGAAATTCTTCGATTCATCAATCAGCCGGACAATTTTATCGAGATCGTTCAATTCTGCCGTCATGTTCGCCGCGAGGAATTCCGCCGTGTAGTGCGCTTTCAGCCACGCGGTTTGGTACGCAAGATACGAATAGGCGAGCGAGTGCGATTTATTAAAACCATACGACGCGAATTTTAAAACGAGGTCAAAAATTTCTTCCGCAAGCTTTTTCTGAATTTTATTTTCCGACAGCGCACCGTCCACGAACTGCGATTTTAGCTCGATCATCAGCTTTTCGTCTTTTTTACCCATCGCACGACGCATGATGTCCGCCTGAGCAAGTGTAAAGCCAGCCAGATCGCGCACAAGCTGCATTACCTGTTCCTGATAGACGATAATCCCATAGGTCTTATCAAGCGATTTTTCCATCAGCGGGTGCATGTACTCAATTTGCTTGCGCCCATGCTTGCGGTCAATAAAGTCGGGGATATTGTCCATTGGGCCGGGACGATAGAGGGCATTCATCGCCGTCAGATCTTCCAGCGAGTTTGGTTTTAAACCGCGCAGCGCGTCCTGCATCGGGTCGCTTTCAAACTGAAAAACAGAAAGAGTTTGTCCTTTTCCGAGAAGATCGTATGTTTTTTTATCAGTGAAATCAATTTCATCAATGTCAATTTTCAAATCATGATTCATTTCGATCATCGCCAGCGTATTATCAATAATTGACAACGTCCGCAAGCCGAGAAAGTCCATTTTTAAAAGCCCCGCATCTTCGAGGTCTTTCATCGTGTATTGCGTGGCAACTTCCGACGATGGCGTTTTATAGAGCGGCACATATTGGCTGATGTCGCCCGGTGCAATCACGACACCCGCCGCGTGAATGGAAGTATTCCGGCAGAAACCTTCCAAAACCATCGCGTATTCTATCAATTGCTTGATTTTTGGGTCGTCGCTTTCTTTCACCCAGCGCAGTTCAGGAAGTTCAATTGCTTTCGCCACAGGCGTTACTTTTCCGAGAATAACGGGGATTTTTTCGGTGATGGAATTGATGGTCGAAAGGGGAATGCCCAAAACACGTCCAATATCTTTTAAAACCGCGCGGCTGGAAAGCGTTCCGAAGGTGATGATCTGGGCAACTGATTCCTTGCCGTATTTTTCACGCACATAATCAATCACCAATTCGCGCTTGTCATCCGAAAAGTCAATATCAATATCGGGCATGGAAACGCGGTCAGGATTTAAAAAGCGCTCAAAAAGAAGGTCATAGGGGATCGGGTCAACGTTCGTAATTCCAAGGGCATACGCCACAAGCGAACCCGCCGCAGAACCACGTCCCGGCCCAACGCGTACGCCCATTCCGCGAGCTGCCGCAATGAAATCCTGCACAATAAGAAAGTAGCCCGCAAAACCCATGTTTTTAATGACATTTAGCTCAAATGCTGCGCGGTCTTCCACATCTTTCTTTAAAACCGGGTAGCGTCGGTCAAGCCCTTTTAACGTCAGTTCTTCAAGATAATCATTGAGATTTTCAGATTTTGATTCCGCAGGAATTGGGAATTCCGGCATGTGAAGGCCGGACTTAATTTCTACATTACACTTTTCAGCAATTTCCAGCGAATTTTCAATCGAATCAGGGAAATCTTTAAAGATCTGCGACATTTCCTCGCCCGAACGGAAATACATTTCCGGCTTTCCATAGCGGAGGTTATGAATATCTATCTTGCCTGCATTATTGGGGTTTACGTCTTTTATATGAAGTAATACATTATGTGCGACGGCATGTTCTTGTTTGATATAATGGCAATCATTTGTTGCAACGAGTTTTATTCCAAGCTCTTTCGCGAGCTTTGGCACTTGCGCCATCACGATCTCATCGCCATCGAGGTTATGATGCTGAAGCTCAAGATAAAAATCATCGCCCATTAATTCCTTATACCAGATCGCATTTTTGCGCGCCTGCTCGTAATCACCGTTTATCAAATGCGCGTTGATGACGCCACCAAGGCACGCGGAAAGCCCGATAATTCCTTCGTGATATTCTTCCAGCAGATCAGTGTCAATACGCGGCTTATAATAGAAACCTTCCGTATGGCCGAGCGTGGAGAGCTTCATGAGATTTTTATAACCAATCTCATTTTTCGCCAGCAAAACCATGTGATAATAATTCTTCTTTTTAACGCCCTTGCTGATGAGATTTGTATCGCGGCGGCTTCCGTTTGCAATGTAAATCTCGCAGCCGATAATCGGTTTGATCCCTTTCTTTTTCGCTTTTTTATAAAAGTCGTAGCAGCCGAACATCACGCCGTGGTCAGTCAGCGCAACGGATTTCTGGCCTTCTTCGTACGCCGCATTGACAAGTTGCTCGGGCGTACATGCGCCGTCGAGTAGGGAATAATGCGTGTGATTATGTAAATGGACAAATTCCGGCATATTTTTGAGTAGTGTTGAGTTTTTAGTTTTGAGTGATGAGTTTTTAACGAGAAGCTAAGTCGTTGATTTTTAAAAAGAAATGCTTTTAAAAACCTGCGCTACAAATATAGCTAACCGGGCTTTTAAAAGCTTGAAAAGTTTTAAAAAAGATTTCCACATTTTCTTTTTAAAAGCTGTTTTTTTACAAGAAAGTTTAAAAAAAAGCTTTTAAAATTATGGCAGGACTTTTACAGTTTTTGTAACGCTCATTGTTTCACGCGACCAGTAATTTAAAACCATCGCTTTGAATTCTATTTCCTCAGTTTCTGAATTTGGAGTAATGGAAAGAGTCCGATTATCTGAGAAAATCCAGTTTTTAAAACCTGATGATGTTTTAAAACGATAAGAAAATTCAATATCGTACAGTGCATTTTTTAAAGATGGCTCTACGATCCATTGCTCACTGCTATTGGCACGGATTGAATCAGGGCCTGTAATAGACGCTGTATGGATTTTTAAAATATCATGCTGCATCGGTACGCCAAGCGTATTAATGCGTGGAATATTCTGTGCGCGGAAATTTTCGGTTTCTTTTAAAACTTCCCGGATTGACATGTCGATGCGCGGGGTATAATAAAACCAGTCCACATCAATTTTCATGTCGGCTTTTAAAACCGAGTCTTTTATGGTGCTGCTTGTGCCGAAATTATACATCGCCATCAGCGGCACGTGAGGATAATGTTCGGTCACGCTGAGAGGAATAATATTTCCTGATTCTGACTTCGCGCTTCCGGCGTATACCTTTTTCATATCAATATTTCCTTCTTCGGCTGATTCCATCAGGAATTCGGCAGTCTGGCGCGTGCTGTCGAGCCGGATGAGGTAATAATACCAGCGGTTTTCAAAATAATATTCCGGCGCGGAATCCACTTTTTTGCCGATGTCGGCCAGTCTGCCTGAATCATCATACTGAAAAAAATTCATTTCATTGACATTCATTATCGATCCTTTTTTGGAATGGATAGCGCCGATAGTGCTGGCATTCACGCGCTTTTCGCCGCGCCCCATGAACCAGTTATTCCATTCAAAATCCACTTCATTAACATACGTGATCGAATCATTTCCTGTTTTAAAACGGTATGTGTCTGGTGAATACAGCCAAAAAGCCTGTATCGTGTTTGTGTTCAGCGGAAGCGCTCCAAAGCGGACGCGCGAGACATACGTGCCTTCTTTTAAAACAAATCCCGACATAAAACCCGGCGTCACATCTCCAAAACGGAAACCTTTTTCAGCGTAGACTGTAACACCTTCTTTGCGGGGAATAATACCGGAATGTGCGCCGAACTTATCCGCGTCACCCCAGTTAAACCTGTGCCACGCTTTTGAGGGAATTCTACCGTTTTCCGTCAGCCAGATATTCTTTCCGTACAGTGAATTACTAGAATCGCCTGCGATCGGAAAATCCGTATTCGTATAGGAAAAATCATCAAAAATGGCAGGGATCCCGCCGTAATAATTCTGTGCAGAAATAGTGAGTGGAAAACAAAAAATAATGACAGCTTTTAAAAGTTTCATGGCGCTTCTGTGTTTTTAAAACTACTGAATGAGTATTATTTGTGTGGTGGAAATATTTTGATCGCTTTTTACTTTTAAAAAGTATTCGCCTGCCGGATTACCGTTGAGGTCTATTGTCAGATATTTTGATTCTGTTGTTGAATATTTTTTTACTGAATTACCCAAAAGATTAAATATCTCTACTTCCAAAAGTTTTTTATCAAATTCAGTCGGCAATGCAATGACAGCTAAACCCGCCGTTGGATTTGGAAATATTTCCGTGAGGACCGTGGTTTTAAAAGGAATAACCCGTACTAATTTCGTTGTCGTTACGACTTCTTTTGACCAGTAATTTTTTACAATTGCTTTAAATTCTATTAAGGAATCCGAACCTCTTGCATAAACAGTAGCGTCCGGCGACGAGAGGAAATTCCAGGGTTCAGTTTCTGAAGCTGTGTATCGCCGGTATGAATATTCAATATCAAATGATGTGTTTTTAAAAGACGGGCGAATCGTCCATGTAGCCGGTTGTATCGGGGAAACCGTGTCCGGCCCGTCAATGGCCGCTGTGTGGATTTTATCCACAACGTCGTGATACATCTGCACACCTGTCGTATTCAGCCGTGGGATATTCCGGCTGCGAAAATTTGACACTTCTTTTACAACATCGTCAATTTCAACATTTATCTTCGGTGTGATATATAGCCAGTCGGCATCCATTGTCATATCGCTCTGCAATATGGTATCTTTCGGATCCAGAGTTCCTATTCCAAGATTATAGATCGTTCGTACAGGCACGCGTGGGAAATTTTCGTGCATCGTGATAGGAGCGATACTTCCGTCTTTGTTTAAGCCAATTCCACCATAGACTACGTCATTTCCACCGGTTTCATCTGCCGACTGCATAGCGAAATCAATCGTACGTGTCGTACTATCTAACCTGATCAGATAATAAAACCAGCGGTCTTTAAAATGTAAAAGTGGATTATTACCCACATCGGTACCCAGATCAGTAAATTTTCCTTCGTCATTCTTTTGAAAAAAACGCATTTCAAAATTTTTACTGATGTTTTTATAGATCTTGCCATTTTTTCTATAATGAGCGCTGATCACTCCGGCATGAACTCTTTTTTCGCCACGTCCGGCAAACCAGTTGTTATATTCATAATCCACTTCCTGCATGTAAATAATCGTATCGCCATCAGGCATTTTAAACATATAATCATCAACGGAAAATAGCCAGAACGCCTGGATACTATTTGTCAATGCAGACAGATCACTGCATCTGATCCTCGAAACAAACGTCCCTTGACGGAATATAAAACCCGAAACAAAGATTGGAGGAATGTTTCTAATATTAAAACCTTTTAAAGCAAAAAGCGAAATTCCCTCGGGTATAATATCTACACCTGAATTTTTGCCAAACCAATCAGGATCACCCCAGTTATAGCGGTGCCATGCACGCGATGAAAGTTTGTCATTTTCTGTCAGCCAGATGTTTTTTCCGTACAGCGAATTGCTCGAATCGCCTTCAATTGGAAATCTTGTGCTTTTATATGAAAAATCATCAAAGAGCGCAGGAATCCCGCCGTAATAATTCTGTGCAGAAAGTGAAAAGGGAAGTAAAAATATAGTGATGGCTTTTAAAAGATTCATAAGAAAATTTACTTTGATTTTTTAAAAAACCAAAATACGAGTATTACCGTAATCCGGTAAGTACATCATTAAAAAAAATTATCGTACAACCTGTACAATCGTTTCTACTATGTTTTTATCAGACTGAACCTTTATGCAATATTGCCCAATAGGAAGTTTGCTGAGATCAACAGGCAAGCGGTATAATGCGCTGGCAGTATAAGATAAAACCCGATTCCCGGCAACATTATATACTGTGATATCAAGATATTGCTGGTCGTATAAAAATGGTATTTCAATTGTAGCAATGCCGGAGGTGGGATTTGGAAAAGGATTGAGATCTATACTATTTTTAAAAGGAATTATTGTTACCCGTTTACTCGTAGTAGCTTCATCTCCTGTCCAGATTTGGCGCACTTTTGCCTTGAACTCAATAGCGCCGTGTGAAGCATTTGCTGTAAGTATTACGTCATTTGCAACTATATCGTGCCATTCACCTGCACTATCTTTATCCAGAAAACGATAAGAATACTCCGTATGCATAATAGCGCTGAGATCTGTAGCAGATAGCGTCCATTTACCCGCCGAGAATGGGTGAATCTCGGCGGGGCCGGATATTTCAACAGAAATGGGAGTATTTTTTACATCATGAAATGTAGAATATCCTGTTGTATTTATGCGGTCAATTTGCCCACCGCGAAAATTTTTAACTTCTTTTAAAACATCATCAAGACTAAGATTTGTATTCGGAGAATAGTAAAACCAGTCAATGTCTAGCTCAATATCCTGATCTGAAACCTTTATTGTCGAATCTTTTCCCCGGAAAGATACACTGTACATGGGACAAAGATTAAACTGCGGGGAATGCTTGTAAACAAATGGAGTAAGAGAACTATCTAGGTGTGCGCCACCTCCATAATACGTATCGCCATTATGGTTTTCCTCTGACTGCATATAATACGAAATGGTATGCTTTACGCTGTCAATAGTAAAAAAACAATAATACCATTGCTTTGCTACAATAGAGTCGTTTCCATTGTATAAATCCGCCGTTACATCTGAAATTATTCCGCTTTGGTCTCTTTTAAAAAACTGCAATTGTTCTGTTTTGCCTGTGGCATATTTACCTTCGACCTGGCTTGTTAAATAACTTACGTGTCCACCAGAATTGACCGGTCCGGCAAAATGATTATTCCACTCAAAATCAATTTCGGAAAAATAGTTAATGGAATCCTCAGATCTTTTAAAACGGTAGCGATTAGGTGACATAAACCAGAATGCCTGTATAATATAACCATTGCGCGACATCATATCGAAGCGCACGCGCGAAACATACGTCCCTTCTTTTGCAGCCAAGCCCGATGTAAGCCATGGCATAATATTAAAACCTTTTTTTATAGTAAGGGAAATGCCGTGTTTGCGAGGTGAAAATAATGTGTCATTTCTATACGCTGTCGTCTCGTCATGCCAGCCCCATGGATACCACGCGCGCGTAACCGTGATGCCATTTTCAGTATACCATTGATTCATTCCGAAAAGAGAGTTGTTATGAGAAGAGTCTGGGTGATAATATTCTGTATTCGTATAAGAAAAATCTTCAAAAAGCGCCGGAATTCCGTCGTAATAATCCTGTGCTGAAAGAACTAGAGGAAGGAAAAATATAATAATTGCTTTTAAAAGAATCATAGGTATTTAGTTTTAAAAACTATCTGGTAAGTGTAATCTGCTGTATATATGTATTTGTATCGCTTGAAATTTTTAAAAAGTATTCACCCGGCGGCTGATCCATCACGTCAATAGTCAGGAATTTTGATTCAGTGGTGGAGTATTTTCGTACTAATTTACCTGACAAATTGTAAATCTCGACACCAATATTTCCCTTATCAAATTCCAGTGTTAATTGTACAATGAATAATCCATCGCCGGGATTCGGAAATACTTCCGGCAATGTTGTGCTTTTAAAAGGAACTACTTTCACCATTTTCGTTGCCGTCACTTCATGATTTCTCCAGAAATCCTTTACCGTGGCTTGTATTTCAATTGCTGTATCAGCAGCGCGTGCGTAGATTGTTGCGCTTAATGTATCAACCGGGATCCAGGATTCAATTCCAGAAACTGTATAGCGCCGATACGAATATTCTATGTCGTACAATGCTCCTTTAAAAGAAGGCCTCACATCATACACCGTGGGCTGAATAGGGGAAATGCTGTCCGCGCCTTCGATGGAAACCGTATGAATTCTTTTATGAAAGTCGTGATCCAAAGGAATTCCGGTGGTATTGATCCGCGTGATATTCTGAAGCCGCAAATTTTCCACTTCTTTTAAAAGCGCTGGCAATTCAACATCTGTTCTTGGAGTGTGGTAAAACCAGTCAATATCCATCGCGACATTACTTTTTAAAAGCGTATCCTTTGGATCAATATTCCACATCCCGAAATTGTAGATAACAGGCAGGGGAGTTCGCGGGTAGTGTTCTTTGATTGATTGCGGTGCAACAGTCTTTTTTCCAATGAGATGGCTGCCTCCGAATATTTTATCTGCCTGATCGCTTACATCTGTTTCAAAATAATATTCAACTGCGCGGCGGTTGCTGTCGATCCTTATAAAAAAATAACACCATTGATCCTGAATGTGCTTTTTAAAAACACTTTGCTGATTGCTTGTAATTTCTATTAAATTTCCGAAAATATCGTACTGAAAAAGAAGAAGTGTATTACCTTTGCCGATCAGCCCGTTTTTGGTATGGTAGGCGCCGATATTTGCAACGTTAAAATTAGATATTCCTTGGCCTCTGAAATGATTATTCCACTCAAAATCCACTTCATTGACATAGGTGATCGAATCAGCCCCTCTTTTAAAACGGTAGTGATCCAGCGAACCCATCCAGAACGCCTGAATAGCGCGTGCCTCCTCCGGAAGCGCACCAAAACGTATACGCGAAACGTACGTTCCTTCTTTTAAAAGAAATCCCGAATCAAAAACCGGCGTAACATCTCCAAACCGAAACCCTTTTTCTGCAATCAATGAAATGCCCGGAGAACGCGCCAGAACGTACGAACCTTTACCAAAATTATCAGGATTGTCGCGGTTGAAGCGGTGCCATGCGCGCGATGAAATTACGCCGTTTTCCTTCAGCCAGTTATTATTTCCAAAGATGGAATTGGTCGAATCGCCTTCGGGGAAATATTCAGAATTCGTATAGGAAAAATCATCAAAAAGAGCAGGAATGCCACCATAATAATTCTGTGCGGAAAGCGCAAGAGGAAGGAAAAATACAAAAACAACAATGGCTTTTAAAAACTGCATGAGAAGATTTTCCCGTGATTTTTTAAAAGCCAATATACGATTTGTTTTAAAAACTTTTTTTTTAAAAAGCTTTTAAAAGAATTATTTGCCCAATTGCTTGAAATTTTCGTCAATAGCCGATTCGATCTTCTTCTGCGCCATCGAGCCGAAGAACGACAACTGCATGTCCACTTCGATGCGCTGATCAAATACTGTCAGCGTTCCGTTGCCGAGCTTGGAGTCAATTTTTAGCGTGTCGCCGTGCCATTCTACTTTGTCTAAAAGCGTTTTCAGTTCCGGGCGGGGCAGGAGCTTGGTCGAAATATATTCCTTCATTTCCTGTTTGCTGCCTTTAGTCGCAAAACTTCTTTGTATTCGTGCCATGATGTTTTTAAAAAGTAAAAGTAATTCTACGAAAAATGTGTTTTAAAAGTTGCGTACCATCATAACGGAATTACTCTAAAGTCAGTTCAAAATACGCGTCGGGGAGGATTTCGTAGATGCCTTTGATTTCACTACTTTTTCCGTTAGAAGAATTGCCTTTGTTATATGAATAGTTGGTTTTAAAAGTATATTTAGTAAGATACTCTTTTAATTTTTCATTTGTGAGGGATATAATTTTTTTACCGTTTTCATTGGTATAAGGTACATTGGTTAATTCAATATCTAACCGACTACAATCTGTATAATTACCAGTGTTATCAGATGCACCTTTATGTCTTTTATAATTTATCTGCACTATATGTATTTTTTTCATTATCATATTTGTTGAATCGTTTTCAAGTAATATTGCGTTATATAGATATTGTAAAGGTTCGAAATATTGAAAACATTGAAGATTATTTTCAGGAAAAGGTAATTCGTTAGTTCCGCTAAAACAACTTCCAATTGCATAAAACTCCATTGAATTAAAGAGTTCGCCGCATCTTGTTATATTAAATTTTGCTGATATTATAGTTGTATCTATACTTGTCGAAGATTGATTTCCAGTGGAGGGATGGTAATAGAATTCTGAAGCATTCTTAATTACTTTTATGCCGCCGATTTGAGCAGTACAATTTTGATCATCGGTTATGATCTTTAATTCTTGGGTCGGAGTTCCAGCTTTTCCCTTGTTGTTTGTAATTGCAAATTTTCCAGTTCTTGCACCTTGAGGAACTACAAAATATGGCGATCCAGAAAAGGTGGTGACTGGTACTTTAATCCCTGATATAGTCGCAGTTGCAGGTAGGATAATATTCTTACCAGTAATAAATACTCGTGTGCCTACGTATCCGATATTTGGTGTAAATTCAATGTCCTTTGGAGTATCTTCATCAGCAATTACTTTAAAACCGCTTCTAATCGTATCCGCATACACGCCATTCGACACAGCAACTTCACCAGTCACAGCACCACCCGGCACTTTTAAAAATAACTGCGTTGTCGTCGCCGAATCAATTTCCGCTTTCACATTTGGCGAAAACCACACTTGGTTATATTCTTTTTTTGAAATGAAATTCTCGCTTGTGATAATAATTTTATCACCAACTTTTGCGCTGTCAGGAGAAATCGTGAGTGTTTTTAAAGGTTGGAATTCACCCGAAGAAACCACATCTTCCGGCACAATGCAGGAACTCCACAGAAATGCAGCGCAGGGAAGCAGCAGAGTTTTTAAAAGCTGTATGGATTTTATATCGAATCCTCGCTTTGGTGATTTATGATTTTAAAAAGCAAAACCTTCTTTCTGCAAAATACGCGATTTTCTTTTAAAAGCAAGATTTGTTTTTAAGTAACAGTTCGGGAATTACAAAAAAGCATACTCTAAACTCTTATCCCCCTTATAAAGGGGGACAAAGGGGGATTAACGCGTGGGAAGAATTCCCCTAAATCCCCCTTGATAAGGGGGACTTTTAAGAAAATGCAAATTCCTGAATAGTTTCTGAAAGTAAAAGGACAGTTCTCTTTAAAAAGAAATCCTACTGCAACGCCTCACGCACGCGCGCGGAAACCTCGTCCATGATCCAGACGACGATAGCGATCATTATCACGATCAGCCCGACCTCATTCCACTGCGCCAAACCCTGGTATTGCATGAGCATCGTGCCGATACCGCCGCCGCCGACCATACCGATGATCGTCGCCATGCGCACGTTGATGTCCCAGCGGTAGATCGTAAAGCTCAGGAACGGCAGGAAAATCTGCGGCACCACGGCAAACCAGATCACTTGCAGCGGACGTGCGCCTGTTGCTTCGAGCGCTTCCATCGGGCCTGCGTCAATGGATTCGATCTGCTCGGAATACAATTTTGTGAGTGATGCGACCGTGTGAATTGCCAGCGCAAGCATTCCCGCAAATGGTCCGATGCCAACCCACACGGAAAAAATGATTGCCCAGATGAGCGGTTCGATAGAGCGCGTAAAATTATTGACCACGCGGATAACTGTGTAAATCGCCAAACCGATCGTGCTGCCTTTCATCAGGTTGCGCGCGCTTAAAAAACTTAGCACAAAGCAGAAGGGAAGCGCGATGATCGTTGCCATCAGCGCGAGGTACAGCGTTTCGATAATTGCCGCAAGAGCTTCCCAGAAGATGGACATTTCCGGATGCACCAGCGCTGAGAAGATCCGTCCCGCGCTCTGCAAGCCTTCGCCGGAGAAAAACTGGATAAGGGAAATTTTAGTAATTACCCAGCCCGCGATGACGGAAAGTGTGACGAGAATCCAACCGATATTGACTGCAACTGCGTTTTTAAAAGAATTTTTTTCTGCCCCTAGCCCGAATATTTTTAAAGAAAGGGATGTTTTAGTAAAATGAGTAATTCCGGCGAATACGAAACCGAACATGAGGAAACTCCACATTTTCGCGTTTGTCACGGGTTCCGGTGTGTCGTTTAAAATCACGGCGTGAAGGAGAATCCTTTCGCCAAGAATTGCGATATAAAATCCGAAAAAAACGTCGAGCAGAAATGCCTGGATGTCTTTTAAAACTCTTTTATTGGACTGCATGAATTTTCTTTTAAAAACTTTTTAAAACTTACTTTATCTCAACTTCCGCCGCATCGTCGCCATAAATCCTTTTAAACCAGTCATCATCTATCACCGTTGGCGAACCCTCAAAAACTATTTCACCCGCTTTTAAAGCAATGACACGCGTGGAATACTGCCGCACCAAGCTTAAAAAGTGAAGATTGCAAATGATCGTTGTACCAAATTGCTTATTTATCATTTCAAGATATTTCATCACGGAATGCGACGTCGCAGGATCAAGACTCGCAACAGGTTCGTCCGCGAGCAAAACCTCCGGGCGCTGCATAAGAGAGCGTGCAATTGCAACGCGTTGCTGCTGACCGCCGGAAAGTGAGTCGGCACGAAGATCTGCCTTTTCACTGATGCCAACAATGTCGAGGTTTTTTAAAGCTTCTGCGCGAATATCTGCGGGAAATTGTCCCATAATAGATTTCCACACAGGCATTGAGCCAAGATAGCCGGAAAGCACGTTATCCACAACAGAACGGCGCTTTACAAGATTGAAATGCTGGAAGATCATGCCGATCTTTTTGCGGTAAGCGCGCAGTTCTTCACTCTTGATATGCGTTACGTCCGTTCCTTTAAAAAGAATTTGACCGCTCGTCGGCTCGTGGAGGCGATTCATGCAGCGCAGGAGCGTAGATTTTCCCGAACCGGAAAGCCCGATGATCGAGAGAAATTCGCCCGGCTCCACTTTTAAAGAAACACCTTTAAGCGCGTGTGTGCCGTTGGGATATATTTTTTGTATGTTTTTAAGTTCGAGCATTAATTGTAACTGGTGACTTGTGATTGGGAACTGGTAAATTCTTTTAAAAACTTCTGTGAAATCAGAGGAATCCGTAAAATCTGTGATTCAGAAACTACTTCTTTTTTAAAGCCGCTTCCAGATCGCCACCGAAGGAGTGTATCATAGCGCGAAGCTGGTCGTAATCTTTATCAGTTGCGACTTGCAAACCTTCCACGCTATAGATCTGGTAGAGCGCTTTTTTGCCTTCTTCTGTTTGCTGGAAATCCAAAAGCGCCCGGATTATTTTCTTTTTAATATCATCAGGAAAATCTTTTCTGAAAGCGAACGGATCGTTGGGAATTGCTTCGGTGAGCGTGATGATCTTTACTTTTTGGTAAATATCGGGAAATTGCTTTATAACGCGAGCACGTGCATCAAGAATCTCACCAGTCTGTGCGTCTGGCGGCGAATAGTAGGTTGCTCCGGCGTCCACCTGTTTCTGATACACCATCGTGACGACATTGTCATGCTTCATGCCGAAAACTTCCGCGCTCGGCTTGATATTATTCTTATCGAGTAATGCTTTTGGAAGAATGTAGCCGGATGTGGAAGCTGCATCTACGTAGGCAATTTTCTTTCCTTTCAATTCATACAGAGAATCAATACCGGAATCCGTGCGCGTGATGAACTGTCCTTTATATGTAGTCTCACCGCCACGTCGGATTACTTTTAAAGCGGCTTCCGCGCCGTAACGCTCATGCGCGAGAACATAACTGAATGTATTCATCGCAGCAAAATCTGCTTTTCCTGAGCCGAAACCTTCGATGACGGTGATAAAGCTTGTTGGAATTGCAGCCGTGTATTTATAGCCCGTGGTTTTTTCAAGATAATTCACGAGAAGGTCGGTGGAATTGGTGATCTTTTCCGCATCTACACTTGGCGTGAGCATGATCTTGATCGGATTTCCTTCCGAGCCGAGCGTATTATTCAAAAAAAGCGGGGCAATAGAGAGCTTCCCGAGAATTAAAAGTAACAGGGGAATGTAGAATTTAGCGTACTTCACAAGAGTTTTTTAAAAGGTAAAATTTGGTAATTGTCCCGAATATAGATAATTTTGCGGCGGCTCTGATAATACAAAGATCATAAATTTTCTTCCAATTTACGGGAATGCTTTACAATGAAAAAACAATTTTTTGCTTCTGCGGCTACTTTGACTCTAATTGCAGGGCTTTTTATGGCGGGTTGTGAGCGCACGAAAAATACTGATGATGTACCACAGCCAACTCCCGAGCCGGTACAGGTTCCGGCAGAAATTCAACCGATCCAACAAGACTCAATGAGTACTGCTGCGCTTGACAGTATTGCAAAAGTTGACTCACTTGCAACAGCCAGAGTTGCAGATTCAATCAGCAAAGCAACAGGAAAAGCAGTTGGAACTACAACTCCTGCGGCAACCGGTAAAAAGAGTACAACAAAATCCGGTACAAAAATAACAACAACAACCTCAACCGGAAACGGCACCACCTCTACTTCGACAAGTAAAAAAGGTACTGGAACCAGCACAGGTAGCGGCTCAACCTCAACGACCACGCAGAAAAAAGGTAGCGGAACAAGCACAACTACTACGACAACTACCGGTAGCGGCGGTACAACAACGACTACAACGACACAGAAAAAAGGAACAAATCCATAATTCTTTTAAAAAGTCTTTTAAAAGTTTTTCTTTTAAAAGGTTTTAGGTGATTGTTTTAAAACGACAGTAATTTTTCTCATTTTTATAAAAGATTCATGAATATTCACGAGTATCAGGCGAAAGAACTTCTGCGCACATTTGGCGTACCGGTTCTTTTTGGTAAGCCGGTATTTACACCGGAAGAGGCGGGCGGTGTAGCATATCAGGATTTTATCAGCAAAGGCATTAATACGATCGTTTTAAAAAGCCAGATCCACGCAGGCGGACGCGGCAAAGGTGAAGTGGAAAATGCGCAGACAGGCGAGAAACTTCAGATTGACGGTAAATCTGTTCGCGGTGTAACGGTGATTCGTGGCGGCGACGTAGCTGACCGTGCATACCAGATCGCGAAAGCAACATTCGGCAATAAACTGGTAACGGTTCAGACCGGCCCTGAAGGACGTATCGTAAAGCGTATGTTCATTGAAGAAGGTTTGGCGATTGCGAAGGAATTCTACTGCTCGATCGTGCTTGACCGCTCTTCTTCAAAAAACATGATCATGGTTTCGACTGAAGGTGGTATGGATATCGAAGAGGTAGCCGAGCACTCACCGGAAAAGATCATGAAAGAAGAGATTGATCCGGTAACGGGCTTTCAGGATTACCAGGCGCGTAACCTTGGTTTCGGACTTGGCCTGAGCGGCGCAGCTTTAAAGGAATTCGTTGCTTTTATGCAAAACCTGATCAAAGCGTATGATGCTCTTGATTGCGCAATGATCGAGATCAATCCGCTTGTCTTGAGCGAAGATAATAAGATCGTAGCGCTTGATGCAAAATTGAGCTTTGATGATAACGCTGAATATCGCCATCCGGAATATGCGCAATTACGTGATCTTGGCGAAGAAGAGCCAATCGAAATTGAAGCATCGAAGTACAGCCTGAACTACATCAAGCTTGACGGGAACGTTGGCTGTATGGTCAATGGCGCCGGGCTTGCGATGGGCACGATGGATATTATCCAGCTGGCAGGCGGCTTCCCGGCGAACTTCCTGGACGTTGGGGGCGGCGCCAATGTAGA
>JAZKFS010000087.1:32479-36784 GCA_040386315.1 Bacteroidota bacterium
TCGCGAACGCATTCCGTATCATGATGAGCGACCCGAATGTGGAAGCCGTTCTTATCAATATCTTCGGTGGTATTGTTCGCTGTGACCGGGTAGCAAATGGTATTTTACAGGCACTTAAAAAAGTGGAAGTAAACGTGCCGCTGATCGTTCGCCTCGAAGGTACAAATGCAATTGAAGCGCGTGAGATTTTAAAGAATTCCGGGTTGAAATTCCTTGTAGCCGGAACGCTTCAGCAAGCAGCCGATAAAGTAACAGAAGCACTTTCTCATAAGAAAAAGGCTGTCGCTGCGTAAGGTTTTAAAAATTCGTAAAGAAGATTCCGGTCAAGCTGGAATGACAACATTTGGAACGCTCGCTTTTAAAAAGGCGGGCGTTTTTTGTTTTAAAAACTCTTTTTAAAAAGGATTATGAAACCGTAAAAGTAAAAATCAGGTTTTAAAAGTTATACCGGAATTCTTTTAAAGAATTTAATAAAACCATTATGAAAAAATTCATACTTTTTTGCCTGTTTGCCTTTACAGTTTTGCAATCACAGATATTTGCGCAATGTATGCTGTATGAGGTTCCGCTTGCTCAGCGTATTGGCGAGGCGGAACTGATCGTGGAAGGAAAAGTTATTTCGCAGCAGTCATATTGGAATGAATCTCATTCAATGATCTATACAGCAAACCTGGTTGAGGTTCATTCTGTTTTAAAAGGCGATCTTGAAATAAAGTATGCGGAAATCAGAACTGAGGGCGGAACGGTTGGCAATGAAGCAGTAAGAGTTGAGCCGGGAGTGAAACTTTTAAAAGGATCTGCCGGGATGTTCTTTTTAAAAAGCCAAAGTGCGGCAGGCAATTCCTTTCCTTCGGTGGTTTTAAAAGGATTTGAATTATATGCCGGCGTGCAGGGATTTATTCAATACGATGAGTTTTTAAAAGCAAGCGATCCTTTTAAAAACTACCGGAGTACCGGTGAAATTTATACGGCAATTGAAAAGCAAACCGGGAAAAATATTGAGAATGATCCTGAAGCACTACAAAGCTTTTTTAAAACGAAAACCTTTTTAAAAGAAAAGAAGCAGGATAAAATCCTTGTCGCAACGATCACTTCATTTACTCCGACGACGATTACAGCCGGGACATTTTCTACGTTGACGATCAATGGCACGGGCTTTGGTTCGACGGCTGGAACGGTGGAATTTAAAAATGCGAATAACGGGGGCGCGGATTATGTCCCGGCGCCGGGTAATCATATTGTGTCGTGGTCCAATACACAAATTCAGGTTCGCGTACCGGAGGAAGCAGGAACGGGAACAATACGTGTTACCAACTCTTTAAATGAACAGGGAATTTCATCAGCAGCACTTATAGTGCAATATGCTCATATAAATGTAGAAGCAACGAACGGACAACGATATACAGTGGACCTGGTGGACAGCAATCGTCTTGGCGGATATACATTTTATTTAAACAGCAGTTTTGCCGCCAATTCAGCCGCCACCGATGCTTACAAAAGGGCAATGCAAACATGGCGGTGTGGAACTCTGGTGAATTTCCGAATTTCCTCTACAACGACAAGTGTAAGTTGCGATATAGCTGATAATATCAATGTCGTGTCATTTGATAATACAAACTGCTCGCTGCCAACCGGAACTTTGGGCGTAACATATAGCTACTGGGTTGGCTGCGGCAGCCCGATAAACTGGTATTTAAAAGAATGTGATCAGATATTTAAAGCGGTAGCGCCCGGAAATGGTTGGAATTTCAGTACCGGCACGACTCCGCAAGGCCAATATGATTTCCAATCTGTAGCAACTCATGAACTTGGACACGCGCACCAGCTCGGACATATTATTGCCCCTGGAAAAGTAATGCATTATGCAATAGCAAGTGGGTCGAATGTTCGTGTACTGGATAATACCAGTGATGTGGCAGGCGGTGAAGCCGTCGTAGCAAGAAGCTCTGTGAGTAATTCCTGCGGACCATCGCGAATGATCCCATTGACGTCATCAAATTGCTCTATCAGCGCTCCGATCGCAAATTTTAGCGGGACACCTGTTTCCGGTTGTTCACCTCTAACAGTGCAGTTTACAGATGGAAGCGGCGGCGCTACAAGCTGGAGCTGGACATTTGGTAATGGTGCAACTTCTACGCAACAAAATCCAACCGTGACGTATCAAAATCCCGGAACATATTCCGTGACGCTCGTGGTGACAAATACGAGCGGCTCAAATATGCTCACAAAAACGAATTATATTACCGTCTTTGGCCATCCTCAGCCGAATGCGGGCGATGACCGCTCAATATGTATTGGTAAATCCACGCAGTTAGGTGGAACGCCAACTGGGGGACAGGGGCCATTTACCTATAGCTGGTCGCCTGCTTTAGGGCTGAATTCAACAACAAGTGCTACGCCAACAGCAACACCAATTGTGACAACACAATACAATGTAACCGTAACCGATGCAAATGGCTGCACAGGGACAGATGCCGTAACGGTAACAGTTCTGCCACTTCCTGTAACCTCCATTACCGCAAACCGGACGTCTTTTTGTGAAGGTGAAACTGCCACACTTGATGCAGGAGCAGGATTTACTTCATATGTATGGTCAACAGGTGCTCAAACCCGCTCAATTACTGTATCGCAGGAAGGTGTGTATTCTGTAACTGTTACGAATTCAAACGGTTGCGAGGGAATATCACAGCCGTTTACGATTACTGTAAATCCAAAACCAACCCCGTCTATTGCCGGACCCGAGGCAGTTTGTCCGAATACTACGGCTACATACACGGTTGCAACTCTACAGGAAAGCAATGTAACATTCACCGTTACAGGCGGAACGCTTGTTTCCTCTGCGGGCAATTCAGCCACAGTTCGCTGGGGTGCTTCCGGCGGAGGTTCTGTAAGAGCTGTTGAAACATCAGCTCAGAATTGTACAGGCGAAGTAACAACAAATGTAATTGTGCAGAACTCTTTAAAACCGGGCGTATCGGCAAGCGGCGCACTTTCGCTGTGTGAAGGAGAAAGCGTAACACTCGATGCAGGTAGCGGCTACACGTCATACAAATGGTCAAATGGCTCCATAGCGCAAATCATTACCGTTACGGAATCAGGAAACTACACTGTTACTGTTACTGATGCAGGCGGCTGCTCCGGCACGTCCGATCCGACGAATGTTACAGTTAATCCTAATCCTTTAAAACCATCCATAACACAGGTTGCAAGTCTACTTACGGCAGTCAGCCCGAATCCCGTTGTTCAATATCAGTGGTATCGCAATGATGAGAAAATTCCCGGTGCCAATAGCCAGACGTACAACGCCCAGCTCCTGGGATTATATTTTGTCGAAATTACCGACCAGAATGGCTGTACGGCAAAGTCTGAACCGGTTTCCGTCCTTACATCCGGTATCGAGGATTTTACGGAGAAGTACCTTTTAAAAATATATCCAAACCCGACAAGCGGGATATTCTCCATCGCCGGGACTTTTAAAAACGGTGCGGAAATATCTGTAACGAATCTTTCCGGCGAAGAAATATTTACTTTTAAAAGCGCGCCGTCAGAAATGCGACTTTTAAAAACAATGAATATTTCAGAACTTCCGGTGGGTGTGTATCTTTTAAAAATTAGGTCGGTTTCAGATGAAGCGATGGTGAAAATTATAAAGGAGTAGGTTTTTAAAACTTCTATATGACATTTTTTGAAAGGCAATTCTGTAATAGGAATTGCCTTTTTTGTTTTTAAAAACTGCTTTTAAAAGAATTATACCGATTTTTTGGAAAAACGACTTTTCAAAAAACGACCGCTCATAAGCGATTTTCGACCGTTTGGAAAGTCATATCGACCGTTCAGAAATTGTCTATTGATTTGGGGTAAAGTTGTTTTGTATTTTAAAGGTAGAATTTATCTTTTAAAATCTAAACCGAAAGAACTTATGAGTACAAACTTTCAGGGAATGTCGGTCATAATCGTGACTGCTCGAAATGAATCTCACCCCTTGGAAATTTCAACTATTATGTATTGTGAATCATGCGGGGATTATACAAAATTCTATGGTGAAAATTCTCTGCCGGTCACTGCCTGCGGCTGGCTGAAAACGCACGAGGAAAAGCTGTCGTCACATGGTTTTATTCGCATACATCATAAATACCTTGTCAATCCTCAGTATATTAAACGGTTTCCCTACAGATCGCCGGATAATCAGGTCTTTCTCAGTAATGGTACTATACTGAAAGTATCGCGGCAGAAAAAGAAGTCTGCATACCAAAAGTTGAAGAAATATTGTGAAGGGTAGTAATCCTTGTCTCGAGATTTAAAGGA
>JAZKFS010000087.1:36832-42139 GCA_040386315.1 Bacteroidota bacterium
TATTACCATTTATCTGTTGAAACCGACCATCTATCGCTGAAAACGACCACTTATCTTTTAGCTGGGTTTAGAGTATTGGAAGTATATAAATATAGCAGTAGATTGATACACCAATTCTGCTTCTATAATTTTTTAAAACCTGAGGTAAAGATGCGCCAAAAGTCGCTGATGAAATTTTTAATAATCGGATTGATGCTGTATGCCTGTCAGGGTGTGAAGGCGCAGGGATCATTAAAATTAATGATGCATAATCCTCCGTCATATAGTTTTAACCCTGATTCTGTAAAGGTAGATACTTTAAGTGGTAAATATTACGCAAAAAATCGCTTCTACATATCCTTTGATACTTTACTGATCAGAGCGCCATGGGCACCTGATACAAGTACTTTGATGGTAAATTGGAATGATATAGATTCGCTTTATCCTAATGTCCGTAATACTTTCAGAGATTTATCCTTAATATTTGGTTCGTATACTATGCAAAAGGAGTTTCCTGAAGATACGGCTTTTGATATTTCTCGAGCCAGTTGTTATCATCTAACGTTCAATAATTATATCAGAGTTGATTCCCTAATAAACTATTTAAATAGCGTACAGCATGTACGTTGTATCTTTGATACTAAAGCACAAACCTATTTGGGAATCCCTAACGATCAGGCAATGGATCCAAGAAACGGTAATGAAAATAATAATATTGGTGCAGGAGTAGAGCAGTTTAAACCGCATAAATCAGGTGCCATGTGGTCAAACTATTATATGAAACTTCCAATGGCTTGGGAGATTACCAGGGGAAGATCAGACCGAACAATTGTATTTGCCGAAAATGGTGAAGAATTTGTCAGGACGTATCATCCTGATATGGTGTTGAAAGATGCAACACATACAGATGGAAATATATTATATCTCGCTGATGGCGGGGACGGAGACAAATATGGCCTTGACGCAAGAACAACAGGTCATGTTTTTCAATCAATGTCGGCTGCTATTGCAAAAGGAAATAATGCTATAGGTATGACAGGTACATGTCAAACTTGTACCGGGGCTTATTTTTCTTCAACAGATGCTGCTGCTATGGATGTAGATGGATTAAAGAATAAGAAAAAAAGACGTCCAGATGTTTGGAATATTAGTATGTTAGCTGGTGGGATGGAACAAGTTGTTCAAGATGCTATAAAGAGTGGTGTAATTGTTGTAGCAGGTTCCCCTAATGGCTCAACCGACAGCGATAATGGTGTTTCCTTCCAATCTCCCGGCCCCGATAAACTGTCAGCGTCTTGTAACTATGTTTTCACACCAACCAGTAATCCGTATAATGACTATAGAGCCATAAGCGTAACTGGTTTAGCAGATGGTGCCTTAAACGAAAAAAATGGCTCACAGAGAGATTTTGGTACCCAAAGTGGTAGGAATATCTTACCTTTCCCTTGGAATGTTTTTATGTATTCCGGTAATGTTCAGTTTGGAGCTTCTTATGGACCTGATGGATTTGGACCGTATGGCCATTCAGCAGATAAAAATAAGTTTGATATTTCAACAAACACTCAACAACGACAGATTGAAAAACAGCAAGCATATACTGACCTTGCTGTTCCCGCTAATTATACCTTGGTTGCAAACCGTGATAATATCAGTCAGGATTATATGATGAAAAGTGAAACTAGTTACGCTACACCGAGAGTAGCGGGTATTGTAGGGTTAATGACCTCGGTTAGCAAGGGAATGGGTTATTTAAAAGAAGATATTGATTCCAGAGGCAATGAGGGAGGTATTATTTTAGATGGTGAAAATGTTCATAAGAGAGCTTATAATATCTTGACATTTACAGCCGGTAAAGTACCTGATTTACCAGATAATACTGTCTCCTCTGTATCCAGATATAATTGGAAACTTGTAGCAACAAATCCTTTAAATAATTATGATGAAGATCTTAATAATCCCATTCAATATAATTATACCGTCCAAAGTACTGATCAATTACGGAGATCATGGGCTCAAAGAGTAGGATTTGGGCATCTTAATGCATTTAGAGCTGTTGCCCATTCAATTCATAATAAAGGAAATACTACCGGTATTTTCACAACATCTGCTACTTTGAACTTTCTTAGCACTGGCCCTGATTTTACAAATAACTATAATGCAGCCAGTGAAAATGGTTATAAAAATGAAGATGGTAAGAAATTAATGCATTTCGGTGCTTTTATAAAAGAAGGAACATCGGAAGATATTAATGCAAATAATATTAATAACGAGTTGATCAATGTAATTCAGCCATCAGGAACTGCAAAGGGTGGAGGAATGAAATTTCCTGATAAATTGAATTATCCCGCTGAACCTGATTACAAAAACAACAATGGTCGTACTCAGATAAATGGGGTAAACATACAGCTAACTGTACCGGAAAATTCTATCTTGGCAATAGATGGGATTTTAACGACAAATAACATTAGCGATAATGGAAATCAAAATGATAACAGTAGAATTATCACCAATGCTGGCGCACCCGGAGCTGACCATGGTAAAATCCTCGTTACCGGATTTCTGGATGGCGTTGACCTAAAAGGTCGTATCAAAGTAGATGATATAATTGTGTATTCTGACAATACCGATGGAACTGGCCTGAAGTTTGTAAACCATTCGTATCCTACTACGCCACCTTCCCCAACTGAAACACAAGCTCAAAAAGAAGTGCACATGTCAGAAGTTTATGGGCATGTTCAACTCCGTAAAAATGGTCTCTTTGTTCTAGAAAATAACGTAAAGGTAATGGTAAGAACCGGTGCTGTAATTGATATGCAGGGGAATAAAGATATCGTTATTAAAAGTGGTGCCACCCTTGAGCTTGATTATAACTCAATTATAAAAGGATCAAAATATGAAAACGGCCAATTTGTTTATAATCCAGAATTTAATCCTTCTTCTTTAAGAAAAATAGTTGTGGAGGACGGTGGTACACTAAAGGTACTCAATGGTGCACGGGCTGAAATCTTATGTCCGGTCGAAGTAAAAAGTGGCGGCTTATTTGTTATTGGTGAAGACGCAAAGATCAATCTTCGGAGCTTCAATGTAGCAAAGCGAGGAGAGATTAAATTTATGCCAGGCGCTCAGGTTGCATTAATGGAAGATAGTGATGGGTGGCAGTGGCCAAACGAGTGCTTTGGTAGATTTACGAGTGAAGGAACAGTCGCCAAGCCTATAAAAATTATGGGGCAAACCGGTGAGAATAATGTACAACTTAATACCAGCCGTATTTTATTAAATGGAAGATATGGGTGGAGAAAATATCTGCTGGGAGAAACGTATGAATCATTACTAAAATTAAAGTATACAAATTTTGATTATGTGTCATTGAAAATCTTAACTGTGCCCAAAAATAACAGTATAATTGAAAAATGTAATTTTACTACTTCCAGTACTGTTATTAAAGCGGGGATTAGTGCGAATAATCCAAAAATGAGATTACCCGGTGGTATGCTGTACATGGAATATGATTATGAGCCGGAAAACTCTAGTATGACAGGTCTTAAGTATATAACTTTAAAGGATTGTAACTTTACGGATATGAAAACCAATGATGAAATTGATGTAATAACGAATGACCAAGAGGCTTATAGAAGAGGTTTTGATATTGCGGGAGTTGTGATGGCAGGATTCCAGCAGGTTGTAGTACAGGGATGTACTTTTAATAATCTAAGAGAAGGATTATTCGGAAGTACTAATGTGAGAAGTACGATAATCCAGAATACCTTTACCCGCTGTAATACAGGTATAGTTGATCGTAGCAGTGCATTACAATTCTGTAGCAATAGTATGGATTTTGTGACTTTTGGTAATGTGCATCAAAGCACCTACAATAGCTCCGTTTTTAATAATACGTATAATAAAGTGGGTACCGGTATTGACATTTGGGGTGGAGCTACTCATCAACTTCGTAACAATCAGTTTATAAACTTCAACTGGGGAATTTTTGCCCAAGGATTTTCTCGCGTAGAAATGAACAAAGTCCCACAAGGAAGTGTAGTTTTAGTAAGAGGTGTAAATGATTTCATAGATAATATTGCCAGTAATGGAGTTGTAGATCAAGGAGATAATCCTTTTACGCCCCTCGTTGGTAACCTAAAGAGAAGAGAAAATCACCGGACAGATATTGTGATTGATAAGGATGCAGATGTGATATTGCCGTGCGGTTATAATAAATTTGCCAGCGAGACAGAATATCATGCCCGGCTTCATCCGTACTGGCCGACACCAGCACAACCTATAGCTATACCAAATCAATACAATGCGTGGCGGAGTCCCGGATTGCAATATGCAGTTCGACCTGAGCCTAATCGTATTAGCTTACCTAATACTCCTATTAATACTCCCGGAAGTACAGCTGTTGTCTGTGGCTATGCACCACTAACAGAACCGATAAGTACATACGAGTGTACTTCAGCAGCACAAATAGTATGCGGGGATGATCCCTATCCCAATGATGGATCATGGCCAAGCCTTACCTACGATTCTCCACTTCTGACTACATATTACCAAAGTGCAAAGACCATGGTAATCGATAATACTCTCGGTGCTAAATGCAGACGTGAGAAGGCGTATGATGCCTTAGAAGCTGCCCTTCTGATGGAGGATACTACTACTATAAAGCTTACTGCGCTACTTACGGATTTTCATCAGGTAATAACGACAACTTCTGATACAATGCTTATAACGTCACTATCCATGTTGTCAGGAGAAATTTATGAAAGATTAGGGCAGCTTGACTCGGCTAAAATACTATATAATGAAATAACTGATTCTTACCCTGCCTCGCCTGATTCAATACCTGCTGCATGGAATATTCAGTATATTGATGCACGGCTTTCTGATACGCTTTATGGCAGTGTTTATGATTCTTCAATGCTGCAATACAACCATAGAGTACTGCGTGACCTGTCACGTTTTAATGGGATGCCTGATGATACATTGATCTTCAATGCCCGTCAGGGAAACCATCAGGCAGCAGATCAGGAAATAGCGTATACGACGCTAGAACAAAATATACCAAACCCTTATAGTGACAGGACAGAGATTAGCTTTACTCTTGCCTCTACCGGTAAAGTACGTCTTGTTATTACTGATATATTAGGGAACGAAATCGCTGTGATCGTCAATGATGTATGGAAGGAAGGCCGCTATACTGTACCATTTGAGACTAATACCTTACCAAGTAATGTATATTATTACCGCCTTGAAACAGCAGAACAGGTGTTAACAAAAAAAATGACAATAGTGAAATAAACAGGGAATCCATAGCCCATGTTGAAACCATGG